>NZ_JBKJOQ010000084.1:0-128180 GCF_046595475.1 Rhizobacter sp.
CAGAAGGCCGCGCTCGAGGCCTGGGTGCAGGAATACCGCGGCGACCTCGGCACGGCGCTGACCGACGTGGTCGGCATGGATGCCTTCATCGCCGACTTCGACCTGTATTTCGCTAAACTTTTTGACGGCCTGCGCCATGACTCGGGCGACCCGGTGGTGTGGGGCGAGAAGGCGCTGGCCCACTACGCCAAGCTGCGCATAGACGCGCGCACCAAGCGCTTGGTGTTTTCCGATGGGCTCGATTTGCCCACCGCCTTTTCCATCTACCGCCACTTCGCCGACCGCACGCAGCTGGGCTTTGGCATCGGCACCTCGCTCAGCAACGACGTGGGGCAAACGCCGCTCAACATCGTGATGAAGCTGACCCAGTGCAACGGCCAGCCGGTGGCCAAGCTCTCAGACTCACCAGGCAAGACGCTGTGCAAGGACGAGACCTTTCTCGCCTACCTGCGGCAGGTCTTCAATGTGAAAGAAATGACGTAAAGGAACTCTGATGCTCAACATCACCGTCGCGCAACTGAACTACTTCGTCGGCGACATCGAAGGCAACGCGCTGAAGATGATCGCAGCGGCCCAGCACGCGGCCGTCGAAGGCTCAGACCTGGTCGTCTTCTCGGAGCTGTCGCTCACCGGCTACTACCCCGGCGACCTGCTCGACGAGCCGCTCTTCATGGCGCGCGTGGCCGCCGGCATTGCGAGCCTGCAACACGCCTCGCGCGAGCTGCGTGGCCTGCACTGGGTGATCGGTGCGCCGGTGCCGCGCGAGGGCCCGGGCAAGCGTCTGCACAACGCGCTGCTGGTCATCAAGGCTGGCGACATCGTGCTGCGCTATGCCAAGCAGCTGCTGCCCACCTACAACATCTTCGACGAGCATCGCCACTTCGAGCCTGGGCCTGATGTGGCGCGTGTGCTGCGCATAGGCGATGCGCAGGTCGGCCTGATGATCTGCGAAGACGGCTGGAACGATGAAGGTCTCGACTACCACGTCAACCCCTTCGAGCGCATGCGCGATGCCGCGCCCGACCTGGTGGTGAGCATCAACGCCAGCCCCTCCAACATTGGCAAGCGCGAGCAGCGCCACCAGGTGTTCGGCGATGCGAGCCGCCGCCATGGCCTGCCCATCTTGTACGTCAACCAGATCGGCGGGCAGGACCAGATCGTGTTCGACGGCGCCTCGTTTGCGGTGGAGCCCGAGCGCGGCGTGGTCTACGAGGCGCAGCGCTTTGTGGAAGATGTGTGCACGCTGCGCTTCGAGCACGGCCACTTCCTGTCGCGCAGCGGTGAGGCGCTGCCCGCGGTCGCGCCGAAAGGCTTGCCCACGCTGGCCTTCTACCAAGCGCAGATCGTGCTGGGCCTGCGCGATTACACGCGGCGCTGCGGCTTTCGGCAGGTGGTGGTCGGCTCATCGGGCGGCATCGACAGCGCGCTCACGCTGGCGCTCGCCGTGCAGGCGCTGGGCGCGGAGAACGTGGTCGGCGTGACCATGCCGTCGTCGTTTTCATCCACCGGCTCGGTGAGCGATTCCGTCACCTTGTGCCGCAACCTGGGCATCGTGCTGCACACGCACCCGATCAAGGAAGCGGTAGCTGTGTATGCGCGCCAGTTCGAGGCCAGCTTCGGCCCGCCACTCAAGGGGCTGCCGCTAGAGAACCTGCAGGCGCGCATACGCGGCACCATCCTGATGGAGTACAGCAACCACTTCGGCCACATGCTGCTGACCACCGGCAACAAGTCTGAGCTGTCGGTGGGTTACTGCACGCTGTACGGCGACACCAACGGAGGCCTGGGCCTGCTGGGCGACCTCTACAAGACTGAGGTGTTCGCCTTGTCGACCTACGTGAACGAAGCGGCCGGCCGTGAGCTGATCCCGCAGATCGTGATCGACAAGCCGCCGTCTGCCGAGCTCGCACCCGACCAGAAAGACACCGACAGCCTGCCGCCTTACCCGGTGCTCGACGAGATCTTGAAGGTGCTGATCGAAGGCAAGCGCCTGGCGGCGTGGGAATTTGCGCAGGCGACTGCTTTCGTGGAGCGCCAGCGCGCTGACACGGCGGGCAACGCCTTGGTCGAGCGCATTCGCGGCATGATCGCTCGCAACGAATACAAGCGCCGCCAGTCGCCCCCCATCATCCGCGTGCGCGCACGCTCCTTCGGCACTGGCCGGCAAATGCCGATCGCTGCCAAACACGTTTGAAAGCTCCCATGACCGCACCCCATGACGTGGCCGTTTACGTCGGCCGCTTCCAGCCGTTTCACAACGGCCACCTCGCCTTGCTGCAGCGCGCGCTCGCGTTGGCGCCGCAGGTGGTGATGGTGATCGGCTCGGCCCACCAGGCGCGCACGCCGAAGAACCCTTTCAGCTGGCAGGAGCGCGCGGAGATGGTCCGCCTGGCACTCACGCCCGAAGAGCGCGAGCGGGTGCAGTTTCTGCCGGTGCGTGATTACTACGACGAGGCACGCTGGGTGCAAGCGGTACACGCCGGCGTAGAGGCCTTGGGTGGCGGCAACGACAAGCGTGTGGCCCTGGTTGGCCACTACAAGGACGCCACCAGCGAGTACCTGCGCGCCTTCAGCAGCTGGGCGGTGGTGTCGGTCGACCGCGTGGGCGCGGCCGATGGCACGCACCTGCGCGACGCGCTGTTTTCATCGGCCGGTGATGCGATAGAACCCACGCTTGCGGCGCTCACCGACCAGGCGCCGGCCACCACTTTGGCTTTCATCCGCGCCTGGGTGTCGCTGCCCTTTTTCGCCCGCCTCGCCGAGGAGTGGCGCATGCTGCGACAGTACGCCGCCGCGTGGGCCAGCGCGCCCTACCCGCCGGTGTTCGTGACGGTCGATGCGGTGGTGCGCTGCGCCGACCGCGTGCTGCTGATCCAGCGCGGCCGCGCACCGGGCCGCGGCTTGTGGGCGGTGCCGGGGGGCTTCATCGAGCTGCGTGAAACGGCTTACCAATCGTGCCTGCGCGAGCTGAAAGAAGAGACCCACTTGAGCCTGCTCGACACGACCATGCGCAACTGCCTGGTGGCTGCCGCCGTGTTCGACCACCCTGACCGCAGCCTGCGCGGTCGCACCATCACCCACGCGCACTACTTCAACCTGGGCGAACGCGAGCTGCCCGAAGTGCAAGCCGATGACGATGCGCAGGCGGTGGAGTGGGTGCCGATCGAGAAGCTGCTGGCGCTGGAAGACCAGTTCCATGACGACCACTTCCACATGCTGGATCACTTCTTGGGCTTGACCGAGGGGCCGTGATCGGCTCTCAGGCGAATTCATGGCGGAAGGCTGCCAGAGTGAGCTCGCCGGGTGAGTCATCAAGGACGGAAAAACGTACGTTGTTGAATTTCCCACCCAGGCGCGCGCCCGCGAGGTGTTGGGCAAAGATTCGGGCGACCAGCGTGGGATCGTTGCCGAATACCCCGCAGCCCCATGCGCCTAAGACCAAGTGTCTGCACCCGGCGTGCAAGGCGAGCGCTAGCACGCGACCTGCACGCTGAGACAGCACGGCAGCGAGCTGGGGCAGTGCCTGCTGGTCGTTCTCGCGCAAGGCGCGCGCGTTGGGCGCCGGGCTAGTCAGCAAGGTGATGTTGTAGGGCGAGGGAAGCAGCCCGCCTTCGTCGTCGCGAAAGACCGGGCAGTCGGGCGAAAGGATCATTCGGTCCGAATACAGGGCCGACGCTTCGCGCCGGTGGAACTCATAGAACGGGGTGGCCGCATCGCTCGTCAGCGAGGCATGCAAGGACGAGGTGCGCGCAAGAGACTCTTCTTGCGCCTGGCTGCCCGTTAGGAAGCCGCCACCCGGGTTGCGTGCCGACGCGAAGTTGAGCACGCCGACGCGCTCGGTTGTGGCTGTGGCCAGACGGCGGGCTCCCATCAAAGTGGTCTCGTTGGCCACGTCGAAGCGCGTGTCGATGCGCTCACCCGAAAGTGGCAGGTCGGCAGCGATCTGCTGCAGTTCGTCAGGCATAAAGAGGCGCGTGTGGTCGCGGCATTGCGCCGTGGCGGCGGCGATGCTGACTGATTGGCCACTTGCGGTGTTGTAGTGCCCGCTCTCCACGATGCGCAGGGTGTCGAGTGCGAGCGTGGTGCGCTGGGCTCGATTCATGTGCAAGCGCGCTCCCTGGCCTTGGCGCTGCGGGGTTCGAACACGGTCTCCAGCGGCGTCAGCAACTGGTGGGTGTGGGCGGTTGCGAACTGCCGCTGCTCGGCGACGAAATCAGACATGTCGATCACCTCGAGCAGCGCACAGTCGGCCATGGCCTTCAGCGCGTCACCGCGCAGCCCGAGCTGGATGGCGCGGCGCTCCAGCTTGCTGCCATCAGGCGCGTGGTCGGGGTCCCATTGCATGCGGACCTCGGAGGTGGCGACTTCGGCCTGCCACGCCTCTGTGCTGAGGTACATCGACGGCATGAAGCTCGAAGGCACGGCCTGCTCTAGCAGCGACTCGAAGAAAGGCCGCGGCAGGCGCAGGGCGAGCGTTACCTCTTGCCCGGGCTTGGTGCCCCAGCCCGAGCGGTACATCATCCACAGGAAGTTGGGCTTGATCCAGCTCATGCGGTTGAACGAGAAATCGGGCCCGCCAAGGCGACCGTGGCGAGCGGCGTAGTGCCCGGTGGAGGGCTGGTAGGCCTGGTACACGATGACGCTGTGCTCGTCGTGCTGCGCAAGGATGTGCTGGCCGGCCGCCGGCCAGCGGGCCGCCTGGCCGTCATGGCGTTCTGTCGGGAGGGGCTTCATGGAGGTTCTCTTGGAGTTTTTGTGGTGTGGTGGTGGCCCGGAAGCTTCGTATGACTTCGACCTGGCCAAAGATGCAATCGTTGAGCGCTTCGAGGTCTTCAGCTGGTATCCACCATTCCGTGTGGTGGCTCCCGCCGACGCGCTGGATGTCGTAGCGGTCCATGAAGGCCTTCTCGACCATGAATCGGGTGACATGCCCGACCCCGCCGGCCGGCACATTCCAGTCGCGCGCGATCTCGATCGCGTACTGTTCATTGGTCACCGGGTAGAAGATCGGCTGTTCGGCTAGGCGCGGCGGCCAGCGGCGGTAGCCACTGCGGGCCACCAGTGCGAGCTCCTCGTCGCCGGTGGGACGGTAGAGCACCACGGTGTCCGTCATGGCGTGACCTCGATGAACTCGGGTGGCACCGTGTCGCTTAGCCACACCTGGTTGGCCGTGCAGAAGAAAACATGGCCTGCTTGGTGCATGCGCAGTGCCGCTATGCGCAGCATTACCGGCGCACCATAGCGCTGCCCCACCGCCACGGCGGTGGCCGGGCGCTCTGTCAGGTGCACGTGGTGGCGCGCGCCCCGGCTCAAGCCCGTTTTCAAGATGGAGTCGAGCGAGCGGGTGGCCGTGCCGTGGTATAGCAACTCGGGTGGCACTTGCGGCGCCAGGGCCAGATCAACCTCGACCGAGTGGCCTTGGTTGGCGCGGATCGATAGGCCGTCAGTGCTCAGGGCAAAGCGCTGCTTGTCTGAGGTGTCGATCACCTGCTGTAGCAGCTCTCGGCTGACCGGCTTGCCGGCCCGGGAGAGCTTGACCAGCAGGTCATCGACTAGCACCCATCCTGCGCTGTCCAGCGTCAGGCCGATGCGTTCGGGTTCGTGCCGCAACACCAGGCTCAGAAACTTGCTGGTGGCGGTGGGGAAATTTTTGGTGTTCATTTTTTGTTTTCCTTGTTGTTGTGGAGTCATGCATGCACTCGCCGCCGCAGGCTTTATGCCAAGCGGTAGACGACATCGGAGCGAAGCGCGTACTTCAGACCGCGGCTGACCGCGGCGCCGCAGGTGGCGCGCGAAGACCAAAGCCGCGCCGCGCACGGGCTCCACTGGCGCCCAGCCGAAGCCGGTGCAGCCGCCATCAAAGTTGTCGTTCTGGTAGACCATGAAGGCGAGCATGCTGCGCTCGCCGTCACGCGGTCGGTGTTGCGCACTTCTTCATAGATGCGCTGCCCGATGATCGTCAGGATGCCTGTCGCTTCATAGCCCAGGCGCTCGCCGCGGGCGACGAAGCCCGCGCATTCCTTATTGGGGGAGAACGCCTCAATGAAGCTAACGCCGGCGCCAGGTTGTGGGTCTTCATGAGTCGATCGCACTGGATAAGGGCGTTTGTGCTGCGCCGGTGCTGTAAAAGTTGTGCTGAGCATCTTGTTTAAGATGCACAGTACAACCTACACTCCGGCGGCTGTCAAGAAGCAGCGCTTCCCCAGGGCCCAACGTGTCTGCCAAGAAACACACCCCGCTCGACTTCCCCCGCCCTTACACCACCGTCGACGTGGTGATCTTCGCGGTGCAGGATGACACCCTGAAAGTGCTGCTGGTGCGCCGGCCGGCCGACACGCGTGAGCCACACCCAGGCCTGTGGGCCTTGCCGGGCGGCTTTGTGGACGTTGGCCGCGACACCGACCTGGTGGCCTGCGCGCGCCGCAAGCTGCAGGAAAAGACGGCGGTCACGAGCCCGTACCTAGAGCAACTGGGTAGTTGGGGCAGCGCCACGCGCGACCCGCGCGGCTGGTCGGCCACGCACGCGTACTTCGCGCTCATTGCAGGCGAAGGGGTTGTGCTGCGAAAGGGCGCCAACGCCAGCGACGTGGCCTGGTTCGGCGTGGACGTTCTGCTGCAGAAACCCAAGCTCGCCTTTGACCACGACGAGATCCTGCGGGCTGGCGTGGCGCGTCTACGCAGCAAGGTCGAGTACACCTCGTTGCCGGCGTTCTTGCTAGCCGAGCCCTTCACGCTGCCGCAGTTGCAGCGCATGTACGAGGTGGTGCTTGGCCGCCCGGTGGACAAAAGCGGCTTTCGTACCCGTATGGTGGCCGCAGATTTCCTGGACGAAGTGGGTGTGGTCCAGAGCGAATCCAATCGGCCGCCCATGGGTTACCGCTTGAAGGATCGCGCCAAGGCCGTGTTATTCCCACGTACCTTCAGCCCGCGGGGGAGCGAATGACGACGCTGCGAGATCGCTATCGCGGGAGCTTGCTGGGCCTGGCTTGCGGCGACGCCGTGGGGACGACGGTGGAGTTCAGCATGCGTGGAAGCTTTGAGCCAATGACTGACATGATCGGGGGTGGGCCGTTTGAGTTGGCCGCTGGCCAGTGGACGGACGACACCTCTATGGCGCTGTGCTTGGCGACCAGCTTGCTCTACTGTCACGGCTTCGATGCCGTGGATCAGATGAATCGCTACGTCAACTGGTGGCAATGGGGCTACCTCAGTTCAACAGATGAATGCTTTGACATCGGAATGACGGTTGCCAAAGCATTGCAGCGGTATCAGGTCTCGCAAGATCCTATGGCTGGTTCGACAGACCCGAACACGGCCGGCAACGGTGCGTTAATGCGGTTGGCCCCAGTGATTCTTTTTTTCGGCCATGACCTTGCGCTTGTCCGCCGCTATGCGCGTCTCAGCACGGCGACCACCCACGCGGCGCCAGAGGCAATCGAATGTAGCGAGCTGTTCGGCGACTTGCTGGCGCGAACCCTCCAGGGGCTGCCTAAGGAGCATCTGTTCCCGGCGTCGAATCTGGCAGTTCAAACACTGGCCGTCAGGTTGCTGGCTGCGGGAGACTTTCTTTGCAAGCCGGTGTCAGCTGTCACCGGATCGGGCTATTGCGTTGCTTCCTTGGAGGCCGCCCTGTGGTGTTTCATGAATACGGCGTCGTTTGAGGAGGCAGTCCTTCAAGCGGCGAATCTCGGTGACGATGCCGACACGACAGCCGCCATTACAGGGCAGATCGCCGGGGCTTACTACGGCGCTGACGCCATACCGGCTTCTTGGCTGAGCAAGTTGCACATGCATGGGGAGATAGACCGTTTGGCCTGCGAGCTACTGGCTCAGTCAATTCGCCAGCGAGATGCAGTCTCGTCATGACGGCCACTGGTCTAAGAGCGATTGCTCGCGCGGCTCAGGCCTGCCAAACCCCATATCCTTTCTCCCGCAACCCAATCGCCAGCTCGACCTCCATGTCGCGCGCCCCGTCATACGGCATGGGGTTGAAGACCTCGTACAGCTGCGGCAACAAGCGCAAGCCGTACTCGAACACATAGCGGTTCGATTGAATCCCGGCCTTGTGTTTGTCAAAGCGCAGATCGGGGTCTAGGCCGGTCATGCCGACATAAACGAAGGGCTTGCCGAGCGTGTAGTCAGGGTTGGCCGCGCGAAAGCGCGCGTTGTTCCACACCGGGTCGGCGAGCTCGACCACGTACACGTGATAGTGGTGAGAGCGTGGCGTGGCCGCTGCCTTCGTGGCAGGGGTGCGGCGCTTCTTAGGGCTGGCCTTCTTGGTGGGAGCGGCAGACATGGCACCTACAATTCTCGCGCCTCCTTTGCTCCCCGCCGCGCCCTCACATGCCACGTGTTCCCAAACCGAAAACTGTGAGCATTCGCGATGTGGCCGAGCTGGCCGGGGTGTCTCTGGGCAGCGCTTCGCGCGTCATCAACAAGGTCGACAACGTGACGGCCGAGACGCGGCGCAAGGTTGACGAGGCCATTGCCCAGCTCGCCTACCGGCCCAACCACGCAGCGCAGTCGCTGCGCCTGCGTACCACGCGCACCATCGGCTGCCTGTTGACCGACGTGAGCAACCCGCTGTACGCCAAGCTGTTTCGAGCGCTGGAAGAGCAGCTGCGCAGTGCGGGCTACATGATGCTGCTGGCCAACAGCTTGAACCTCGCCGAACGCGAGATCGACATCCTCTCGACCTTCAAGAGCCGTGGCATGGACGGTGTGCTCATCGCCCCGGGCAATGAGCGTGACCGCGAGGTGCTGGCCGCGGTGCAAGGCTTGGGCGTGCCCACCGTGATCCTGGACCGCGACATGGCCACGACCAACGCCACCGACAGCGTGCTCTTCAACCACGTGCCGGGCATGAAGCGCGTGGTGGCGCACCTGGCCGGCCTGGGCCACCGCCGCATCGCGCTGATCGTGACGCAGTCGCCTACCCGGCCGATGCGCCGGCGCATCGAGGGCTTTCGGGCCGGCCTGCGCGCGCAAGGCCTCACGGCCGATGAAGATGTGATCGTGCGGCTGCCCAGCGCCATGAGCCCGGCCTTCGATGCCGTGCGCGCGCTGCTTCAGCGCGCAGACCGGCCGACCGCCATCGTTGCCATGGGCACCGGCATCTTGAACGACACGCTCAACGCCATCAGCGCACAGCACCTGCGCATACCGCAAGACGTGTCAGTGGTGGCTCTGGGCGACCCCGACTTCGCGGGTCACTACGCGCCGCCTATCACTTCTCTGCGCGTGGACCTGGAGGCCGCGGCCACAGCAGGCGCCGAGCTGCTGCTGTCGCGCTTGCAGGGCCGCAGCGGTGATGCACCGCGCAGCGTGATGATCGACTGCCACTTCATCGAGCGGCAATCGTGCGGGCCAGTGCAGGGCGGCAAGGCCCGCTGAGCCGTTCAGAGCTTGATGAGCGAAGCGCAAGCCGCCTGGTCGAGCACCGGGGCGGGTTGATCGCGGCGCGCCAAGGCCGCGGTGATGCCGGGCATGGCGGGTGACTTGAGCAGGGCCGCTGCCGTGTGGGCGCTGGGGGTGAGCCTGCACTCGTTCACGGTGTAGATCAGGGCCAGGTATTCGTCTTGGCTGAGGGCGCGCAAGCGTGCCTGGTCTGCCGCGCTGACCTCGGTGCTTTTGGCGTGAGAAGACAGGGCGATGAGGGCGATCGATGCCCCAAGAATCAAACGGTTCATGGCGTGTGTGACGTCGAGATTGAGGCCTCGTGGGCCGATCGGTGAAGTCTGCCTGCAAGTGGTTACTTGAAACACTTCTTGTTACGAGTGGTGTTCTACGGCCGCGCATTTCGTCGCGCTACTTTTTGGCACTGTGCCCGACCTAGTGGTTTGTCTCTATTCAGAAGGCTGGGCTCAGTGCTCGCCGCGTGAGAGCAGCAAGAACGCCGCGAGTGCCATCAGGCCCATCAGCCCGACGAGCGTGCCGATGCCAAAGGCGCTGCGCACTGGCAGGCTCACCACCAGCAAGCTGCCCAGCGAGCCCGCGCCCATGCGCAGGCAGCTCGACAGGGCCGACGACGAGCCCACCAGCGTGGGCGCCACACTCATGCTGCGCAGCGTGGCGGTGGGCATCACCAGGCCGTTGCCCAGGCCGAACAGCATCATCGGCAGGGCGATAAGGGGCGCGACGGGGCCGAACATTGCGCTGAGAACCGCGACCAGCACGCCCGCCGACACGATCAGCACACAACCCGATTCGATCAGGCGGCGCTGCGCCACCCGCCCGGCGATCTGGCTGGTGATGAAGTTGCCCAGCACGTAGCCGATGGGCGGCATGGCGCCGTAGATGCCGAAGGCGGCGGCGCTCACGTGCAGATCGCCGATCAGCAGCACCGGCGCTTGCGTGTTGTAGGCAAAGATGGCCAGCGCGCCGATGGCCACCGGCAGCGTGTTGGCCATGAAGCGCTTGGCGCGCAGCAGCTGCACATAGCCACGCACGAGGGACATGAAACCGCCATGGGGGTGGCGCCGCTCGGGCGGCAGCGTCTCGACCAGGCCGCGCACCGCACCCACGCACAGCACGCCGCCCATCACCGCAAAGAGCAGCAGGTTGGCCCGCCAGCCGAAGCTTTGCTGCACCAGCCCACCGACCATGGGTGCCACGATGGGTGCGATGGCGATTGACATGCCCAGGTGCGCGCTCGCGCGGGCGGCGTCTACGTCGTTCATCGCGTCGCGCACCATCGAGCGCGACAGCACCATGCCACCACTCGCCCCTATGCCCTGCACCATGCGCGCCACGATGAGTGTGGTGATGCTGTTGGCCCACCACGCCGCCACGCTGCCGAGCATGAAGACCACCAGCGTGATGAGCCCTACGCGGCGCCGGCCCACGCGGTCGCTCCAGGGCCCCACGACCAGCATGAAGGCCGCCATGGCCGCGAGGTAGGCGGTGACGGTGAGCTGCACCTGGCCGATGGGCACGCCGAAGTCACGCGCCATGGCCGGCAGCGAAGGCAGGTAGGCCGATGACGAAAAGAGGCCGACTGCGGGCAGCGCACTCAGCAGCCACAACGGGGCGATTGGCCGTGCGGGTGGGGCTGGAGAAGTGGTGGTGTCGCGCATCAGGGCAGGGTCAGCACGACCTTGCCGAAGTGTGCGTTGCGAGCCATATAGGCCAGCGCCTGCGCGGCCTCTTCGAAGGGGAAGCTGCGGTCTATGGGCAGCGAGAGCTGGCCTGCGGCGAGCGCCTCGCCAAGGTCTTGGCGCATGCGCTCGTAGACGACCCGCACTTCTTGCACGCTGCGGGTGCGGAAGGTCACGCCCACGTACTGAATGCGCCTGAGCGCATGCAGATCGAAATCGAAATCACCCCGCGTGCCGGCCAGGCGGCCCACGTTGATGATGCGCCCGTGCACGGCACACGCGCGCATGTTGGCGTTGGCCTGCGCGCCCGAGAGTTGGTCGACGATGAGGGCGACGCCCAGGCCAGCGGTGGCGGCCAGCACCTGCTGCGGCCAGTGTTCGTCGCGGCTGTCGATGGCGAGGTCGGCGCCGAAGTCTTTCAAGCGCATGCGGCGCTCGGGCGTGGTCGAGCTGCCGATCACCAGGCCGGCGCCCAGCAGCTTGGCGATCTGCATGCCCATCAGCCCCACGCCCGATGAGGCGCCCTGGATCAGCACGGCATCGCCGGCCTTCAGCTGGCCATTGGTGACGAGCGCATCGTGCATGGTCTGCAGCGCCACTGGCAAGGTGGCCGCCTGCTCGAAGCTCATGCTTGTGGACGGGATGGGCATCACGCGGCCCTTGTCAGCCAAGGCGTACTCGGCAAAGGCGCCAGCGCCTGAGCCCATCACGCGGTCACCTGGCTTGAGCCCCTGCACGCCGGCACCCGTGGCCGCCACCTCGCCGGCCCACTCGATGCCCAGCCGCGTGCCGGGGCCGCCCTGGGCGCCGTGGGCCTGGCCGGCAGCCATGCCGATGTCAACACGGTTGAGGCCGCAAGCGCGCACGCGCACAAGCACCTCGTCGACGCCTGGCTGCCGCAGGCTCACCTCTTCGATGCGCAGGCCGTCTGCGCCCGCTTGCACGGCGGCTTTCATGGTGTTCATAGGGCGTCGATTCTGAACTTCAAATGGGCGCGCGCACCACGCCGATGCTCAAGCCCCCGTCGAGCAGCAGTGCATGGCCGTTGGTGTAGCTGGACTCATGCGACATGAGGTGCAGCGTGGCGTAGGCCACCTCCCAGCCCGTGCCCTGGCGGCCAAAGGGCACGGACAGCGCGCGGTTGGGGCGGCGGCGGGTGGCGTCGCGGCCCATGGGCGTGTCCATCAGGCCTGGCAGCACGGCGTTGCAGCGTATGCCCTTGGCTTCGCCGGCCACGGCGATGGCGCGGGCGAGCGACACCTGCGCCGCCTTTGAAGACTCATACGCCGGGTTGCGGCTCGCGTTGCGTAGGCTGGCCAGCGACGACATCAGCACGATGGCGCTGCCGGGCTCCAGCACTTCGAGTGCCGCCTGCGAGAAAAACATGTGGCTGCGCAGGTTGACGGCGAATTCCTTGTCCCAGGTTTCAGGCGTGATCTTGGCGAGTGGCAGGCCATGCGAGATGCCCACGTTGAGCACCAAGCCGTCGAGGCCGCCCAGTTGTTGCGCGGCGCGCTGCACCAGTGGCGCAATCACCGACACATCGCTCACGTCGGCCACTTCTGCAAACGCGGTGCCGCCTTCGGCCCTCACCTGGTCGACGGTGGCTTGCGCGGCTTCGGCCGAGATGTCGGCGCAGACCACGCTCGCGCCTTCGCGGGCGAACAGCACCGAGATGGCGCGGCCGTTGCCTATGGGCGGGTTGTCTTCAGGGATCACGCGCTGGCCGGCGCCAATGATGAGCACGCGGCGGCCCTGCATGCGGCCACGGCCGGGCACTTGGCCGAAAGTCTCTGGGTGCATCTGGCGGCTGGGGTCTAGGGAGTTGGGGCTCATGGTGCAGTCTTTGAGTCGTGAGTCGCGTGTCTCAGCGGGGCTTGGTGTGCTGGCCTACTTGAACGTGCCGGCCGGCTCAATGTCCACCTCGAAGTTCTCCAGAAACCGGCTCACCAGCATGTAGAAGCCGATCGTCAACACCAGCTCGGCCGTCTGGCGGTGGCCGAAGCGCGCGGCCACGGCGTTGAACAGCGCATCCGGTGCCTTCACCTCACGGAACACGACGTCGGTGAAATTCAGCACCAGCTTCTCGTCGTCGGTGAGCACCGAGGTGTCGGCATTGACTTCCAGCGCCGCGACCTTCTCGTCCGACAAACCCACGTTGCGCGCCACGCGCTTGTGCTGGTGCACTTCGTAGCTCGCCTTGCTCAAGATGCCCACGCGCAGGATGGCGATCTCGCGCAGCTGCGAGTCGAGCTCGTTGTCACGCAAGAGCGCCGAGCCCAGCGCCAGAAACCCCGACGCTGCTGACGGGCCGGCGTGCGGCAGCATGCGGTAGAGGTTGAGCGGGTTGCGCGACTTGAGCAAGGCTTGGTATTGCTCGGGCGCCTGGGCCATGTCGAAGTAGGGAATGCGGGCCATGGGGTGCTCTCCTGCGGGGGGTTTTGGCCATCGTAGGCGGCCAGATGAAACGTTTCATGAGGAATTACACGGAGCGGCTGCGTCGCCTGCGAGACAGAGGGTCGGGCGAGAGCGAGCGCCTGGCCCGAGGCCATGTGAACGACAATCCCTGGCCTCTATGAACCTCTCTAACGAACCCGCGTTCGAGCGCCTGATGGCGCAGCTGTCGGCCAGCCTAAATGACGGCAGCTTCGTCAGGTTTGTGCTCGCCAAGCCCCAGCGCCCGAGCGACGACCTGCAGCGCCTGGATGGGCGCATGGTGCTGCTGCGCGGGGAGGCGATGCTGTCGCTGGTCTACACCCACAAGACGCGCGACATCACGCAAAACTTCCCACGCGAAGAGGGTGTGAAGGTGCTGGTCGGGCTGTTGGGCACGCACTTTCGCAACGTCCATGTGATGACGCAAACTGAAGAGCTGCAGCTGTCCATCAGCAGGCGAGGCAAGTGCACGCTGCACACGGCCGCGCACGCCACCTCGGCAGCACCTGCCGCGCACGACCGCGAGAAGCAGCGCTGGCTGGAGCTCACGCGCCCCTTTCTCGCCGAGCTGGGCGTGACCACGGCGCAAGGCCAGTTGATCCCGGCCATGTCGCGCAAGTGGAAGCAGATCAACAAGTTTGTCGAGGTGTTTGCCGGGGCGCTTGCGTCGTCGCGCTTGGCCGGCGCGAAGGAGCTGAAGGTGATCGACTTCGGCTCCGGCAAGGGCTACCTGACCTTTGCCATACACGACTGGCTGCAGCACGCCAAGGGCGTGCATGCGCAGGTGACCGGCGTGGAGCTGCGCCCCGACATGGTGGCGCTGTGCAACCACGCCATCGCCAAGCTCGGGCTCAACGGCCTGCGCATTGAAGAAGGCGATGTGCGCGACTACGAGCCTGGCAAGCTCGACGTGATGATCGCGCTGCATGCCTGCGATACCGCCACCGACCACGCCATCCACCTGGGCTTGCGGGCCGGCGCCGAGATCATCATGTGCTCGCCGTGCTGCCACAAGCAGCTGCGCCCGCAGCTCTTGAGCCCGCACCCGCTCAAGCCCATCCTGCAACACGGTGTGCACCTGGGCCAGCAGGCCGAGATGCTCACAGACGGCCTGCGCGCCATGCTGCTCGACGCCTGCGGCTACGACACCCAGGTGTTCGAGTTCATCTCGCTGGAGCACACCAACAAGAACAAGATGATCCTGGCAGTGAAGCGCGCGGTAGCCAAGGCGCCCGACGAGGTGCTGGCCCAGATCCGCGAGGTCAAGGATTTCTACCGCATCCAGGAGCAATGCCTGGAGACCCTGCTGAGGGCCGATGGGCTGATCACCACTTGACCCACGCACGCGGGTCGGCTGAGCGCATGCCTCGGTCAGTTTTTCAGTAGTTCTTGCCATTTCGCTGCAGCGCCGTGCGGTATCCGCAAGGCACTGCTGCGGGGAACGCCGATTGCTCCGGCACGCTTGCAGCTGGAGCCTTGCATGATGCCCTTGTCGTTCTTGTTTGGCCGCACCGAGTCGCGCGGCCTGTTTCAACGCTCTCGGAACTGTGTGCTGACCACCATCGCCGCAGGCCGCCACCCTCAAGCGCACAGGATGAAGGTGGCTGCCTGTTCGGATGACGGCACCCACCTCTGGTTCGTGATCACACGAGAGAGTGGCATCACGGAAGACGTGGTGCTCGAACCGAACGTGATGCTGTCGGTGATCAACCACGACAACCAGGAGCTGGTGCATGTGTCGGGCCGCGCTCGCGTGGTGGGCCAGCACCGCAGCCCCCTGTACCTGTCGCCTGACTTCGAGCAGTCGCAGTCGCTGGGGGTGATCAGCGAAGAGGCCGACATTGCCCTGCTGAGCGTGGACGTGAGCGAAAGCCGCGAGCCACCCGACAACGCGGGCGACAGCGAGCCGCCGCACCGCATCTTTCGGCTGTTCCAGGCGGGGCCCGGTAACGTAAGCGACACGGCCGAGAGACGCGGCTCGCAATAATCCGCGGGCGATGCAGGGCGACCCCGCCCCATCGAACCCTTCGGAGCGAGCCCCATGAATCGAGTGTTGGCCCACACGGGCGCGAAGTACCCCATCGTGCAAGCCCCGATGGGCTGGATCGCCCGCACACAGCTGGCCTCGGCCGTGTCGCGCGCCGGTGGGCTGGGCATCATCGAGACCTCGTCTGGCGAGACCGACAACTGCCAGGCCGAGATCACCAAGATGAGTGCGCTGGGCCTGCCCTTCGGTGTGAACCTGCCCATCCGCTTCCTGAAAGACGACGCCATGTTGCGCTTCGTCTGCGCCTCGGGCGTCAAGTTCGTCACCACCTCGGCGGGCAGCCCGGCCAAGTTCATCGCGCCGCTGAAAGACGCTGGCATCACCGTTTATCACGCGGTGCCCACGGTCGACGCGGCCATGAAGTGCGTGGACGCCGGCATCGATGGCCTGGTGGTCGAAGGCGGCGAGGGCGGCGGCTTCAAGAACCCTGAAGAAGTCTCGACGCTGGTGCTGCTGCAGGCGATACGCGCGCGCACCGACGTGCCCATGATCGCGGCCGGCGGCATTTGCGATGGGCGTGGCATGGCGGCCGCCTTTGCGCTGGGTGCAGAGGCCATCCAGATGGGCACGCGCTTCGTGAGCTGCACCGAGAGCCCGGTGCACGCCAACTACAAGAACGCCATCGTCGATGCGAAAGAAACCGGCACCTGGGTGCTCAACAAGAAATCAACGCCGTGCATACGCGCGCTCAAGTCGCAGCGCACCCAGGCGATCTTTGACGAAGGCCTGATGCCAGCCGATGCCTTGAAGGGCATACGCGGTGTTTATTTCGACGGTGACATGGAGGCCGCGCCCGCACTGGCCGGCCAGACAGTGGGGCTGATAGATGCCATCAAGTCGGCGCAACAGATCATCGAAGAGACGGTGGCCGAGTTCTTCGCGATCACGCAGCGCCTCGGCGCACTGGCGCAGAGCCGCTCGTTTGGTTAGCAGGGTCTAGCGGCGCCATCGGCAGCTCGGGTATCGGTATCTCGGGTAACTCGGGCAGCGCGCCCGGTCGCGATATGCCCCGGCGTGAGCCGTAGCTGTGGGCATAGACCCAGGTGAACTCGGCGCCCAGCAAGAAGATCTGCGCCGAGTAGTAGACCCACAGCAACAGCACGGCGAGTGAGCCTGCCGCACCAAAGGCCGAGGTGATGCCACTGCGCCCGATGTACAGGCCGATCAGCCACTTGCCGATGGTGAACAGCACGGCGGTGACCGAGGCACCCACCCACACGTCGCGCCACTGCACGCTCACGCGTGGCATGACTTTGTAGATCAGCGCAAAGATCGCGGTGATGAGCGCAAAGCTGATGAGCAGATTGCCCACCTGCGCCAGCGTCTCCCAGCCGCCGAACATGGGCGCCCACCAGCGGCCCAGGGCCGCGAGCCCGGCGCTGACCACCAGAGACACCATCAGCAGAAAGCCGATGCCGAGGATCATGCCGAACGAGAGCACGCGCGCCCTCAGCAGCTTCCACACGCCGCTGCTGCCGCGCTCAGGGGCGCGCCATATGCGGTCAAACGCGTCTTGCAGCTCGGCGAACACGGTGGTGGCACCGATCAACAGCACCACGGTGCCGATCACCGTCGCGACCACACCTTCGGCTGGCTTGCTCACGCTTCGCAGCAGGCCTTCCACCGCGCGCGCGCCCTGTTCGCCTATCAGGTCTCGCAGCTGGCTGAAGATCTCGCCGCGCGCCGCCTCTTGCCCGAACACCAGGCCGGCCACCGACACCACGATGAGCAGCAGCGGCGCGGCCGAGAAAGTGGTGTAGTAGGCAAGCGCCGCGCCCATGCTGGGCGCGTAGTCGTCGCGCCACGACACGGCGGCGTCTTTGGCCAGTCGCCACACCATGGCGAGCTTCATGCGAAGGCTCGCTCAGGCGGGGATGGCGTCGGCGTTGGTGGGCTGTGAGATCTCGCGCAAGGTGGCGTCGGTGTGCGCCGATTGGCGGGTGGCCAAGTCGCCCAGTGAGACGATGCCCACGATCTCGCCTTCGCGGTTCAGCACCGGCAGGCGGCGTATTTGCGCGTCGCCCATCTGCTTGAGCACATCGTCGATGCCGTCGTCTTCCGAACACCACAGGGTTTGCGACGTCATGATCTCGCTGACAGGGGTGCTGTCGGCGGGGCGGTTGAACGCGGTGGCGCGGATGGTGATGTCGCGGTCGGTCACGATGCCCACCAGCGACTTGCCGTCGTACACGGGCAGGGCGCCCACATTCAGCTTGTGCATGAGCTCGGCGGCGCGCTGCAAGCTCTCTTTTGGGCTCACGACCACCACATGTCGCGTGATGACTTCAGAGATCTTGGGCATGGAGGGCTCCTGAGGGAAAGCGCGAAAAGTCGCGTCGACTCAGGATAGGGGGGGTGGGGGCCGGGGTCAGTCGGCGGCTGCCGGTGCGCGCTGTGGGAGCTGTCTGACATTTTTCTGTTCGGTCGAGCTTGTCTAAGCCTCCCTTCGACAAGCTCAGGGTGAACGGGTGTCTCAGGGCGAGCGGGTGTCTCAAGGCGAGCGGGTGTCTCATCGCCAGCGGGTGTCTCAAGTCGGAAGAATGTCTCAGGACAGAAGGGTGTCTCAGGCCGAACGGATGCCGTTGCAGCGCGCGACCACCGCTTCTATCTCTGCCAGAAACTCCTTGTAGCGCAGCGGCTTGGTGATGTAGCCGTCGCAGCCGGCGGCGCGCATGGTGGCTTCATCGCCCTTCATCGCAAAAGCGGTGACCGCTATCACCGGCGTGTGGCGCATCTGGGGGTCGGCCTTCAAGATACGGGTGGCGGCCAGGCCATCCATGTCGGGCAGCTGAATGTCCATCAAGATCACGTCGGGCCGGTGCTCGCGCGCGAGTGCAATGCCGTCGGTGGCGGTCTCGGCCTCCAGGGTGGTGTGGCCCGCGCGCTCGAGGATCGCCACGGTCAACAGCATGTTGACGGGCAGGTCTTCGATGATGAGTACGCGCAGCATGTGTGACGGGGCCTTGGTTGTGCCGGACATTAGTTCACCGCAAGAGGGGCGGCGTAGCTGTCATGTCTTACAGGTCGCGCATGAACCGATCGCCTGGTACGGCATAGTGGTCAAACCCGAATGCTCTGGGAGCAAAGCGCATGACCTCAACCCTAGACGCCGTAATCGATGCCTTGCTGAAGGCCCGCGAAACGCGGACGGCCGCCGCAGAGACCGGGCTGTCGGTGCCCACCGCCGACGATGCCTATCGGGTGCAAGCCGCGATGGCCAACGAGCTGGGCTGGTTCGGTGACGGCGCAGCGCGGCACTGGAAGTCGGGTGGCGCCTCGCGCAGCGCAGTGATGACGCACGCGCCGCTGCCGCCGGCCGGCGTGTGGGCCAGCCCGGCCGAGGCGCGTGCGTGGCCGTTTCGCCTGCGCTACATCGAAGCCGAAATCGCGCTGCGCTTGGGGTCTGAGGTGGACGCCGACCTCGCGGCCACGCTCGACATGGGCTCGGCGGCTGCGCTGGTCGATGCCATGACGGTCAGCATCGAGATCGTCGATTCGCGCTGGCAGCAGGCCTTCACGGCGCCTGCGCTGCTGCGCTTGGCCGACCTGCAATCGCACGGGGCGCTGGTGCTGGGCGAGTGGGTGCCGTATGCCGCTCACCGCGCGCGCGACTGGGGCGCCCAGCCTGGCCGCGTGCAGATCGGCGAGCGCGTCAGCGAGCACCATGGCACGCACTCGTGCGGCGACCCAGCCTGGGTGCTGCCCGACTGGCTGCGCCACGCCACCCGCGAAGGCGAGGTGCTTGCCGCCGGCACGGTGGTGAGCACCGGCACCTGGTGCGGGGCGCTCGAGGCGCACGCCGGTGACCACGTCAGCGTGGTGTTCGACGGCGTGGGCCGTGCCGAGGTGCAGCTCTGATCAGCTCAGCAGCTTGACGAGGGCGCCAGGGTGTAGCGCCCAGCCGAGCAGGCCCGCCAGGCCCATGAGCACGCCAAAGCCCGCCGGCACCAGGCTCAGGCCGTAGAGCCAGCGCAGCTGCGTGAGCGAGGTAATGGCCAGCAGTGAAATGGCGATGGCGATCAGCGCGTCAGACAAGTCGAACTGGTCGTCGCGGTAGTTGAGTGCGTCGTAGTTTTCCTGGTCTTTGGCGGCCTGGCGGCGTAGCTCGTCTTTCTTCTCGGCCTGCTCCCGGGCGAGCTGCTCATAGCGCGTGATGGCTTCCTGCCAGGCGGCTTGTTTGTCGGCCGGGCGGTCAGCGGCTTGCAAGCGCAGCTGCACCACCGTGGCCTTGGCCACCTCTTCGCGCAGGTTGCGGGCTTGGTAGAAGGCCCAGTGGTCGATCTTGTCGGCCTGGGCCTGCTGCATGCCCTGCACGATGTTGTCGTCTTTCACTTTGCAGATGCCCATGAAGGTGGCGAGCAGCGCCACTGCCACGCCCACAGCGGGGTTGAGCCAGTGGTGTTTGCTGTTGGACGGGGGCTCGTCAGCGGGTTGTGCGATTTGCTGGGGGTCGATGTCCATGGGGTCACCAGAGTTGGGTGATGGGGAAGACCACGCCGGCGAAGACCGAGGTGCTGCCGGGTGTCGGTCGGGTGGCGCGGGCCGCGCCGAGGTCGAAGGTCAGGCGCTTGCTCGGGCTGAAGCTCACGGCGCCCAATACCTGTAGGGTGTTGTCGGTGTGGCGGCGGTGTGTGCCCGAGAGTTCGGCGGTGAGGCCCCAGCGCTCGGCCAGCGGCATGGAGAACGAGGCCGACAGGCCCAGTTGCGTGCGGCCGGTGCCCGCCTCGACCGCGCCGAGGCGTGTGGCGTTGGCATTCACGTCGATGTGCAGGCTGCCGAGGTCGCGGCTGTCGATGAGGTTGAGCGTGTAGTCGGCCTTGCCGCTGCCCAGCGTGTCTTTGGCGGTCGGCAGCTTGGCGCCGAGCTCCAGGCCTGCGGCATGGCCGTCTTCGATGTCCCAAGCGTGCTTGAGCACCAGGCTCGTGTCACCAACGCCGCTTTCGTGCGCGCTGCCATCGCGCGCCGAAACGTGAGCCTCGCCTCCGAGCAGCACGCCCCAGTCCTTGCTGAAGGCAAGTTTGAACTGGTAGGGCAGGCTGTCTCGGCGGGCATCGTCGGCGCGGGTGCGCAGGCCACCGAGCTCCATCTCCAGCTGGCCTTCGGCCGGCAGCTGCGCGGGGCTGGACACCGATGGGCGGTAAGGCGTGATGGCGGCATCGCCCTCGCCCTGGGCGAGGGCCGGCCAGGCGAAGACGAGCAGCGCGCAGGGCGCTAGAAGGTGGCGGGGCGCTGGTCTCATGTCGATACCTTTCAGGCCTGGGGTGGGCGGATTCTGAACGCTGCGTGCAAAGACGCTTTTTTCTATATATGATGATCGTCATTCAATGAACTTTTCGATGGAGAACACCATGCCCCACGCCGTCATCGCCGGGTACGCCCGCACCCCCTTCCACTTCGCCCGCAAGGGTGGCCTCACGCAAGTCCGCCCCGACGACCTGGCCGCTGCCGCCGTCAAAGGCCTGGTCGAGCGCACGGGCGTCAACACTGCTGACATCGAAGACCTGATCCTCGGCTGCTCGTATCCCGAGGCCGAGCAGGGCGACAACATGGCGCGCCTGGTGGTGTTTCTCGCCGGCTTGCCGATCGAAGTGGCGGGTACCACGGTCAACCGCTTTTGTGGTTCGTCGATGACGGCCATACACATCGCGGCCGGGCAAATCGCCATCGGCGCGGGCGAGGTGTTCATCTGCGCCGGTGTCGAGTCGATGACGCGTGTGCCGCAGGGCGGCTTCAACCACTCGCCCAACCCGCACCTGCTGGAGACCTTCCACGAGGCCTACATCAGCATGGGCGAGACGGCCGAAAACGTGGCCACGCGCTGGGGTGTCTCTCGCTTGGAGCAGGAAGCGCTGGCGGTGGAGTCGCAGCGCAAGGCGGCCAAGGCGCAGGAACTGGGTCTGTTGAAAGACGAGATCGTGCCGGTGCACACGCCCGAGGGCTGGGTGCATGCCGATGGTTGCCTGCGGCCTGCCACCTCAATGCAAGGCCTGGCCGGTCTGAAGACCGCCTTTCGCGCGGATGGCACGGTGACGGCCGGCACCTCGTCGCCGCTGACCGATGGCGCGGCCGCCGTGCTGGTGTGCTCCGAGGCGTACGCCCAGCGCCACGGCCTGACCGTGCTGGCCAAGATCCGCTCGACGGCGGTGGCCGGCTGCCCGCCAGACGTCATGGGCATGGGCCCGGTGCCGGCCACGCGCAAGGCGCTGGCGCGCGCCGGCCTCACGGTGGCCGACCTCGATGTGATCGAGATCAACGAGGCCTTCAGCAGCCAGGCGATCGCCTCGATGCGCGAGCTGCAGATCCCGCGCGAGAAGGTGAACCTCGATGGCGGCGGCCTGTCCATCGGCCACCCGCTGGGGGCGACCGGCGCGCGCATCACCGGCAAGGCAGCGGCGCTGCTCAAGCGCGAAGGCGGGCGCTTTGCGTTGTCAACTCAGTGCATCGGGGGCGGGCAAGGGATTGCGACCATCCTGGAGGCGGTCTGATTTCAGCGGCAGGCCCAGCCGTTGGCTGATGGCCTGCCGCGAGGCCCGCAGTATCGCGGTGGAATGCTCGGCGTTGGCAATCGAGCGCGACAGCACCACCGCCCCCACCATCTCCGACAGCAGCGACACCGCCAGCACGCCCGCGTCTTCGCGCCCCATGGCTTGCAGCCGCCCGGCGATCAACGTGGTGAGCCGCGCCGCTCCATGCTCGAAGGCGCGGCGCGCGTCTTCACCCAGGCGCGGCAGGTCGGCGGCCATGCTGGCGATGGGGCAGCTGGCCTCGCGGTGGTCGCGGTGGTAGCGCGACAAATAAAACCCCACATAGGCCGCCAAGCCCTGGGCCGGTGGCTTGTCGTGCGACAGCTCTTCAAACCAGGCGCAGGCCTCGTCGAACATCTGCGTGATGCTGGCCACCAGCAGCGCGTCTTTCGACGCGAAGTGTGCATAGAAGCCGCCGTGAGTGAGCCCGGCGCGCGCCATGATGCCGGCCACGCCGATGCGGTCAGGCCCGTCGACGCGGATGGCGGCCGAGGCTTCCTTCAGCACACGCTCGCGGGTGCGTTGCTTGTGTTCGGCGTCGTAGCGCATGGTCGGCCCGCTTTGATATGACGTTCGAAATATAACCCGCCCCCGGCCCACGGGGAGAAGCGCCCGCACCAGACCGAGGCAATTCGGGTTGGCACAGCGTTTGCTATGACTTGACTTGTCATAACAAGTTGAGCCCGGCATGAGCAAACCTGGTGCTTTCTCGACACCCAAACTGGTGGTTTCGCAGCCGCCTGATGCCAAGCGGGCGGACAAGGTGCAGCCGCTGTCGCCGACCCCGCTGTATGCGCAGATCAAGGAAATCTTGCGTGCGCGCATCCTCGATGGCAGCTACCAGCCGCACCAGCAGATGCCCTCCGAGGCCGAGATGATCGAGGCCTTCGACGTGAGCCGCATCACGGTGCGCCAGGCGCTCAACGACTTGCAAAACGAGGGTCTGATCTTTCGCATCCATGGCAAGGGCACCTTCGTCTCCAAGCCCAAGGCGTTTCAAGACCTGGGCCGGCTGCAGGGCTTCGGCGAAGCCATGCGGCAGATGGGTTATGAAACCTACTCGCGCGTGCTCTCCCTCAAGAGCGTGGCGCCCACGCCCCAGGTGGCCGAGCGGCTGCGATTGGCCAAGCGCGCACGGGTGACCGAGTTGCAGCGGGTGCGCTTCCTGAACCGAGAGCCGATCTCGCTCGATGTGACCTACGTGCCGCTGGCCATCGGCAACCGCCTGGCCAAGGAAGACCTGGCGGCGCGCGACGTGTTCGTGATCCTGGAGAACGACTACGGCCTCGCGCTGGGCCACGCCGAGCTGCAGATCGGCTCGACGCTGGCGGATGAAACCCTCGCCACGCAGCTCAAGGTGGAAGAGGGCTCGCCGGTGCTCTTCATCGAGCGCACCACGCACACCGCTGACGGCACGCCCGTCGACTACGAGCACCTCTATTACCGCGGCGACGCCTTCCAGTACAAGGTGCGCGTCGATCGCGTGCCTTTGTCTGACCGTGCCTCTTGATCAAGGAACCAGCATGAACACGATCGAACTCGAATACGACATTGTGGTGGTGGGCGGCGGCACCGGTGGCCCCATGGCTGCTGTGAAGGCCAAGGAGAAGAACCCCAAGCTCAGAGTGCTGTTGCTCGACAAGGCCAACGTGAAGCGCAGCGGCGCCATCAGCATGGGGATGGACGGGCTCAACAACGCCGTCATCCCCGGCCACGCCACACCCGAGCAGTACACCAAAGAGATCACGGTCGCCAACGACGGCATCGTCGACCAGAAGGGCGTCTACGCCTACGCGGCCAACAGCTTCGCAATGATCGAAGAGCTGGACAAGTGGGGCATCAAGTTCGAGAAAGACGAGACCGGCGACTACTCGGTGCGCAAGGTGCACCACCTGGGCAGCTACGTGCTGCCCATGCCCGAAGGCCACCACATGAAGCGTGTGCTGTACCGCCAGCTCAAGCGCGCACGGGTAGAGATCACCAACCGCGTGGTAGGCACGCGGCTGCTCACGGGCCCGAGCGGTGAGGTGGCGGGCGTGATGGGTTTCGACTGCCGCACGGCAGACTTCTTCGTTATCAAGGCCAAGTCCGTGATCATTTGCACCGGCGCCGCGGGGCGCCTGGGCCTGCCCGCATCGGGCTATCTGTTTGGCACCTACGAGAACCCGACCAACACCGGCGAGGGCCACGTGATGGCCTACCACGCAGGCGCCGAGCTGACCAACCTCGAGTGCTTTCAGATCAACCCGCTGATCAAAGATTACAACGGCCCGGCCTGCGCCTACGTGACCGGCCCCTTTGGTGGCTACACCTCCAACAACGCGGGCCAGCGCTTCATCGAGTGCGACTACTGGAGCGGCCAGATGATGATGGAGTTTTTCAACGAGCTCGAAGGCGGCAAGGGCCCGGTGTTCCTGAAGCTTGACCACCTGGCGGAAGAAACCATCAGCGAGATCGAGCACATCTTGCACACCAACGAGCGGCCCAGCCGCGGGCGCTTCCACGAAGGCCGCGGCACCGACTACCGCAAAAGCATGATCGAGATGCACATCTCGGAGATCGGCTTTTGCAGCGGCCACAGCGCGTCGGGCATCTGGACCAATGAGCGCGGCGAGTGCTCCATCCCCGGGCTGTATGCGGCGGGCGATTGCGCCAGCATCCCGCACAACTACATGCTGGGGGCGTTTGTCTACGGCAAGTTCTGTGGCGAGAACGCGGCCGATTACGTGAGCGGCATCTCGCAGCCCAGCTTTGAGCAAGAGAAGGTCGAGATCGAGCGCGCGCGCGTCTATGCGCCGCTGGCCAAGGCTGAGGGCCTCACGCCGTTCCAGCTCGAATACAAGACACGCCGCATCGTCAACGACTACCTGCAGCCACCCAAGGTCACCCGCAAGATGGAGATCGGCCTGCAGCGCTTTGACGAGATCCGCGAAGACCTGAACCACATGAGCGCGGCCGACCCGCACGAGCTGATGCGCGCGATGGAGGCCCACACCATCCGCGACTGCGCCGAGCTGGCGGCGCGCGCCTCGCTCTACCGCACCGAGAGCCGTTGGGGCCTGTACCACCTGTGCGTGGACCACCCCGAGCGCGACGACGAGAACTGGTTCTGCCACACCAACGTGACCAGCGATGAGAGCGGCAACGCCGTGTTCCGCAAGCGCGAGATCGAGCCCTATGTGGTGGAGCTGAATGAGCAGGAGAAATCGGCGTATCAGCGGCTGCGGGTGGCCAGCCCGGCGGCGGCTTGAGCGGGGCTTCGATACCTCAGCCTGAGCGGGCTGAGAGTGTTCGAGTTCTGCTTCATCCCCATGCCAATCCCCCGCTGAGCCTGAGGTATCGAAGGCCCGCTCTGAAGTGACCCAAGTGAAAGAGGAGAGATCCACATGACCATCAACTTCACCCGCACCCAAGCCCCCGTCGTTGTCGACGAAGACAAGTGCATCGCCGACAAGGGCTGCACGGTTTGCGTCGATGTGTGCCCGCTCGACGTGCTGGCCATCGACCTCACCAAGAACAAGGCATTCATGAAGTTCGATGAATGCTGGTACTGCATGCCCTGCGAGAAAGACTGCCCGACGGGCGCAGTGCACGTGAACATCCCTTACCTGGTGCGCTGACATGAGCATGGCCACCATCCACGAGCGCTTGCGCAATGCCGATGCGGGCGTGCGCCGCATCGCTGTCATCGACCTGCCCTACACCGACGAAGAAGACGACATTGCGCCGCTGCTGATCACGGCGCTGAGCGATGCCGACGCCACGGTGCGCCTCGAAGCCGCCAAGGCACTCGAAGGTTTTGAAGAGCCCGAGGTGCTCGCCGCGCTGGTGCCTTTGCTGAAGGACAGCGACACCGAGGTACGCGCCGCGGTGGCTTACACCCTCGCCGAGCTGAAGGAGCCGGCCTCGGCCAGCGCCTTGCTGCCTTACCTGAGCGATGCTGATCCCGAGGTGCAGGCCGCGGCGTTGCAGGCGGTGAAAGCGTTGCGTGTGGACGCCGCCTTTGAGCCCGCCTTACAGGCCTTGCAGCACACCGACCCTCAGGTACGCCGCGCCGCGGTGGGCCTGCTCGGCTACCTGAAGAAGCCCCACGCCATCGCCTCTCTGACCCAGATTGCCGCGCACGACGAAGACGCCGACGTGCGTCGCGTGGCGGTGGGTGCGCTGAGCTACGCCAGCGACTCGGCCGACGTCAGCGTGCACCCGGCGCTGAGCCGCGCGCTGGCCGACCCGGTGTGGCAGGTGCGCGAAGAGGCCGCCACCACCTTCGCCAAGGCCGGCTCGGCACTTGGCGTGCCCAACCTGGTGCGGGCGATGGAAGACGAGTATTGGCAGGTGCGCGTGAAGGCCGCGCGCAGCCTGGGCAAGCTGAAGGCGCGTGACGGTGTGGCCGCGCTCGCCGAGGCGCTGTCGCACCCGGTGAGCAACCTGCGCAAAGAGGCGGTCATCGCGCTAGGCGAAGTGGGCGACCCGCGCGGCATCACGCCGCTGGAGCGCGCCTTGCGCGACAGCGACCCTGATGTGCGCAAGCTCGCCAAGCTCGCGCTCACCAGCATCCAGATGGCCAAAGCCTAGGAGCCGCTCCATGAGTTTCGTCGTCACCGAAGCGTGTATTCGCTGCAAGTACACCGATTGCGTGTCGGTGTGCCCGGTCGAGTGCTTTCACGAAGGCCCCAACTTTCTCGTGATCAACCCCGAGGTGTGCATCGACTGCGGCGTGTGCGTGCCCGAATGCCCGGTCGAGGCCATCCTCGATGAGAAAGACCTCGCGCCGGGGCAGCTGGAGTACATCGCCCTCAACAAAGCGCTGGCCGCGAAGTGGCCGCTCATCACAGAGCCGAAAGAGCCGCTGCCCGACGCCGACGCCTGGGCCGACCAAACAGACAAGAGAGCCCTGCTGAGCGAAACCGCTTGAGCGTGGGGCCAGGAGACAGAAGTGGAGCCCGCGAGCAGGCATTGATCTTGCGCAAAGGCTTCGTGATCGTGAAGTGACCGACCAGGAGATTGACATGCGTTCAGTTGTTCTCTCGTTGACGTGCGCCACCGCACTGATCTGCTCCGCCTCATGGGCCTGGGCCGCCGACAAGCAAGTGATCACCGTGGGCATTGGCACCCAGAACACCACCACCAACACCGTCACCGGTGGCGTGGTGCTGAAAGAAATGAAGCTGATCGAGAAGTACCTGCCCAAGACCGGGAAGTACAAAAACATCGAGTTCCAGTTCGACTGGCAAAACGCCACCTCGGGCCCGCCCATCATCAACGGCATGATGGCCAAGAAGCTGCAGATCGGCATGATGGGTGACTACCCGCTGCTGGTGGCCGGCGCGACGGGCCAGTCGCAGCCGGGCAACGAGACGCAGCTGATCGCCACCATCGCCTACAACGCCTTCGGCTCGGGCAACGGCATCGTGGTGCACAAAGACTCGCCGTACTACGAGCTTGCCGACCTCAAGGGCAAGGTGGTGTCGGTGCCCTTCGGCTCTGCCGCGCACGGCATGGTGCTGCAGGCGCTGCAGTCGCGTGGACTGCCACCCGATTTCTTCAGCCTGGTGAGCCAAAGCCCCGAGGTGGGCACCACCAACCTGCAAGAAAAGAAGATCGACGCCCACGCTGACTTCGTGCCCTTCGCCGACCTGCTGCCCTACCGCGGCTTCGCCCGCAAGATCTTCGACGGCGTGCAGACCAACGTGCCCACGTTTCACGGCGTGATCGTGCGCAAGGACTTTGCCGAGGAGTACCCCGAAGTGGTGGTGGCCTACATCCGCGCGCTGATGGAAGCCAATGCCTGGCTCAAGGCCGACCCCGTGCGCGCCGCCACCAAGATCGAAGAGTGGACCAAGATCGAGAAAGAGGTGGCTTACCTCTACCTCGGCCCCGGCGGCATCCACACGCTGGACCCGACCATCAAGCCGCGCTGGCTGGACACCATCAAAATCGGCCACGGCGTGCTCACCGAACTCAAGCGGGTGAAGCCGCTGGACATCAAGGCATGGGTCAACGAGACCTATGTGCGCGAAGCCTACAAGCAGGTCAAGCTCGACTACGACGCGCAGAAGCAGTCGATGGCCGCCTTCGACATCACCGGCACCGACACGCTCTGCAAGCTGCCCATCGGCCGCCCCAAGGAGGCCGGCGAGGTGTGGGTCGATGGCGTCGGCGTCGAACCCCACGCCTCTGCGCTGTGCACACTGGGCGCCATCGCCAAGCTCGAAGCCGCAGGCAAGAAGGTGCGTGTGGCCTACCTGATCGACCACGCCTTGGGCATCAAGGTGTTTGCCGACAAGGCCTACTACGCCGTCAACGCGAGCGACGCGAAGAAGCCGGTGATCGTGCCCTTTCTGTTGAAGAAAGACGCCGAAGCGCACGCCGCCAAGATCGGCGGCAAGCTCACCAGCTACAGCGAGGCCCTGGCCTTCGCATCAGCGCCCTTCTGATCGGCCTGCCGGAGCACACCATGTCCATTGCCCCGCTGCGTCGCGTTGAAGATGCCGAACTCTTTGTCGCCAAAGCTTCCGTGGAGGCGGCGCCCGCCGTCCCTCACCTGGCCGAAGTGACGAAGGCCCCGACGCTCCCCGCGCCCGACCCAGCCCTTGCAGAGCCCGCCAGCGCAGCACCCGGCGCGCTGGCCTGGCTGGGTGGTTGGGTGCAGCGCCAGGGCGTGGCGGCCCTGTTGGCGTTCTGCTCGCTGGGCGGCATGGTGTTGTTCTGGCATGTCGTGACGACCTACAGACTCGATTTCTACATTCGCTTCGCCAACATCCCCACGCCGGCCGACGTGTGGCAGTCGGTGCTGCAAGCCGGCGCCAGCGGCAAGTTCATCACCAACGTGGGCATGAGCCTGCGCCGCATCTTCATCGGCTTCGCACTGGCCGGTGTGCTGGGCGTCGCCCTGGGTCTGGGCATAGGGCGTTACCGCCGCCTGCACCAGTTGCTGTTCCCGGCCATGGAGGCCTTGCGCCCCATTCCGGCCATCGCCTGGGTGCCCATCTCCATCATGCTGTGGCCCGACAACGAGGTGAGCATTGTGTTCATCACCTTCATCGGCGCTTTCTTTCCGATTCTGCTCAACACGGTGAGTGGCGTCACAGCCGTTGATTCGGTGCTGCTGCGCGCAGGCCGATGCCTGGGCGCCAAGGAGCGCCAGCTCCTGTGGCACGTGGTGCTGCCGGGCGCTGCGCCACAGATCTTCACCGGCCTGGCGGTGGGCATGGGCGTGGCCTGGGTCTCGCTGATCGCCGCCGAGATGATCTCGGGCCAGTTCGGCATCGGCTACTTCACCTGGGAGGCGTACTCGCTCATCTCTTATGCCGACATCGTGCTCGGCATGATCACCATCGGCGTGCTGGGCCTGCTGTGCAGCTGGCTGATTCGCTTCGCCGGCCAGATGCTCATGCCGTGGCTCGAATTCTCGAAACTGGGAGCGCGCGCATGACACCGGCTCAGAGCACCGGTCACGTCGAGGTACGCCACCTCAAGATGGTCTTCGGCGGCGCGCAGCAGCGTGTTCACGCGGTCAGCGATGTCTCGCTGCATGTGGCGCCGGGCGAGTTTGTTTCCATCATCGGCCCGTCGGGCTGCGGCAAGTCGACTCTGCTCAATGTGGTGGCCGGCTTCAGCCAGGCCACACAAGGCGAGGCCTTGCTCGATGGCCGAAAGATCACCGGCCCCGGCTCGGACCGCGGCGTGGTGTTCCAGCAGTACTCACTGTTCCCCTGGATGTCGGTGCGCAAAAACGTCGAGTTCGGTTTGAAGATGCAAGGCGTGCCGCAAAACAAGCGCGAGACCAGCGCGCGCACCCTGCTTGGTCTGGCCGGCTTGCTGTCGTTCGAGAACCACTACCCCGACCAACTTTCTGGCGGCATGAAGCAGCGCGTGGGCATCGTGCGCGCGCTGGCCACCAGCCCGCAGGTGCTGCTGATGGACGAGCCCTTCGGCGCGCTCGACTCGCAGACCCGTGTGGTGATGCAGGAAATACTGACCAACATGTGGCAGCGCCTGCGCCTCTCGGTGCTGTTCATCACCCACGACATCGACGAGGCGGTGTTCCTCTCCGACCGCATTTACGTGATGACGGCCCGGCCCGGGCGCATCAAGGCCGAGCTGGCGGTGCCGCTGCCGCGCCCGCGCACACCCCAGATGACGGCCTCGCCTGAGTTTGCGGCCATGGTGCGCACCATCAAGGGACTCATTCGCGAAGAGAGCTTGGCGGCCATGGGCGGCGAGCTGAGTGAGGGCGGGCTTACAGGCCTGTCCACCGAGATCGGCCCCCTGGGTGTGGGGCAGGTGATGTGATGGCCATCGACGGCGAGGTCTGGCCCGAAGAGGTGGTGTTGCACGAGGCGAGCGGGGCGCTCGCGCTGCGCTGGAGCGACGGCTTGGCGGCCCGTTTGCCTGCCCCCGCTCTAAGGGAGGCGTGCAAGTGCGCGGCCTGCGAGAATAAGCGCCGTGCCGGGCGGCCGCCAACCGCCAGCCCCGGCCTCGCGCTGACCGGGCTCAACCCGATCGGTGACATCGGTCTGCAGCTGGTCTTCAACGACGGCCATGACCGCGGCATCTACCCCTGGCCCTACTTGCACGAGCTCTCTAGGGCCTCTTTGTCACTCGAAAACTCATGAGCAATCTCTTCGACGCCAAGGTGCTGACGGTGCGCCACTGGACCGACCGGCAGTTCTCTTTCACCTGCACCCGCGACCCCGGTTTTCGCTTCCAGAGCGGGCAGTTCACCATGATCGGCCTGGAGGTCGACGGCAAGCCGCTGCTGCGCGCCTACAGCGTGGTCAGCCCGCACTGGGACGAAACCCTTGAGTTTCTGAGCATCAAGGTGCAAGACGGCCCGCTCACCTCGCGCCTGCAGCACATCAAGGTGGGTGACACGGTGAAGGTTGGCCGCAAGGCCTCGGGCACCTTGCTCACCCAAAACCTGCTGCCGGGCAAAAACCTGTACCTGCTCTCCACCGGCACCGGGCTTGCACCCTTCATGGCGATGATCCGCGACCCCGAGGTGTACGAGCTGTACGAAAAGGTCATCTTGGTGCACGGCTGCCGCCAGGTGGGCGAGCTGGCGTATGACGAGGTCATCACCAAGGAGCTGCCGGAAAACGAGTTCTTTGGTGACCAGGTGCGCGACAAACTCATCTACTACCCGGTCGTCACGCGCGAGGCCTTCCGCAACACCGGCCGCATCCCGACGCTGATGGAAACCGGCAAGCTGATGCACGACATCGGTTTGCCGCCGCTGTCGAAAGAAGACGACCGCTTCATGCTGTGCGGCAGCCCCGAGATGCTGCGCGACACGCGCGCCCTGTTCGACAAGCTGGGCATGACCGAGGGCAACATGAGCCACCCGGGGCACTTCGTGATCGAACGCGCCTTCGTCGACAAGTAGACCGGCCTACCCAGCCTGGCCATGCACACCAGCGCAGCTTTCGCCTCGGCTTCGGCCCAGGCGCTGCGCCGGGTCTGGCCGGGCTCGGCCACGTGCGTGTTGATCGCGCTGGCCGCGAGCTTTGTGGCCACGCTGCACAGCGGCCCGCCCATGCTCTATGCGATGCTCTTCGGCACTGCGTTTCACTACCAGAGCACCGATGCACGCACCGCGCCGGGTGTCGACTTCTGCAGCCGCACGGTGCTGCGCCTGGGCGTGGGCCTGCTGGGCGCGCGCATCACGCTGGAGCAGATCGCCGGGCTGGGGGCGCTGACTGCGGGCGTGGTGGTGGTGGCGGTGTTGAGCACCCTGCTCTGTGCGCGCTGGTTGGCGCGCGCGCTGCGCCTGCCCTGGACGCTGGGCCTGCTGGCCGGCGGCGCCACTGCGATCTGCGGCGCTTCGGCGGCGCTGGCGATTGCCGCGGTGCTGCCGCGCGACAAGCGCTCTGAGCGCGAGGTGCTGGTGGTGGTGGTGCTGGCCACGCTGCTGTCTACCGTGGCGATGCTGTTTTACCCACTGATCGCTCGCACACTGCAACTGCCGCCGTTGCTGGCCGGCCTTTTCATCGGCGGCAGCATTCACGACGTGGCGCAAGTGGTGGTGGCAGGCTACACGTTGAGCCCCGCGGTGGGCGATGCGGCCTCGGTGGTGAAGCTGTTTCGCGTGAGCTTGCTGGTGCTGGTGGTGCTCGGGGTGTCGCTCGCCTGTGGGTCTATGCGCGACGAGGCGGTTTCGCGGTCTTTGCCGCGCCGGCTGGGCGCGTTGGTGCCGGGGTTTCTGTGGCTCTTCCTGGCGCTGGCGGCACTCAACTCGCTGGGTGGCATGGCGCCACCGCTGCAGACGGGTCTGGCACAGGGCTCGCGCTATTGCCTGATGCTGGGGGTGGCGGGCCTGGGCATGAAGACATCGTTCAGCCACCTCGCCAGCACCGGCTGGCGGCCGGCGGCCCTGATGGTGGTCACCAGCGCATGGCTCGCGTGTGTGCTGCTGGGTGCGGCGTGGTGGATGCGCTAGGAAGCGCGATCAACCGAAGTGGTTCAACCCAAGAAGGTGAACCGAAGAGGCTCACCGAAGAGGCTCACGGAAGAGATCAGCCAAAGAAGTGCTTGAACAGCTCGGGCTCGTCGACCTCGCGCGTCACCAGGCCGCGTATGGTTTCGCGGAAAGGTGCGGGCTGCGGCGTGGTGTCGAGGTGGGCGGGCATGGTCACGCCCCAGGCGGTGTTGAAGTCGGCGGCTTGGGCACGCAGGGTCGGCGTGGGCGCAGCGGGCCGCATGTCCATCGGCACCATGCGGGGTGCGAGCGAGGGCGTGTCTTCCCATTCGATGGTGGCGTGCTGCGCGGCGGCGCGAACGTGGCGCGGTGCGAGCGGGTGGGGGGTGTGCGTGTTCATGGTGTAGCTCTCTCAATTCATCCTGATGCCTAGGCTATCGGCTGGTGCGCAGCGAGATGTATGGAAAAGCAAGCGATCCAGCCCCCAGTTCGTTAGCCGGTGGCATCTGGCGTGACTTAGTGCGCCGATTGGGGCGAGCCGCCTGCTTGACGCCACAATTGCTTCATGCCTCGTTTGACTGTGCTGCCTGACACCGAGCCGCTTTTGCTTGCGCCAATCGAACGACGTGGCCCGCAGAAATATGCGGTTGAGGTGCGCACCAGCGCGATCGATGGCCAAGGGGCTTTTGCGGCCCAGCCCATCCCTGCGCGCCGCAAGATCGGCGAGGTGCGCGGCGAGACGGTGAGCGCACAAGAGGCGCACCGGCGCAGCAAGGGCCAGGCGCGCATCATGATGATTGCGGTGTCAGAGCGCCGTGCCGTCGATGCCTCTCATTCGGCAGATGCCTTGCGTTACGCCAACCACTCTTGCCGGCCCAATGCGGCGTTGAAAGTGAACCAGGGGCGCGTGGAGTTTTATGCCATGCGCGACATCGCCACCGATGAAGAGATCACCGTGAACTACGGCGAGACGCATCACCGTGGCCGCCTGGCGTGCCGCTGCGGCGCACCGGGCTGCGTGGGGCGCTTGTAGAGTGGCCAACATGACCCAACCCGCCCCCGGCCTTTTTGCCGGCGCCGATGGCGCCCACCGCTGCTTCTGGTGCCGGGCCTCGCCGGCCTACCAGCATTACCACGATCATGAGTGGGGCTTCCCGGTGAATGACGACAGGCGGCTGTTCGAGAAGATCTGCTTGGAGGGCTTTCAGGCCGGCCTGAGCTGGCTCACCATTTTGAACAAGCGCGAGAACTTTCGCCGCGGCTTCGCCAACTTCGAGGCCGAGCCAGTGGCGCGCTTCAACGAGAGCGACATTGAGCGCCTGCTGGCCGACGCCGGCATCGTGCGCCACCGCGGCAAGATCGAGTCGACCATCAACAACGCCCAGCGCGTGATCGAGCTGCGCGCCGAGTTCGGCTCGCTCGCCGCCTATGCCTGGGGCTTCGAGCCGCCAGCCGCCTCGCGCCCCCAGCGCATGACGCTGGCGGCGGTGCGTGCGCAAGTGACCTCGCCCGAGTCGGTCGCCATGTCAAAAGACCTGAAGAAGCGTGGCTGGAGCTTTGTGGGCCCGACCACGGTGTATGCCTTCATGCAGGCCATGGGTCTGGTCAATGACCACCTCGACGGCTGCCACGTGCGCGATGCGGCGCTCGCCGCTCGCGCCCTGCTCAAGTAGGCGCGGCTCAAGGGGTGATGGCAGGCGCGGTGTCGAGCCAGCGCAAGAGGCAGGTGTAGAGCCGGTGCGGCGCTACCGGTTTGGTGATGTGGTCGTTCATGCCGGCGGCCAGGCACTCGTCGCGGTCTTCGGCATAGGCGTTGGCCGTCATGGCCAAAATGGGCACGCGCTGGCGCTGGGGCAGCGCGCGGATGGCGCGCGTGGCGTGCAGGCCGTCCATCACCGGCATCTGCACGTCCATCAGCACCAGGGCGTAGTCGTGCTGGCGCACGCTCTGCACGGCCTGGGCGCCGTCGCTGACCACGTCGACCGTGAGCTGCACACGGCGCAGCAGCGCCAGCGTGACCTCCTGGTTGACCGGGTCGTCGTCGACCAGCAGCACCTTGGCGCCGGCATGGCGCAGGGTGATGTCGTGCTCGGGCGACCGAGACTGCGGCGTGGCGTCGGGCTGGCCGATGCCAGGGGCCGCGAAGCGTGCCGTCATCCAGAAGGTACTGCCCGCGCCCGGTGTGCTGCGCACGCCTACGTCGCCGCCCATCAGCGCGGCCAGGCGCTTGGCAATGACCAAGCCCAGGCCGGTGCCACCGTATTTGCGCGAGGTGGAGTCGTCGGCCTGAGAGAACGACTGGAAGAGCCGCGCCTGCTGCTCCTCGGTGATGCCGATGCCGTTGTCGCTTACCTCGACCATCAGCGTCACGGCGCCACCGGTCAGCGGCGCGGCGCGTGCGCGCAGGCTGATGCTGCCCTGCTCAGAGAACTTGATGGCGTTGCTGAGGAAGTTGAGCAGGATCTGCTCCAACCGCAGCGGGTCTCCGCGCAGCGTGGCGGGCACGCTCGCATCCAGCTCGCTGGTAAGCGACAGGCCCTTGGCCACCGCCCGCTCGCGCAGCATGCCGAGCGCGTTTTCCACCACCTGTTGCAGCGCGAATTCGCGCTCTTCGAGCACCAGCCGCTCGGCCTCGATCTTCGACAGGTCGAGGATGTCGTTGATCACGCCCAGCAGGTGCTGCGCGGCCGCGCTCACCTTGGTCAGCTGGGCTTGCGCGCGCGGCTCGGCAATGTCTTGCTGCAGCAGGTGGGTGAGGCCGATGATGGCGTTCATCGGGGTGCGAATCTCGTGGCTCATGTTGGCCAGAAACGCGCTCTTCGCGCGGCTGGCCGCCTCGGCGGCATTGCGTGCAGTGACCAGGTCGGCGGTGCGCTCGGCCACCAGGGCTTCGAGGTTCTGCCTGTGCGCTTCCAACTCCAGGCGCGCCTGGCGCGCCTCGGTGATGTCGAGAAACGCGCCATGCACGCGTGCGATCACGCCCTGGCGGTTGCGCACGGCTTCGCCTTGGGCGCGTACCCACACCCGTTTGCCGCTGGCGGTGACGATCTGCATCTCGTGCTCGTAGGGGGTGCCGTCGCGTGCGCAGGCGCGAAAGGCCTGGTACACCATCTCCTGGTACTCGGGGGCGTAGTACGCGCGGGCCTCTTCCAGCGTGGGCGAGGTGCCCGGCGGGCGCTCGTGTATGGCGGCGGCTTCGTCCGACCACACCAGCGAGCGGTCGCGCAAGGTCACCACCCAGGCGCCCATGCGCACCATCTTGCTGGCCATCTTGAGCAGGCTTTCGCTCTGGCGCACCTGCTCTTGCGACTCGTGCAAATCGGTGATGTCTTGAATGACACCCAGCACGCGCTCGGGGCGGCCATCTTTCAGGGTCACGCGCCCGCGTGAGCGCACCCACAGGTTGCGGCCCTTGGCGGTGACCATCGGGATCTCGATGTCCCACGCGGTGCCATGCTCGATGGCTTGCTGCACCATGGCCTGCAGCCGCGGCCGCACGTGCGGCGGGCAGAACAACCAGCCTTCTTCGAACGACGGCTCGGCGTCAGGCGGTATTTCGAGCAGCTCGCGCATTTCGTCCGTGCCCGAGGCTTTCATGGTGGGGATGTCGAGGTCCCAGCCTGCTACGCGCGCCAGCGCGCCGGTGTCGCGCAGGCGTTCTTCGCGCGCCAGCAGCGCCTGCTGCACGCGGTAGGGCTCGGTCACGTCGCTGAACACCAGCACCATGCCGACGATCTGGCCGTGGCTGTCGCGTATGGGTGCGGCGCTGTCGGAGATCTGGTACTCGCGGCCGTCGCGCGACAAGAGCATCGTGTTGTTGGCCAGCCCGACCACCTCGCCCTTTTCCATCACGCGTTGCATCGGGTGGGGTGCCGGCTCGCGGGTGTCGGCGTTGACGATATGGAACACCTCGGCCAGTGGCTGGCCGATGGCCTGCGCTGCGCTCCATCCGGTGAGCCGCTCGGCGGCGGCGTTGAGGCGGGTGATCTGGCCCGTGGCGTCGGTTGCGATGACGGCATCGCCGATCGAATGCAGCGTGATGGCGAGGCGCTCTTCGCTGTCACGCAAGGCTTGCTCTGCGGCGGCGCGGGCGTGCAGCATGCTGCGGAAATCATCGGCCAGGGCCTGCACTTCGCGCGGTGCCATGGCGAGCTTGAGCCCGTCCAGCGCAGACAGCTGGGCCGAGGTGGTGGCCCGCCGCGCAGCCGCGGCGATGGCCTCCACCGGGGCGGCGGTGCGGCGGGCCGTGAAGTAGGCCAACGCGGCCGCCAGCAGCACCGCCAGCGCGGCGAGGGCGGCGCTGATTTGCAGGCGCTCGCGCACCGGGGCGTAGATCACGTCCACCGGGATGCCCACCGCGGCGTGCCACGGCGTGCCGCGTATGGGTGCCACACCGAAGATGCGCTGCACGTTTGCGTGGTCGGGCGACTCGCCCGTGGCCGGCTGGCCCGGCACCAGACGCTTGAACCACGGGATGTGGGCGAGGCTCTGGCCTATCCACTCCGAGGGCGCGAGGCTGCTGGCGATCACGACGCCTTTGGCGTCGACGATGCGTGCCAGCGCTTGCGGCGGCAGCTCGCCCGGGCCGGGCGCGAGGCGCAGGGCGGCGAGGTCGATGGTGAGTGCGATCACGCCCGGGGCCTCGCCCTGTGCCGTCGGCCCGGGCACGGGCAGCGGGCGCGCAACGATCAGGATCCAGCGGCCGGTGCGCAGCCCCTTTGTGACCTGCCCCACGGTAAAGGCCTTGGAGCGCAGCGTTTCATTGAGGTAGAGCCGGCGGTCGACCAGGGCCGGTGTGCCGGGCACGCGCGGGATGGCGCTGCAGATGCCCAGGCCGTCGCTGCGCACGGTGAAGAGGTTGGTGTAGTACGGAAACAGGTCGCGGAAGCTGCCAAAGATCGGGTCGCAGCGCGTGAGATCGAGCGCATTGATGAGCGGCTGCTGCGCCAGGTGGTCGAGCAGCGCGTTGGCGCTTTTCAGCATGCCCTCGCTTTCGATGGCCACGGCGCGAGCGGCACGCAGGGCTTCGGCCGAGGCGCGCTCGGTTTCACGCACGGCCAGGTTGTAGCCGTTATAGGCGACCAGCGCGATCAGGGGCAGGGCCGTGGCCAGCACCAGCAAGGTTAGGCGTGTGCGTATCGGCAGGGCGGTGCGCATTGGCGAAGGCGGGCTCCGTTCTTCCATCGCAGGGCGGGGCAGGCATCAGACGATGCAGCCCGGTTCATCTGGCTGCAAGGCATTTATGCATGCCGGTTCGGGTGTTGTAAGGGTGCTTTCCCCCGGGCCGCACGCCTTGTGGGCGCGTCAGGGCTCGGTTAGCCTCGCCTCAGGATAGAAGCAGACAGATGATGGCATCAGCACGAGAGCAATCATTGTGAAAAGCATCGGTGCATCGCTGGCGCGCCTGTTCAGGCGGCGTGTGCCGCCGGCCCCGGTGGCCATGCCCGGCGGCGTGGCGCTCATCGAAGGCGTGGGCTGGCACCAGTTCGAGTTGATGGCGGCCGATGGCTTTCGCCAGCGCGGTTACGTGGTCAGCGAAACCGGCGGCTCAGGGGGCCGCTCGGTCGACATGGTGCTCACGCGCGGGCCAGAGCTCTTTCTCGTCGACTGCAAACCGTGGCGCTCGAACGCCGTGGGCGTGGCACCGCTGCGCGAGCTGCACGCTGCGATGACGGCGCGCGGTGCGGTCGGCGGCTTTGTGCTGACCTCAGGTGTCTTCACCCCGGAAGCGCAGCGCTTCAGCGAAGGCCGCAACATCCAGCTCATCGACGGCGCACGCCTGCACGACCTGCTGCATGCGCGCGAGGAGAAAACGCTGCCCGTCATCATCCGCCGCGAAGGCCCGTTTCTCGACACCACGCTGCCGCCCTCGGCTTGGCGCCTGCGCAACCAGCCCTGCCCGCTGTGCGGCGGGCCCATGGTCGAGCGCGAGCTGACGCAAGGCCCGCTGGCCGGGCAACGCGTGTTGGGCTGCAGCCATTACCCGCTGTGCGAGGGCACGGGCGAGGTGGCGGATCTGCCTTGAAAGTAAGTTAAGTCGTTACCGGGACAGAGCTTCCTTCTGACGCTGAGCTCAAGCCAGCACCGCCTCGATCTGCGCCTCGGCTGAGTCCAGCGCCTTCTTCTCTGCGTCAGGCCCCATGGCCAGGCCTTCGGCATAGACGAACTGGATGTCGGTCATGCCGAGGAAGCCCAGCACCGTCTTCAGGTAAGGCACTTGCGTGTCGGCCGGCGTGTCGCGATACAGGCCGCCGCGGGCCAGGGCGACATAGACCTTCTTGCCGGCGAGCAGGCCAACGGGGCCCTTGTCGGTGTACTTGAAGGTGACGCCGACGCGGGCGATGGCGTCGATCCAGTTCTTCAGCGCGGCGGGTACGCCGAAGTTGTACATGGGCACGCCCAGCACCACCACGTCGGCGGCTTGCAGCTCGGCGATCAGGGCTTCGTCTTGCGCTACACGGGCAGCTTGCACCGCGCTGCGCTGGTCGGTTGGGGTGAACAAGGCTTGCAGCGTGGCTTCGTCTAGCGCGGGGTGCGGGGTGCGGCCCAGGTCGCGCAGCGTGAACGCTGCTGAAGGGTTGGTGGCTTGCAGGCGTTGAACCATCTCGGCGGCCATGCGGCTGGAGTGAGAGCCGGTGGTGCGTGCGCTGGAGTTGATTTGCAGGATGTTCATGGTGGCGTCCTCGTTGAATTTGTTTGCGATGGGGCCAATGTAGTTATCCCGAAAACAAAGCGGAAGCCATTGAAATGGATAACATTGTTCCATTCCAAAGCCGGTAGCTGCCATGAACCAGATCGAGCCCAACGACCTTCTGCTCTTTGCCCGCGTGGTGCAAGACGGCAGCTTCAGCCGCGCCGGCGAGCGCCTGGGCCTGCCCAAGTCGACGGTGTCGCGCCGGCTGGCAGCGCTTGAGACTCAGCTGGGTGAGCGCCTGCTTCTGCGCACCACACGCAAGCTCACAGTCACCGATTTCGGCCACGCTGTGCTGGAGCACGCGCGCCATGTCGCCGACGAGGTCGATGCCGCCAGCGCCCTGGCCCAGCACCGGCAGGCCGAGCCGAGCGGGCGGCTGCGGGTGTCGATGCCGGGCGACTTTGCCACCGTGGTGCTGGGCCGCGTGCTGGGAGAGTTCGCCCTGCGCTACCCGGCGATCTCGCTGGAGCTCGACCTTTCGCCACGCCGGGTAGATCTGATTGGCGAAAACTTCGATCTGGCCCTGCGCATGGGCGAGCTGGGCGACGACACCTCGCTCACCGCGCGTCGCGTGGCCACGTTTTCGCACGGCCTGTACGCAGCGCCCAGCTACCTGAAGAGGCGCGGCATACCGCCCGAGCCCGAGGCGCTGATGGAGCACGACAGCCTGCAAATCCTCACGCGCACCAGCGAGCCCAAGCCGTGGGTGCTGTCCCGCGGTGACGAGCGCTGGGAAGGCGTGCCGCCGGTGCGTGCCAAGGCCAACTCGCCCGAGCTGCTGATCCGCCTGGCCCGCGCCGGTGCAGGCATAGCCGAGGTCAACGACCACTTTGCCGAGCCGTATGTGCAGAGCGGTGAACTCATGCCGCTGCTGGTTGACTGGACCCTGCCGAGCGCGGCAGCCTGGGCGGTGTTCCCGGGGCGGCGGCTGATGCCGGCGCGCACGCGGGTGTTTCTCGATGCGCTGGAGGCCGAGTTCAGCGGGCCGCGCTGCCAGGTGGCGCAGGCGCAGAGCAAGTCGCTGCGGGAAGAGCGCATACGTCGCATGAAAGACGCTCTGGCGGCAGGGTAGCTCCTGTCCCGCGCGCGAAATCGCGGCTGTCCTACAAGCTCGGGCTGGCTGGCGTTCTAGTCTGCAAGCCTACGCATGGCCTGAGGAGACCCCCATGACCCGCGCTCTTTCCTTCTTCGTTGTGTTGCTGTTGATCGGCGTGTTTGCGTTGCTCAACTGGCCGGCCTTCACGGCGCCGACCAACCTTTCGCTTTTCTTCACCACGGTGCAAGCCCCGCTCGGCTTGATCATGCTGGGCCTGTCGTTCTTCCTGACCCTGCTGTTCATCGCCTGGGCCATCACCATGCAGGCCACCACGCTGGTGGAAACACGCCGCCAGACGCGCGAGTTGCAAACGCAGCGCGAGCTGGCCGACAAGGCCGAGGCCTCGCGCTTTGTCGAGTTGCGCAGCTTCCTCACCGCCGAGCTTTTGCGCGTGTCGCAAGCCTCATACGAGGCGCGCGCCGACCTGCTCGCGCGCATGGACCGCATGCAAGACGAGGTGCGCCTGGGCCTGGACCAGCACGGCAACTCGCTTTCCGCCACCATCGGCGAGCTGGATGACCGCATCGGTCGCGCTGGCCTGCCGCCACCAGAGGTCACGGCCCTCGCCGAGATGTCGCGGCCTGTGCGTCGCTGAAAGAACGCTGAAGCCCCTGCTATTTGCCCTCGCGCCCCTCTGCCGCCAGCGGCAAGGCGGCGGGTGTGCTGGCCGCGTGGTGATGGCGCTTCAGCTTGCGCGAGAACCATTGCTCGGTGTCGTCTACATAGGTGAACACCACCGGGATCACCAAGAGACTCAAGAACGTCGATGTGATCAGCCCGCCGATCACCACGATGGCCATCGGTGAGCGGAAGCTCGGGTCTACGCCCAGACCCAGCGCGATGGGCATCATGCCGGCGCCCATGGCGATGGTGGTCATGACGATGGGCCGCGCGCGCTTGTGGCAGGCATCCAAGATCGCGTCCCAACGGTTCAACCCATGCTCGCGCCGCGCGAGGATCACGTAGTCGATCAGCAAGATGGAGTTCTTGGTCGCAATGCCCATCAGCATGATCAACCCGATCATCGAGGGCATCGACAGGGCGGTGTGCGTGACGAAGAGCGCCAGGAAGGCGCCGGGAATCGACAGCACCAGCGCCACCAAGATGGTGACGGGCTGCACGAAGTCTTTGAACAGCAGCACCAGCACGATGTAGATGCACGCCACGCCGGTGAGCATGGCCAGGCCGAAGCTTGCGAACAAGTCGGCCATGGCCTCGGCATCTCCCACCGAGGTCTGTATCACGCCAGTTGGCAGGTTCTTGAGGCTCGGCAGCGCCTCGGCCGCCGCCTGCACGGCGCCCAGCGGCTGCTGGTTGAGCTCGATTTCGAAGTTGACGTTGCGCAGCCGGTCGTAGCGGGCGATCTCGGCTGGGCCGCTCGCGATCTCGATGGTGGCCACGTTGGACAGCGGCACCGGCCCGCGCGCGCCAGGCACCGGCAGGCGCGACAGGATGTCCATGTCTTGCCGGCCGTTTTCAGACAGCTTCACCACCACCGGCACCTGGCGCTGGCTCAGGTTCATCTTGGCCAGGCCTTGGTCGTAGTCGCCCGCGGTGGCGATGCGCAGTGTGTCGGCAATGGCGGCCGAGGTCACACCCAGGTCGGCGGCGCGCCGGAAGTCGGGCCGCACGATCATCTCGGGTCGCACCAGGCTGGCTGTGGAGGTGACCGCGCCGATGCCGGGGATGGTGCGCAGCTCGCGCTCCACCACCTGCGCGTGCGCGGCCAGCGCACGGCCGTCTTCACCGGCCAGCACCAGCACGTATTTTTCGCTGGACGCGCCCAGGCCCACCTTCACACGCGCCCCCGGCAGCGCTTCCATCGCGGTGCGCAGCTGCGCCTCGATGTCTTGCTTGCTGACGCCTGAGCGGTCGTTGCGGTGCGTCATGTTGATGGTGAGCACGGCTGTGCGCACGTTGGCGGGGCCGCCACCCGCGAACGGGTCGGAGCCCGCGCTGCCGCCGCCGATGGCGGTGTAAATCATCTTCACGTATTGGTTCTTGTGCACGATCTCGCGTGCGTGCTCGGCCAAGGCGTAGGTTTCCTTGAAGGTGCTGCCGGGGGGCAGGGTGAGCGTCACCTGCGTCTGCGACAGGTCATCGGGTGGGATGAAGCCGGTGGGCAAAAAGGGCACGAGCGCAAACGAGCCGATGAAGAACACCGCGCCACCCACCAGTGTCCAGATGCGGTGATTCAGGCACCAGGCGGCCCAGCGCAAATACAGCTTCATCCAGCCGGGTTCTTTCTCTTGCTTCTTGGGCGCGCGAAGAATGTAGGCCGCCATCATGGGCGTGAGCATGCGCGCGACCACCAGCGAGAAGAACACCGCGATCGCCGCCGTCCAGCCGAACTGCACGAAGAACTTGCCGGGCACGCCACCCATGAAGGCCGTGGGCAAAAACACCGCGATCAGCGTGAAGGTGGTGGCGATGACGGCCAGGCCGATCTCGTCGGCTGCTTCCATCGCGGCCTGGAACGGTGTCTTGCCCATGCGCAGGTGGCGCATGATGTTTTCGATCTCGACGATGGCGTCGTCGACCAAGATGCCGACCACCAGCGACAGGCTCAAGAGCGTGACCACGTTGACCGTGAAACCCATCAGGTGCATCACGGCGAAGGTCGGGATGGCCGACAACGGCAGGGCCACCGCCGAAACAAAAGTGGCGCGCCCGTCGCGCAGGAAGAGAAACACCACCAGCACGGCGAGTGCCGCACCTTCGTACAGCAGCTTCATCGAGCCGTCGTAGTTCTCGACCACGGGGTCGACGAAATTGAAGGCCTCGGTGACCTCAATGTCGGGGTGCTCAGTCTTCAGCTTTTCGAGTGTGGCGCGCACGCCCTTGGTCACGTCGATCTCACCGGCGCCGCGCGAGCGCACGATCTCGAAGCCCACCACCGGCTTGCCGTTGAGCAGCGCCGCCGAGCGTTGCTCGGCCACGGTGTCGCTTACCTTGGCAACCTGGTCGAGGCGGATGTGCCGCCCGTCGCTGAGCGTGACCTCAAGCGCGGCCAGCTCGGGGGCCGACTGCACGGTGGCGAGCGTACGCACCGACTGCTCGGCACCGCCCAGGTCGGCGCGCCCGCCCGAGGCCTCTTGCTGGACCTGGCGCAGCTGGCGCGAGATGTCGGCCGCGGTGACGTTGAGCGCCAGCAGCCGCCCGGGGTCAAGCTCGACACGCACTTCGCGCGACACGCCGCCCACGCGCGTGACCGCGCCCACGCCGGGCACCGCCAGCATGCTCTTGGTGACCTGGTTGTCGACGAACCACGACAGCGCCTCGTCGTCCATGCGCACCGACGACACGGTGTAGGTGAGGATGGGTGTGCCGGCCAGGTTCACCTTCTGGATGACCGGGTCGCGCAGGTCGGCCGGCAGGTCGGAGCGGATGCGCGAGACCGCGTCGCGCACATCGTCTAGGGCTTCTTGCGTGGGCTTTTCGAGCCGGAACTCGACGGTGACGATGGCGCTGCCGTCTTGCAGGCTGGTGTAGACGTGCTTCACGCCCTGCACGGTGGCGATCGAGTTCTCGATCTTGCGTGCGACTTCGGTTTCGAGTTGCGCGGGTGACGCGCCGGGCAGCGCCGCCACCACGGTGATCATCGGCAGGTCGATGTCTGGGAAGTTCTGAATCTTCATCGCCCTGAAGCCCAAGAGGCCAGCCAGCGTGAGCATGATGAAGAGCAGGATCGACGGCGTTGGGTTGCGGATCGACCAGGATGAAACGTTGATCATGATGGGGCTCCGTTCACTTGCCAGCGGCGGGTTTGGGCGTGGCCGTGACAGGTGCAGGCGCGTTGACCACCTTCACCGTGTCGCCGTCGCTCAGGAAGCCGCCGCCCGAGGCCACCACCTTGGCCGTGGCGTCCAGGCCGCTGGTGATCTCGATGCGCTCGCCGACGCGGCGACCCACACCCACCTTGGCCTGTGTCACTTTGAAGTCGGGGCCTACCTTGAGCACATAGCTGAAGCCGTCGCGCAGCACCACGGCGCTTTGCGGCAGGGTGAGCGCCTCGCTCTCGCCCACGTCGAACTCGCCACGCGCATACATGCCGGCCTTCACTTCGCTGGTGGCACCGAGGTCGACATAGACGATGCCGTTGCGCGTTTGGGTGTCGACCGTGGGCGCGACCATGCGCACCTTGCCGACCACCGGTGCGGCGCCCCTGATCGCATCAACGCTGGCGGGCAGGCCGACTTTGACCCGTGCCAGGTCACTGGATGGCACCTCGGCGCGCCATTCGAGCCGGCCCTGGCGGATCAGGCGAAACAGCTCCTGCCCGGCGGGCAGCACCGCACCCACGGTAGCGCTGCGGGCCGAGATGATGCCGTTGTCAGGTGCCACCACCTGGGTGTGCGCCAGGCGCAGCTGCTGCACTTTGGTGGCGGCACGCACGGCTTCGAGCCGCGCCTGGGCGGTGCGCTCGGAGGTGAGGTAGTTGTTGATCTGCTGGCCGCTCAAGGCGCCGGTGGGTTGCAGCTCGCGGGCACGCTGGGCGTTGGCCGCGGCTTCGGCCAGCGTGGCCTCGGCTTCGGCCACGGCCGCCTTGGCCTGCGCCACGTCGGCCTGCACGCTGTCAGGGGCAAACACCGCCAGCACCTGGCCGCGCTTGACCACGTCGCCCACATTGGCCCGAACTTCGGCCAGGCGCAGGCCATTGGCCTCGGTGCCCACGCTGGCTTCCTGCCAGGGGGCGATGTTGCCGTTGGCGGCGATCTTGAGTGGCAGCTTCGCCGACAGCGGCTGCGTCACCGAGACGGTGAGCGCGGCCTTGGACGGCGCGGCGGCTTTCTTGTCGTCGGCCCCTTGCGCACCGCAGGCGAGCAGGGCAACACCGAAGCAAGGCAGCAGGGCAAGGTGAAGGCGTTTGATCATGGCGGTGGGCGTTGAAGACGAAGAGTCGGGTGTAGACAAAAGCAAAGTGCGGGCGGCAGGTGCGCGATGCTGCCAGAAGGCTGCTGACAACGCACTGTCAGCAAGTGCCGTGCAGGCCGCTCGCCAGCCGAGGCCGGCCGCCGCGCGGGGCGCTGTCGAACGGTGGCGCCGCGTTGGCGTTGCCATGGTAAGCGGCGCAGGTCGTTGTATTTTTTCCTTTCGCACTGCGGCGCATCGCCACGGGGTGCTCTCGCGGTTTGCTCAATACTCCCGTTCTTGCTCACTTGCTGCAAACCCATGAAGCCTATCGTTTGCCTTTGCTTGCCTGCGCTCCTGCTGGTCGCCTGCGCAACGCCCTCGGACACCGCGACGGCCGACGCGGCCAACGCGGCGCGCAGCATGGCCTCGGGCTTCGGTGCCATGAAGGTCTGCCGTGACCTCAACGCCAACGCGCGTTGCGACGCGGGCGAGCCCGCCACCGTGACCGACGCCAAGGGCGGCTTCGAGCTGCAGGGCATCGAAGCGCTGGCGCTCGAAGCCGGCCCGCTGGTGCTGCGCGCGCCGGCCGGCGCGTCCAATGTGCTGAGCCCCGTCACCACCGAGCTTGTCGCCTTGATGGACGCCAACGGTGGCTCGCTGGCCGCCGCGCGCATCGTGCTGGCCAAGCGACTGGGCGTGACTGAAGACAAGCTGCTCGACAACGGCGACGCCCGGGTGCAAACCGAGAACGCATTGCTGATGCCACGCATTGCTGCTGCAGTGGCCGAAGCGGGCCCCGCGGGCGACCGCGTGAAGGCGCTGCGCAACCGCCTCGCGCTCGACGACATCGACACCGTGGTGGTGATCTTTGCCGAGAACCGCGCCTTTGACACGCTGTACGGCCTGTTCCCAGGCGCCAACGGCATCCCGGGCAAGAACCCCAGCTCGCAGGGCGCAGCCGCGCCGCAGAAAGACTTCGACGGCAGCGTGCTGCCGGTGCTGCCGCCCGCATGGGGCGGGCTCACGGCTGGCGGCCAGCCCGTCACGCTCACGCAGGCGCAGACCACGGGCATGCCCAACGCCATGTTTCAGATCGACGACCCGAAAGGCGTGGCCGCCAGCGGCGTGGTGGTGCCGCAGAGCGTGATCACGCGCGACCTGGTGCACCGCTACTACAGCAACATGATGCAGATCAACGGCGGCGCCAACGACAAGTTCGCCGCGTATGCCGACGGTGGCGCGCTCGCCATGGGCTATTACGACGGCAGCCAGATGGCGATGTGGAAGCTGGCGCAGCGCTATGTGCTGGCCGATAACTTCTACATGGGCGCGTTCGGGGGCTCTTACCTCAACCACCAGTACCTCATCTGTGCCTGCGCGCCACCCTACCCCCATGCCGACACCTCGCCGGCCAAGGATCTGATCAGCGCGGTGGATGTCGACGCGCAAGGCCGCTTCGTGCGTCTCACGCCGGCTGCCAACATGCCGGCCTCGGTGCTGGCCGGCGCGCCGCGCTACTTGAGGGATGGCGCGCTCACACCGAAAGACGCGAGCGGCATGTACTACACCATCAACACCATGCAGCCGGCCTACCAGCCCAGCGGCGCACCGCCCGTGGCTGGCGCCGAACCGCGCTTGGCCGACCTCACCCGCCCGAGCAGTTTGCCCCCGCAGACGCAGCCCACCATCGGCGACACGCTGAGCGCCAAGAACGTGCCCTGGGCCTGGTACGCGGGCGGCTGGAACACGGTGAGCGCGGGCACGCCCGAAGGCCGTGCGCAGATCTACCGCGGCAAGGTCAACTTCCAGCCGCACCACCAGCCCTTCAACTACTACGCCGCCTTCGACCCCCTGACCCAAGGCGAGGCGCGCACACGCCACCTGCGAGATTTCGACAGCCAGTTTCTGGCCGACGCCGCTGCCGGCCAGCTGCCGGCAGTGAGCTTCTACAAGCCGCAGGGCAACCTCAACCAGCACGCCGGCTACGCCAACATGGCCGACGGCGATGCGCACATCGCCGGGGTGATCGCCGAGCTGGAAAAGAGCCCGCAGTGGGCGCGCATGCTGATCGTCGTCACCTATGACGAGAACGGCGGCTTCTACGACCACGCGCCGGTACCGCAGGGCGACCGCTGGGGCCCGGGCACGCGCATCCCGGCGGTGATCGTGTCGCCGTTTGCCAAGAAGGGCCACGTCGACAAGACGCAGTACGACACCGGCTCCATCCTGCGCTTCATCACCCACCGCTGGTCGCTCAAGCCGCTGGCCGGCATCGTTGAGCGCGATGAAGCCTTGCAACGCAATGGCAGCGCGCCTATGGGTGACCTGAGCGGCGCGCTCGACTTCGCGCGCTGACGCACCGCCCCTCTGACGCGCTCCGCCGCAGGCTCAGTGCAGCAAAGACAGCTGCTGCACCGGCGCCGGCAAGCGGCTGCGCAGCACGGCGTGCGGCACGTAGCCGCGCGTCGCGAGGTTCCAGCCTTCGGTGGCCGCGTCGTCGTCTAGCAGCTGCACCTGCAGCGTGGAGAGCTTCTTGGCGCTGGCGCGTGCCACCAGCGCTTCGCACTGCGCGGGCGTGAGCTGGCGTGCAAATGCGGTCCAGCGCTGCAGGGCGAGCGGGTTGCGCCAGGCGTCTTCGATGGCCCAGCGCAAGGCCTCACCCTCTGCGCCCTTGCCGGCTTCCAGCACGCGTGGCAGCAGGGCGTGGAAGAAGGTTTGGAAGTCGCGCTTGAGTGTCTTGCCCGGCAGCAGGTCTTCGAAGCGCGCCATGCGGTGGCTCCAACCTGGGGTGAGCAGCTGCTGGCTGATGAAGGCTTGCAGCGCCTGCACGGGGTTGAACAGGCGCAGGCGGTTGGGCGGCAGCACCAGCATCGGCAGCGCAGCAGCCACCTCATGGTGCAGAGACTCGACGTAGCTGCACAGCACCGCCACGCGCGACCACTGCTCGGCGCTCAGCCCGTCAATGCCACCCAATGAACCTTCTTCAATGCGGTGCACCTGGGCGAGCGACTCGCGGAAGCCGCGCGCAGCCTTGGCGTGGTTCGCCTTCGTGCTCATCACCGCCAGGTTGCCGGCGGCGTAGCTCGCATCGCTGCGCACGCGGTCTATGGAAGCGTCGCTGCTTTCCAGCGTGGCGCTGCTCAGCGGCGTGCGGGTGATGGGGCAGTGGCTCACGTCGATCTGTTGCAGGTAGTGCGGCGTCACCTGTACCAGCTCGACGCTGCGGCCGCGCAGCCAGGCGTGCAGGCGCAGCTGCAGCCACTTGCGGGCGTGGCGAGTTGGCGGGAGCGTGCGCGTGCCGAAGGTGGCCTGGCCAGCAAGCCAGCCGCTGCGCAGCGACGAAGGCTCTTGCGCATAGGGTGCGGGCGGGGTGACGTGGTAGTGGGCGTAGTCCCAGCCCAGCTCGAAGCCGATGTGCTCGTGGGTGGTGAGGCTGGTGGTGGTGTTGAGGGTGTGCAGTTCGGTGGTCATGTCGGCTCCAGGTTTGGGTGCGGTCGCTGCAACCGATGCAGCGATGGAGCCAGTGTTTCCGGCGGGTAGCTCAAGGCGTGAGCCAGTGGTGGCTGTGGCGAATCGGCATCGCACGTTATGCTTGGTGCTGGTGGCTCATCGGGTGAGCCACCGACGTGCCACAACCTCGCCATCCATGGACAGAACCGAACGCTTCTACAAGATCGAGCTGCTGCTGAGGAGCCGCGGCTGCGTGAGCTTCCAGGCGCTGCAAGACGAGCTTGACGTGTCGCCCGCCACGCTCAAGCGCGACCTGCAGTACCTGCGCGACCGGCTCAGTGCGCCCATCGTCTACGACCGCTTCGACAACGGCTACCGGTTCGAGCAAAGCGATGTCGCCCGCCAAGAACTGCCGGGCCTGTGGTTCAGCGAAAAGGAGATCACCGCCTTGCTCACCATGCACCAGCTGATGGCGGGGCTGGATGACGACGGCGTGCTCTCGCGCCACCTGCAGCCCATGATGGAAAAGCTGCAGGGCATGCTGGGCACCGACGAGAGCGAAGCGCGCGAGCTGATGCGCCGGGTGAAGGTGATCTCGACCGCTCGGCGGCGTGCGCCGAGCCGCCACTTCGAGCTGCTGGGCAGCGCACTGGTGCAGCGCAAGCGCGTGTGGCTGCGCTACTTCAAGCGCAGTGACCGCGCGTTGAGCGAGCGCGAGGTTTCACCGCAGCGCCTGGTGAACTACCGCAACACCTGGTACCTCGACGCCTGGTGCCACGTGAGCGACGGCCTGCGCCGCTTTGCGCTCGACGCCATACAAGAGGCCCAGCCGCAAGAGAGCAAGGCGCGCCACGTGGCGGTGAAAGACCTGGAGACCGAGCTCGATGCCGGCTACGGCATCTATGGTGGCGGCAATGCCAAGGTGAAATGGGCCACGCTGGTGTTCAGCGCCGACGCGGCGCAGTGGGTGGCGGTGGAAGAGTGGCACGCGCAACAGAAGGGGCGCTGGCTGGCCGATGGCCGCTACGAGCTGCAAGTGCCCTACGTCGACCCGACCGAGTTGGTGATGGACATCCTGCGCCACGGCGACAACGTCGAGGTGAAGGGTGACAAGGGCCTGGTGACACTGATTGCGCAACGGGTGAAGAAGGCCGCGGCGCTGTACGCTTGAGAACCTCTGAAGGAGCCCGCATGAAAGCGACCTGGAACGGCGTGACCCTCGCCGAAAGCGACGACACCGTGATCGTCGAAGGCAACCACTATTTCCCCGAGAGCAGCCTGAAGCGCGAATACACCAGCTTCAGCAACCACCGCACCAGTTGCCCGTGGAAGGGGCAGGCCTACTACTACAGCCTGTTCGTCAACGGTGAGATGAACCCTGATGCGGTCTGGTACTACCCGGAGCCCAGCGAAGCCGCCGCCGAGATCAAGGGGCGTGTGGCGTTCTGGAAGGGCGTCAAGGTGGAGTGAGACGCTGCTGCGCAAAAAAGCGCAGCATCTCTCGCGAGGCATCGGGCCCTTCGGCATCGGTGAAGCTGCCCTCGGCGTTGCCGCCGGACCACGCGTGTCCGCTGCCGTGCACCAGCCAGTGCTCGGCGATCACGCGGCCGCTGGCGTCGCCATAGGTGGTGCGCACGAAGCTGCGCCCGCCTTCGAGTGCGCCGGGCAGCACCTCTGCCGCGATATGCCCCGCCACCAGGCGCTCGCCGTTGCGCGGGTGCACGGTGGCGTCTTGGTCGCCGTGGAACACGATCAGCGGCACCCAGGGCACGGCCGCCAGTTCGACAGGCACGTCTCGAGGGCCGTGCTTCATCACCGTCATGGCCGAGATCACGTTGTCGGCGGCGCCGTAGGCCAGGCCCGAATGCACGCCCACCGCCGCAAAGAGGTCGGGGTACTCGCGCGCCAAGATGGCGGCCATTGCACCACCCGCCGACAGGCCGGCCACGTAGACGCGATCGGCGTCCACCGGGTGCACTTGCATCACCTGGCGCACCATGCCGGCGAGCAGCGCGGGCTCGCCGGCATCGCGCTGCTGGTCGCCGCGGTTGAACCAGTTCCAGCAGCGATACGCATTGGCGCGCGCGGTCTGCGCCGGGTAGAGCACACGAAAGCCGCGCTCTTGCGCCAGCGCGTTCATGCGCGTGCCCTTGGCGAAGTCATCGGGGTCTTGCTTGCAGCCGTGCAGCATCACCACCAGCGGCGCGCGCCCTGACCCTGCGTTGGCTGGCACGAAGAGCTTGTAGGGGCGCTTGCCGTGCGGCGTGTCGAAGGCCAGCTCGTCGAAGCTGGCGGGCTGGGGTGGCGCGACCCGCCCGTGCAAAAAGTGCCAGAGCCGCCGCACAGCGCGCGTGAAGAAGCGAACGAGAGCGAGATGGGGTTTCATGGGGCCTCCTGATTAGCGACCAACCTCAGCGCCCAATATTGTTCGCGTAGCCCCGTTCGGCCTGAGGTATTGAAGGCCAGCGCTGGCCTTCGATACCTCAGCCCGAACGGAGCTTTGCTGAGGTTCGTCGCTGATCGGCTGGTGCCTTGAGCCTAGAGCTTGCACAAGACGCTTGCACGAAGCGGGCCGGGCATGCCACGTGACGCGCTTGCTTTGCCCATGTCACTGGGCGCTACAAAGATGCGGCCAAGCGGGTGCCCTGGTCGATGGCGCGCTTGGCGTCGAGCTCGCCGGCTTCATCCGCACCGCCGATCAGGTGGGTGGTGATGCCGGCCGCGCGCAAGGGCGCCAGCAGCTCGCGCAGCGGCTCTTGGCCGGCGCACAGCACGACGGTGTCGCACTCGATGAGCTGGCCGTCGCTGTGTTTTTCGCCGTAGGTGATGAAGAGGCCTTGCGGCGTGATGCGCTCGTAGTTCACGCCGCCGATCATTTCGACCTTTTTCATTTGCAGCGCGGCGCGGTGGATCCAGCCGGTGGTCTTGCCCAGGCCCTTGCCGAGCTTGCCGCTCTTGCGCTGCAGCAGCGTGACCTGGCGCGCCGGGGGCGCGGGCTGCGCGCGCACCACGCCGCCCCGCACGGTCTCGGGGTCGGCCACGCCCCACTCGGTGAGCCACTCTTTCAGGTTCAGCGTGGGCGAGTGGCCGGGTGCGGTGACCAGGTACTCGGCCACGTCGAAACCGATGCCGCCGGCCCCGACGATGGCCACGCGGTTGCCCACCGGCTTCTGGTGCAGCAGCACGTCGATGTAGCTCAGCACGTTGGGGCCGTCGCTGCCGGGAATCTTGGGGTCGCGCGGCGACACGCCGGTGGCGAGCACCACCTCGTCGAACTCGCGCAGGTCCGCCGCGCTCACCCGCGTGTCGAGCATGAGCTTCACGCCGGTGGCGTCTATGCGCTGGCGGAAGTAGCGCAAGGATTCGACGAACTCTTCTTTGCCGGGCACGCGCTTGGCCATGTTGAACTGGCCGCCGATGGTCGACGCGGCTTCAAACAAGTGCACCTCATGCCCGCACTCGGCCAGTGTGGTGGCGGCGGCCAGGCCCGCGGGGCCAGCACCGACGACCGCAACGCGCTTCTTCTTAGGCGCGATGCGGATGATGAGCTCGGTCTCGTGGCCCGCGCGCGGGTTGACCAGGCAGCTCGCAAGTTGCGACTTGAAGGTGTGATCGAGGCAGGCCTGGTTGCAGGCGATGCAGGTGTTGATCTCGGTGCTCTTGTCGCGCGCCGCCTTGTTGACGAACTCGGCATCGGCCAGCAGCGGGCGGGCCAGGCTCACCATGTCGGCGCAACCGTCGGCGAGCAGCTGCTCGGCCACCTCGGGCTTGTTGATGCGGTTGCTGGTGATGAGCGGAATGGTGAGGCCGCTCGCACGCAGCTCGCGGCGCATCTTCTGCGTCACCCAGCCGAAAGCGCCGCGCGGCACGCTGGTGGCAATGGTGGGCACGCGCGCTTCATGCCAGCCTATGCCGGTGTTGATGATGGTGGCGCCTGCCTGCTCGATGGCGCGGGCGAGCTGCACCACTTCGGGCCAGGAGCTGCCGTCGGGGATCAGGTCGATCATCGACAAGCGGTAGATGATGATGAAGTCGGGCCCCACCGCCTCGCGCGTGCGGCGCACGATCTCGACGGGCAGGCGCATGCGGTTCTCGTACGAGCCGCCCCATTCATCGTCGCGGTGGTTGGTGTGGGTGACCAGAAACTGGTTGATGAAGTAGCCCTCGCTGCCCATCACCTCCACGCCGTCGTAGCCCGCTTCGCGTGCCAGCTTGGCGCAGCGCACGAAGGCGCGAATTTGCCGCTCGATGCCGCGTGCGCTCAGCTCGCGCGGCGTGAAAGGTGAGATGGGCGACTGGATGCGCGAAGGCGCCACGCAAAAGGGCTGGTAGCCGTAGCGGCCGGCGTGCAGGATCTGCAGCGCAATCTTGCCGCCCTCGGCGTGCACGGCGTCGGTGACGATCTTGTGGCGGCGTGCGCCACCGCTGGTGCTGAGCGTGCCACCGAAGGGCTTGAGCCAGCCTTCGATGTTGGGCGAATAGCCGCCGGTCACCATCAAGCCCACGCCACCGCGTGCGCGCTCGGCGAAGAAGGCCGCCATGGCAGGGAAGTGTTTGCGCCCGTCTTCCAGGCCCGTGTGCATGCTGCCCATCAGCACGCGGTTCTTGAGGGTGGTGAAGCCGAGGTCTAGCGGTGCGAGCAGGTGCGGGTAGGGTTGCATCGGCCAATGTTAGAGGCCCCGCGCCGCGGCGCAACAGGGGAGAGCTCCCTATCAGCGGGCGCCTTCAGGATCGAACAGCGCCAGGCGCCCATTGGGCGAAGGCCGGTGGTGCCAGCGCTGGGTCAGCGCCTGCATAGGGCTGCCGTCTTCATGCCAGGCGCGCAGCAGGCCCATGGCGATGCGGCGCGACAGCGCGGCGCCCGGGCAGGCATGTGCGCCCAGGCCCCAGACGTAGTTGACCGGCGCCAGGCGCTCCAGCGCAAAGCGGTCTGCATCGGGCACGGTGGTGGTGTCGCGGTTGGCGCTGGCCAGCAGCACCAGCAGCGCCTCACCGGTTTGCAGCGCGTGACCTCGCACCGTGCAGGGCTCAGCCGCATAGCGGCGGGTGTTGTGGGTGGGCGGGTCGTGGCGGCCGGCTTCGCAGGCCAAGGCGTCGTCGAGCGAGGCGTTGGCCCGCCAACGCTCGCGCAGGCCAGGTTCGCGTTGCAAGGCGATCAGCACCGAGCCGATCAGGCCGGCGGTGGCTTCACAGGTTTGCGTGCACAGGCCGACGCGGTTGGCGTCTGCGCCCAGGCGCGTGAGCAAGTCGGCGGCGGCCTGGCTGCCGAGCTGCCGTGTGGTGTCGTCGGCGCTCGGCGACCAGGCGGCCAGCACGTCTCTCACCTGGTGCGGCAAGTGGGCCGGCTCGGGGGTGTCGGGGTACAGCAGGCGCCAGAGCACGACCAGGGGCGCTTCGAACATCAGCGTGTTGAGCAGGTGATGGCGCGGTGTGGCACCTTCTGCGGCGACCTGGCGGGCGGTCGCCTCGACCGGGAATTCGGCGCTCATCAGTTGCGTCACCCAGGCCTTGCCGTGGGCGTGCACCGCGCCGTCGTTCTGCCGCATCAGGCCGCCGAAGAGTTGGCCCGCCGGTGTGCCGACCAGCGGCCTGGGCACGGGCTCGGTGGGTGGCCGCACGCGCAGGCTGGTGTGGCGCAAGACCTCGTCGACCGCGGCAGCGCTGCTCACCACCCAAAGGTGATGCTCGGCGTCGTGGTGCAGGCCACTCGGCGCCGCGGCGCGCAGGGCGGCGTAGTAGGGGTAGGGGTCGGGGTGGGAGGGCGCGCTGAGCAAAGAAGGCGTGGGCATGGCGTGGTCCGAAGAGAGCATGTGCTCAGTGTCGGCATTGCTGCGCTGCGATGCTTCGAGGTGGATCGAAGCGTCACGCTCCTTCGGCGGCCCGCAGCGCCGCGAGCAGCCTGTTTACGTCGGCTTCATGGTGGCCGGCCGACAGCGAGATGCGCAGCCGAGCCGTGCCCTCGGGCACGGTGGGCGGGCGGATAGCCGGCACCCACAGGCCTTGTGCCAGCAGCGCGTCCATCACCGCCAGCGCTTCAGCATTGCTGCCGATGATGAGCGGCTGGATGGCCGTGGGCGAGGGGGCGAGCTGCCAGCGCAGGCCGCGTGTGCCCTCTTGCAACCGCGAAATCAGCAGCGCTAGGTGGGTGCGCCGCCAGCCCTCGGTGGCGATCACCTTGAGGCTGGCACGCGCGGCCTCGACCACCATCGCCGGTGTGGACGTGGCGAAGATGTAGGTGCGGGCGCGCTGCAAGATCCACTCAATGGTGGTCGCCTCGCCGGCCACGAAGGCGCCGGCGCAACCCGCCGCCTTGCCCAGCGTGGCCATGTAGACGAGCCGTGGTGAGCGCAGGCCCAGGTGCGCCGCCGTGCCGCGGCCCTCGGGCCCGAGCACGCCGAAGCCATGGGCGTCGTCGATCAGCAGCTGCGCGTCGTGTTGCTCGCACAGGGCGAGCAGTGCGGCGAGCGGGGCGATCTTGCCGTCCATGCTGAACACCGCATCGGTGACGACGAGCTTGCGCGCGGCCGTCGACGTGGCCAGTTGCTGTGCGAGCGTGTCCACATCGTGGTGTGGGTAGATGTGCGACTCGGCGCGCGAAAGCCGCACGCCGTCGATCAGGCAAGCGTGGTTGAGCGCGTCGCTGAACACGGCATCACCATGGCCCACCAGCGCTGGCACCAGCCCCACGTTGGCCATGTAGCCCGAGCCGAAGTACAACGCGCGCGGGCGCTGCACGAAGGCGGCCAGCTCGTGCTCCAGCGCCTCATGCGGCGCCTCGTGGCCGCTCAACATGGCCGAGCCGGTGGCGCCCACTCCGTAGCACGCGGCAGCCTCTTGCGCGGCGAGGATCAGCGCCGGGTGCTGGGCCAGGCCGAGGTAGTCGTTGCTGGCAAACGAGAGCATCGGCACGCCGTCGACGCGCAGCTGCGGGCCCGCCTTGGCTTGCACGACGCGGCGCTTGCGGCGCAGTTGCTGCTCGTCCAGCTGGGCCAGCCGGGTCTCGAAGTCAAAGGGCGAGGTCACTCTTTTTCGCTGGCCAGGGCCAGGGTTTGGGCGCAGAGGGTGTGCATTTGCTCCACCCAGGTTTGCGCGTCGAAAGGCGGCTGCACCAGCAGCAGGTAGCGGCGCCCGCCCCAGATCGCCACGAAAAGGGTTTCGGTGAGGGCTTCGTCCACCGGGCCATAGAGCGACTCGATGGCCGCGCGCCAGGCCCCCAGCAGCTCGGCGTAGGCGCGCAGCTGGTGCTTGTGCTCGGCAATCTCGTGCTCGTGGTCGAGCATTTGCGCGTCGAAAGGCGGCATGCCTTCGGCGCGCGGGTCGCACATCAGGCTCACCAGACGCGCAAGCGTCATCGGCTGCACGGCGATCGCCTGCACCAGGCCTTCGAGGCAGTGCCGCACATAGCCCGACAGCAGGGCGTGTTTGTTGGGGAAGTACTCATAGAGAGTGCCCACTGCGATGCCGGCTTCGAGGGCCACCGCCCGGGTGCTGATGCCTTCCCAGCCCTCAAGTTGCCAGATCCGAACAAACGCGCCGTAGATGGCCTGCACCGTGAAACGTGCCCGTGCTTGCGCCGGGCGCTTGAGTGGTTTGGCGGCCGCGGCGCGCAAACCGAACCTCTTGGCGGCTTGTCGTGCATACATTGATTGCGCCCCTTTGAAACGACACGGTTTGCCGACCGGAGACGAGCCGAATGAACATCCTGCTGACCCGCCTGCTGACGCAGAAGGCGCAATTGCAGCACAGCCGCTTCGACACCTAGCCTATGCCACTCGGCGGCGTTGACGAAGTGGTGCTCGCCATCGAACGCGTGGCCCTGACCACGAACAACATCAGCTGCGCGGCCCTGGGCGACAGCCTGCGCCACTGGGAGTTCTTTCCCACCGAAACGCAGGGCTGGGGCCACCTGCCCGCCTGGGGCTTTGCCGAGGTGCTGGTGTCTGACGTGAGCGGCGTGGAAGTGGGCGAGCGCTTCTACGGCTACTTTCCCATCGCCACCCACGTTGTGATGAAGCCGCAGGGTGTGACGGGGCGTGGCTTCCACGATGGTCGCGAGCTGAGCGCGGCCTACAACCAGTACACCCGCTGCAGCGCCGACCCGGCGTACCGCCGGCAGGACGAAAACCTGCTGATGCTGCTGAGGCCGCTGCTCACCACCTCGCGGTGCCTTGCTGATTCTTTGCCGGGCAACGTTCTTTTGGGCGCAGACGACGCCTTGCGCGAGCGCGTGCACCGTCACTTCGGCAGCGCGCTGGGCCACGACTGCTGCGCCGGCGCAACGCACAGCTCACCACCGGAAGTGGAGGGCGGCCCGCGCTTGGCGGATGCACTGCAAGCCTTCATACGCCACGTGGGCAACGCTGGCTGGCTGCATTGGGCCGAGCACACCGGCTTCGAGGCGGCCCGCAGCTTGATCAAAGACTTGTGCTCGGGCCGAGCCGACCCACAGCTCGGCCACGTGGTGGTGCTCTGAGCCTCAGAGGGTGAGAGTCAGAGGCGAGCCATCAGAAGGCGTAGCTGAGGCCGATGCCGAACAGGGTGGCGCCGCCCGAGCCGCGCGGGTAGTCGGCCCGCAGGTAATCGAAGCTGCCAGTAACGCTGAGCTTGGGCGTGAGCGCGTAGCTCAGGCCCAGGCCGAGGTAGGGGCCGATGCTGCTGTCTGAGGCCGAGTTGCCGAAGGGGCCGACGGCGGCGGAATAGTCGGCGTCGACCGACGCGAGGCCCAGGCGCGCGATGCCGGTGAGCTTGGGTGCCAGCGGCAGGAAGAAGGCGCCGCCGACCGTCAAGGCCGTGGCCGAGTAGCGGCCCGCCAAGGGGCCACTGCTCAGGCGCACTGAGCCGAAGTCGGTGTAGCCGAACTCCACCGCCGCGATCTGCGAAAACTTGTAGCCACCGTAGAGCTTGTACCCGGTGTCGCTCTTGTCGCAGCTCGACCAGCCCGAGCAGTTGACGCCTTGCTGGCTGACGCCGAAGCTGGCGCCGACATAGCCCTGCGCCAGGGTGGCGCTGCAGGCGAGCGAGGCGGCCAGGGCCAGAAGTGTTCTTTTCATGTTTGTGCCTGGGTGGGGTGGGCCGGAATCAGGGGCGCGATTCTAGGTCAGCGGCCATGGGCCGCCACCGCACGGCCTCGGGCCGCGGTGCTGCCAGGCGTGGCACGTCGGCCCACAGCGGGGCGTGCAGCTTCTCGCGCAGGTAGGCGATGTTGTCTTCTTGCGCCTGCATCTGCGGGTCGATGCGGTTGGCCACCCAGCCCGCGAACGTGAGGCCGCGCGACAAGATGGCTTCTTGCGTGAGCAGAGCGTGGTTGAGGCAGCCCAGGCGCAGGCCGACCACCAGCAGCACGGGCAGGCCCAGCGCTTGCGCGAGGTCGGCGCCGGTTTCTGTTTCATTGAGCGGCACGTGAAAACCGCCGGCACCTTCGACCACCACCGCGTCGGCCTGCGCAGCGAGCTGGCGATAACGGTCGACCAGCAGGCCGACCTCGATGCGCTGGCCGGCGGCGCGTGCGGCCAGGTGCGGCGACATCGGCAGCGGCAGGCAGTAGGGGTTGCCGAGTTCACGCGGCACCTGGATGGAGCCTGCGGCGCGCAGCGCCAGCGCATCTTCGTTGTCGCCCTCGGGGGTGGTGCCTGCGGCCACGGGCTTCATGCCGACCACGCGGGCGTGGGTTTTGCGCAAGTGCAGCAGCAGGGCGCAGCTCACGAGCGTCTTGCCGACTTCGGTGTCGGTGCCGGTGATGAAGTAGCTGGTCGGAGCAGGGCTTCGATACCTCGGCCCGAGCGGGTGTTCTGTCATCGCAAAGACTCGTTCAATGCGGCGAGTGCAGCTTCGGCCAGCCACTGCGATTCGGCCTCGTCGATCACATACGGCGGCATGAAGTACAGCGTGTTGCTTATGGGGCGCAACAGCAGCCCGTGCTTCAAGGCGGCAGCGTGATAGCGGCGCGAGAAGCTGGGGTCGTCAGTGTCCACATCGAAGGCCCAGAGCATGCCGAGCTGGCGCGAGCGCAGCACCTGCGGGTGACGGGCCAGCGGCTCGCTCAGGGCGCTCAGGCGTACGGCGGTGGTGTGGTTGCGTGCCATCCAGTCTTGCTGGTCGAAGACCTCCAGCGTGGCGAGCGCTGCGCGGCAAGCGAGCGGGTTGCCGGTGTACGAATGGGAGTGCAGAAAACCGCGTGCGGTGCGGTCGTCGTAGAAGGCGTCGTACACCGTGTCGGTGGTGAGCACGGTCGACAGTGCCAGGGTGCCGCCAGTCAAGCCTTTGGACAAACAAAGGAAGTCGGGTCGTATGCCGGCCTGCTGGTGCGCGAACAGGCTGCCGGTGCGGCCGAAGCCCACCGCAATCTCGTCGGCTACCAGGTGCACCTGGTAGCGGTCGCACAGTGTGCGAGCCTGGCGCAGGTACTCGGGGTCGTGCATGGCGATGCCGGCGGCGCACTGCACCAGGGGCTCCAGCACCAGGGCGGCGGTCTCGCCGTGGTGCAGCTCCAGGTAAGCCTGCAGCGCCTGCGCGCAATGGCGCGCGTGGGCTGAGGCCGAGACGCCTGGCGCCGCTGCACGTGCATCGGGGCTGGGCACGGCGGCGCTCACGCGCACCAGCGGGCCGTAGGCCTCGCGAAAAAGCGGGATGTCGGTGACCGACAAGGCCCCCACCGTTTCACCGTGGTAGCCGTGCTCCAGGCCGATGAAGCGGCTCTTCTCTGGCTGCCCGAGGTTGCGCCAGAAATGCGCGCTCATCTTGAGGGCGATCTCGGTGGCCGAGGCGCCGTCGCTTGCGTAGAAGGCGTGGCCCAGGCCGGTGAGCGCGCTCAGCCGCTCCGACAGCTCGACCACCGGCGCATGCGTGCAACCGGCCAGCATCACGTGCGAGAGCTGGTCGAGCTGGCGCTTGAGTGCGGCGGTGATGTGCGGGTGGCCGTGGCCGAAAAGGTTGACCCACCAGGAGCTGATGCCATCGAGGTAGCGCCGGCCGTCGGTGTCGTAAAGCCACACGCCTTCAGCGCGGTCGACGGCGAGCAGCGGCTGGGTCTCGTGCTGCTTCATCTGGCTGCACGGGTGCCAGACCGCTTGGCGGCTGCGCTCGGCCAAAGAGAGGGGCATGGGTGGTTTCAATCCGTCGCCACCATGCCTTCGCGAAAGGCCTCGAAGATCATCATCAAGGGCCCGCGCTCGGTGGTGATGCGGTAGCAGCGGCTGGCGCGCTCGTCGGGCAGGCTCACGTGGCGCCACAGCAGCGCTTCGGTGCGCGCGTCGCTCGCCACGGGCTCGCGCCGAACGAACAGGTGCTGCAGCAGGTGGCCGATGGGCGCCTGGCCTTCGTTCATTTGCGCCAGAAACCAGGGCGGCACGGCGTCAAGCCGGGTGAACGAGAGGTTGTCCATCAGCACGCGGCCGTGGGCATGCAGGCTGGTGACGCGTGCAAGCCAGGCGCTGCCGCCGAGCTGCTCGCGCACGGCGTCGGGCACGTCGTCGGTTTGCGTTTGCGCGAGCAGCAGCACCTGCACCGGCGCTTGCGCGATGGCCTCGCACACGCGGGTGGTGGAGCCGTCCAGGGCCATCAGCATGCGCAGTGTGGTGGCGTGCTGTGGGTCTCGGGGGAAAAGTCGTCGCTCTACACTCATGCGCTCAGGTTTTTATCTGCGAAATGGAATCGAGCATCGTACCCGTGCCCCTGGTGGGCAGCCCGCAAGATGTCTATGCGCGCCTGGGTGCGCAAGACGGCACGGTGCTGCTGGAAAGCAGCATGGCCATGCCGAGCTCCACCAGTTCCTCGGGCTGGTCGTGGATCGCCGGGCCCGCGCGGGCGACGCTGGAAACACGCGGCTTGACCACCACGCTGCGCGATGCCGCCACGGGTGATGTGCTCGGCACCTGGGCCGACCCGTTCGATGCCATTCAGGCCGTGCTGTCGCGCCTGGCACCACTCACGACACCCACGGCGCCCACCGCCGAGCGCCCCGCGGGCCTTGCCTTTGCGGGCGGGCTGATCGGCTACCTCGGTTACGACCTGGCGCGTTTTGTCGAGCGCCTGCCCAGCCTCGCGGCCGACGACCCGCCGCTGCCTGCCCTGCGCTTGCAGGTGTGCGACCACGTGCTGGCCTTCGACCATGCGCAGGCGCAGTGGTACTTCTGCACCCTGGCCGACACCGGCGGGCGTGCCCACGTGTGGAGCGAGACGCTGTCGCGGGTGCAGCAGCCCGTGCGCGTTGAAGGCCGCTTTCGTGCTGGCGTCTTGCAGTCGCGCACGCCAGCCGAGGCTTACCTCGCACAGGTGCAGCAGGTGCTGGGCTACATCGCGGCCGGCGACATCTTCCAGGCCAACCTGTCGCACCGGCTGGAGGGCGACTTCGAGGGTGATGCGTTTGCGCTCTACCGTGCGCTCACGGTGCACAACCCGGCGCCGTTTTCGGCCTTCATTCCGGGTGATGAGTTCTCGATTGCCAGTGTCTCGCCCGAGCGCTTTCTGAAGCTGTCGCAGGGTGAGGTGACGGCGCGCCCCATCAAAGGCACGCTGCCGCGCGATGCCGACCCGCAGCGCGATGCGCACCAGCGCGAAGCTTTGCAGGCCAGCGTCAAAGACCGCGCTGAAAACCTGATGATCGTCGACCTGATGCGCAACGACCTGGGCCGCGTGGCGCAGGTGGGCAGCGTGCGGGTTGACGCATTGTTCGAGGCCGAGGCCCACCCGAGCGTGTGGCAGCTCGTGTCGACCGTGCGTGCGCGCCTGCGCGCCGATGCCTCCGTGGCCGACCTGCTGCGCGCCTGCTGGCCGCCGGGCTCGATGACTGGTGCGCCCAAGGTGCGGGCGATGGAGATCATCGACGCGCTGGAGCCGGTGCGGCGCGGGCCCTATGCCGGCGCCATCGGCTACTTCGATGCGGGCGGGGCGATGGACTTGTCGGTGGTGATCCGCACGGCGGTGGTTCACGCGAACCGGGTGATGGTGCAGCTGGGTGGCGCGGTGGTGGCCGACTCGACCCCCGCCCAAGAGCTGGCCGAAACCGAAGCCAAGGGCCGGCTGCTGGTGAAAGCGCTGGCGGGCTGACATGCCCTCGCTCACCGCCGCCCACAGCCGCCGCCTGCGCGAGATCTGGCGCTCGGCTGGCTGGCCTTGCCAAGACCTGGTCGAAGTGGAGCTGCTCGCCGCCGGCCTGCTGGAGCGCGTGCGCCAGCCTTCGGGCCACGAGACGCTGCGTGTCACCGACGCTGGCGTGTTGCTGCTGGCCGAGACGCTGCAGCGCAACCGCGCGCGCCGTGATGCGCATGAAGACCTGGTCGACCGCGTGGCGCGCGAGATGACGCGTGCTGGGCGCATGGCCTGGCGCGGCCTGAGCCTGCGCGCCAAGGTGGGCGAGGGTGACGAGAGCCGCTGGGCGATGGCCATGCCCGATGTGTTTTCCATCCGCCACACCACGGTCGAGGCGTACCTTGAGCCCATCGTGCATGAGATCAAGGTGCACCGAAGCGACCTGCTCTCTGACCTGCGGCGCGAGTCCAAACGGGCCGCTTACTTGCAGCTCAGCAGCGAGTGCTGGTACGTGATCGCGCTCGGCATTGCCCAGCCTGAAGAGATACCGAACGAGTTTGGTGTGATGGTGGCGCAAGGCGCGCAGCTCGACGTGCTGCGGCCCGCGCCCAAGCGGGCCATGCGCATGTCGCTGCCGTTGTGGATGGCGCTGGCGCGCGCTACGCCGGTGGAAGGCTGGCGCAGTGAAGAAGCGCAGGCATGGCTGGGCGAGTCACCAGCTGATATTTGAAGCCGCGCAAGCTGCCTTGGGCCATGACGGAAGAGCGCAGGGCCAGCAGCGCCGGCTTTTGCGGATGCGGCGTGAGCAGCACGGCCCAGGCTTCGTCGCGCAGATGCAGGCTGCCCTGGCCTTCGACATGCGTTTGCGCGCTGTCGAGCATGAGCTGGCGTGTGGTGCCGGTACCGTCCGCGAAGTCGATCACCACAGTGCCGCAGTGCAGGGGCACGGGCTGGTCGCCGCTGAAAAAGGAGCGCAAGAGCTTGCCCAGGTTGAGGCCCAGCTTGGCATCCAACCGCGGGCTGAGGCTGCCGCCTTGCATCGCCAGGCTGAGCTGGCCACTCGCGCTGCCGGCCCAGGCCGCCACCGAAGGGCCGTGGCCGTGCAGCTTCACGCGGGCGCTGAGCGGGCCTTCGATCCGGGCCTGGCCGGGCCAAAGCTGCTCCAGGCGCAGGCCGTTGGCTTGCAGTTCCAGGCGCACCGCAGCGTCGGGTTCACGGCTGTCGAGTGCGAGCTGGCCGCTCAGGTGGCCACCGGCAAGGTCGGCGGCTCGCAGCGCCAGCTGCAGTTGGCCGTGCTCCAGCGCGGTGTGGAGGTGCAGGTGCTGAAGGGCAGGCAGCTCGGCGGCCTGCAGTGACGTGACCTTCAGGTCGACCGTGGCGTCTACCGCGCGCAGGCTGCTCAGCGGCAGCGCCGAATGCGGCAACACCCGCGTGCTGCTGCTGGCCGCCGCCGCCGCTGGCAGCGGCAGGTCGCTCAGGTGGATGCGCTGGCTCTGCAGGGTGGCTTTTAGTGCGCCGCGATCGTCGACCACGTCGTAGTGCAGCTCGCCCGCGAGGTCGGAGCCGCCCAGGGTCAGGCTCAGGCGGCGAGCATCCCAGGCTTGCTCGTTTTTGTTGACCTTGGCTACGACCCGGTAGGGTTTGATGTCTACCGTGGGCCATGACACCTTGGGCATGAAGCGCTTCATGGCCGCCAAGCTGGTGCCGCTCAGCGCCACGTCGGCCTCCAGGCGGGTGAGCTGCAGCAGGTCGGCCATGCGGCCTTCGAGCGTGAGGCGGGTGGTGCCCGAGTGGGCCTGGCCACGCAGCGCAAACCACTCGCCGCTGCGCAGGCTCAGCAGGGGGCCGGCGTCGGCTTCGCCTTCGACTGGGGCGCCTCGGAAGTTGCCGCTGAAGGTGATGCGCTGGGTGAGCGGCGCCTCGGTTTCAGCCAGAGGGGTCGAGGCCATCTGCAGGGCCAGGTCTATGCCTTTGTGCACGATGCGCAGGCGGCTGCGTTGCGTCTCCAGCGACAGCACCCTGATGTGAGCGGGGCCGCGGTCGTCGGGCTGGGTCAGGCGCCAGTTGCGCAGACCGTCGGCCTGGCGCTCCATGTCGATGTCGGCGTCGAGCAGCACCATGTGCGTGATTACACGCACGTCGTCGAACAGGCTGGTCCATTCGAAAGTGAAACGCGCTTCGCCCACCACGGCGAAGGGTCGCTGGGTGTCGGCCCAAGGCGCGTTTTCGACGCGCACGCCGCGCAGGCGCACGGTGGGTTGCAGGTGGGCGTCCAGGCCCAGGTGCAGGTCGGCCAGCTGAACCTGCCGGTGCGAATGCTGGGTCAGGTAGCGCTCCAGGGCGGGGCGAAACCAGTTCCAGTCGAACAGGGCCACCAGCAGCACCAGCGCAGCGAGTGTGCCCAGCGCGACTTTCGTCTTGGGCCCCGCAGCAGACAGGCGCGACAGCAGGTTCATCACAAGGGGACGGGAGCCGGTGGACGATCCGGGTCTGAGGCTGATGCTAGGCAAACCGGGCGGTTCACGGCACGGGGAAACGCCGCGTTCGCCTGTAGGACGGCCAGCGTTGCTGCGTGCAGCGAGGCAAGGCCTGGCGGATGGCCCTGCTGACGGTGCTGAATGCACCCCCGCGATGAGCGTACTTTGCGGCAACATCGCACCCCAAGGAGTGGTGCGCCATGAATGTGTGGACTCGATGGGGTGCTTGGGCGCTTGCGGGGTGGGTGCTGGCTGCGTGCTCGAAACCGGCGGAGCCACCGCCATCGTCACGGACGCCCCCGGCAGGCGCATCGGCACCCGTGGCGGCACCCGCAGCGAGCAAGGGCATCGCCTGGATGGCGGCCACGAGCGAAGCCCAGGTCGACGCCGCGTTTGCGCTCGCCAAGGCCGAGCACAAGCCGGTGTTCTTGTATTGGGGCGCCAGCTGGTGCCCGCCCTGCAACCAGGTGAAGGCCACGCTCTTCAACCGCCAAGACTTCATTGAACGCTCACGTGCCTTTGTGCCGGTGTATGTGGACGGTGACAGCCCTGGCGCGCAGAAAATCGGTGCGCGCTTCAACGTGCGCGGCTACCCGACCATGGTGCTCTTCAGCCCCGCAGGCGAGGAGCTCACGCGCCTGCCTGGTGAGGTGGATGCGCAGCAGTACACCCAGGTGCTCACGCTCGGCATGAATGCGCAGCGGCCGGTGAAAGCGGTGCTGGCCGAGGCCCGTGACGCCAAGCCCGGTCTGAGCGCCAACGACTGGAAGCTGCTGGCCTTCTACTCGTGGGAGACCGACGAGCAGGAGCAGTTGGTGGCGAAGAAAGAGCTGCCCGCGGTGCTCAAGCAGCTGGCCGCGGCTTGCCCCAGCGATGCAGGCGACAGCTGTACGCGCCTTTTCCTCAAGGCCTGGGCTGCGAGTGACGCCAAGGCCACGCCGCCCGACGCCGCCGCGCGCGATCGACTGCTGTTGGTGCTGCGCAATGCCGAGCAGTCGCGGGTGAACATGGACGTGCTGGGCTATGGCGCGGTCGAGCTGACCCGGGCCCTGAGTGCCGTCAAGACGCCGCAGCGCCAGCAGTTGCTCGACACCTACGACGCCAGCCTGGCTGGCCTGGCCAATGACGCCACGCTGGCACGCGCCGATCGCTTGGTCGCGCTCACCGCGCGGGTGCAGCTGGCCCGCATCGATCAGCCCAAAGGCGCCAAGCCCCAGCTGCCGACCGCGCTGCTCACCGATGTGCGCGAGCAGGTGCTGCGCATGGACCGCGAGACGACTGACGGTTACGAGCGCCAGGCCGTGATCCCGGCGGTGGCCGATGTGCTTGAAGAAGCCGGCGTGCCCGACGAGTCAGACGCCTTGCTCAAGGCCAACCTCGCCAAGAGCCACTCGCCCTACTACCTGATGTTGGGCCTGGCCGGCAACGCCAAGAAGCGCGGCGACAAGGCCGAAGCCTTGCGTTGGTACGAAGAGGCGTTCAAGGCCAGCGAAGGCCCGGCCACGCGCCTGCAATGGGGTGCCACCTACGTGAATGCGCTGGTCGACCTGGCGCCGCAAGACGATGCGCGCATCGAGCGGGCGGTGACGCAGCTGTTCAGCGAAGCGGCCGCGCAGCCGACCGCGTTTTACGAGCGCAGTGCGCGCTCCTTGCAGCGCGTGGGCAGCAAGCTGCAGGCGTGGCAGAAGGGGCGTGGACATGGTGCGGCGATGAAGCGCTTGCAGGCCCAACTGGACGACATCTGCGCTGGCCTGCCCGAGGCCGATGCGCAGCGCAGTACCTGCGAGAAGCTGCTCAAGGCATAGGGCGACGCTGAAGCGCCGTCATTCCTGTGTTGGCGCGCGCCTTCAGCCGCATCTCGAACAGCACGTACAGCAGCGTTGCCTGCGTCAATGGAATGAGGTAGTGAACGGCGCGGTAGACCAGCAGCGCGGCCAGCAGCTCCGACTTGGGCATTTGGGGCGCCAGCAAAGCGACAAACACCGCTTCGAGCACGCCCAGGCCAGCAGGCACGTGGGTGATGAGGCCAGCCACCGACGAGACCAGCAGCACGGCCAACACACTGGGGTAGTCGATGCGGTGTTGCAGCAGGGTGTAGATGACGCTTGCGATCAGCAACCAGGCGGCGCATCCCGTCACCAGCTGCAGCACGGCCATGCGCAGCGAGGGCAGCACGAGCTCGTGGCCGCGTACGGTCCAGCTGCGACGCCTGGAGAGGCCGCACAGTGCGACATAGGCCGCGGCCAGCAGCAGTGACAGCGCACCGAACACCCGCAAGGCATCGCTGCCGAGTGACCAGTCTTGCGGCAGCGCAATGGGCTGCAGCAGGCACAAGATGCCGGCCAGCACCATGTAGCCCAGCCAGTTGGTGAGCATGGTGAAGCCGAAGATGCGCGAGATCACGTCGGGCGCCAGACCCTGCTGCGAGTAGAGGCGGAAGCGAAACCCGAGCCCGCCGATCAACGCACCGAGGTTGAGGTTGAAGGCGTAGCTGATGAAGCTGGTGACCAGCACCGGGCCTGTGCCCAGGGTGTGCTCGGTGTAGCGGCGGCTCATCAGGTCGAAGCTGCAGTACACCGCATAGCTGGTGATGGCGAGCGCTGCAGCCGTGACGAGCACGTGCGGCGGGTAGTCGCGAATCGACTGCATCACTTCGCCCCAGCTCACCGCGCGGGCTTGCACCACCAGCAGCGATGCCACCAGGCCAAAAAACAGCACGGTGGCAGTGCGCTTGACGGCGGGCCACCAGGGGCGCTGCGTGAGCGGCCGACGCTGGGGCGGCGCGGGGTTTGCAATCTCAGATGCCATGCTCGCAGGCCTGCCTTTCTGTCGGTGTGCCGTGCGCAATGCTCGACTCGGTGGCCACTTCAACATGCGGCATCGGCTCGCCGGGCGCCGCCTGCATGGCCACCACGGCCGGCGTGTGGGCCGGCAGCCAGCCCGCCCAACTGGGAAAGCGACGCAGGAAGTGGAAGACGAAGAAGTTGCGCACCATTTGCAAGGCGGTCGGCGCGGTCGTGGGTGGCACCTCTTGGCAGCTGTCGCACATCAGCTTGCCGAGCCGCTCGCTCAAACCCTGGTTGAAGCCACGGTCGCGAATGATCACGTTGGCTTCGAGGTTGAGCGACAGGCTCAGCGGGTCGAGGTTGCTAGACCCCACGGTGGACCATTCGTCGTCGATCACCGCCACCTTGCCGTGAAAGGGGCGCTTGCAGTACTCGTAGATCTTGATACCCGCGCGCTGCAGGTGGTTGTGCAGCAGCTCGGCGGCGGTCTTGACGATGGGCATGTCGGGCTCGCCCTGCAGGATGAGGCTGACCTCGACACCGCGGCGCGCCGCGCGGCGCAGCTCGCGCAGCAAGCGGTAGCCGGGGAAGAAGTAGGCGTTGGCGATGACGATGCGCTTCTTGGCGGCGCGTATGGCCAAGCGGTAGTGGCGCTCGATGTCGTCGCGATGGGTGTTGTTGTCGCGCGTGACGAAAATCGCCTGCGCCTCGCCGGCCGCGGCTTGCTCGGGGCCAGACGCCGCCGCGCGGTGGCTGAACCAGCTGCGCGGGCCTGCCGGTGCGGCGATGGCCGCGCGCGTGAAGCGGTGGATCTCGGACACCAGCGGCCCGCGAATCTCGACTGAATAGTCTTGTTTCGCGGCGGGGCCGAAGTCGAGCAGGTGGTCGGCCGAGTAGTTGATGCCGCCCACGAAGGCACGCTCGCCGTCGACCACCACGATCTTGCGGTGCATGCGCCGGAACACGTTGAGGCGCACGCCCAGCAGTGGGGGCTTGGGGTCGAAGCTGCGCAGGCGCACACCGGCTGCGGCCAGCTCGCCTATGTATTTCGCTGACAGGTCGGGCGAGCCGAAGCCGTCGACCAGCATCTCGACATGCACACCGCGCTTGGCGGCTGCCACCACTGCTTCATGCAGTGCCAGGCCCACCTTGTCTTCGAACAGGATGAAGGTTTCGAGCAGCACCTCTTGCTTTGCGTGGGCGATGGCGTCGAACACGGCGGGGAAGAACTCCTCGCCGTTTTCCAGCAGCGTGAAGTGGTTGCCCGCGACCCACGGCGTCTTCACAGCGAGATCTCCGCCACGAGGGGTGCGTGGTCAGACAGGTGCGACCACGGCCGGCGCGGCAGCACCACCGGCGCGTGCACACGGGCGTTGCGCACGTAGATGCGGTCGAGCGCGAGCATGGGCAGGCGCGCAGGAAAGGTGCGCGCCGGCGCGCCGTGGGCGTGCACGAACACCTCGCGCAGGCCGGCGCAGCGCTCAAGCACGCGGCCGGCGCGGCGTCGCCAGTCGTTGAAGTCGCCGGCGATCAAGAGTGGGGCATCAGGCGGCACCTTGCTGTCGACCAGGTGGCACAGCAGCTCGAGCTGCTTGCGGCGGTGCGCCTCTTGCAAGCCCAGGTGCACGCAGATGGCATGGATCTCGATCTCGGCCCCAGGCACGCGCAGCGCGCAGTGCAGCAGGCCGCGACGCTCGGGGCCATTGATTGACACGTCGTGGTTCTCGTAGTGAACGATGGGGAATTTGGACAGCACCGCATTGCCGTGGTGGCCGTGCGGGTACACGGCGTTGCGGCCGTAGGCGAACTCGGGCCAGATCGAATCTGCCAGAAACTCGTAGTGCGGCGCTTCGGGCCAGTTGGTGAAGCGGCCGGGGTGCTTCTCGTGCGTGCCCTGCACCTCTTGCAGAAACACCACATCGGCGCCGACCGCGCGCACGGCATCGCGCAGCTCATGCAGGATGAACTTGCGGTTGAAGAAGGTGAAGCCCTTGTGGGTGTTCACCGTCATCACCTTGAAGGTCAGTTCGGGTCTGGCGGGCGCTTGAGAAGTGGGCATGGGCGGCGGTGAGACGCGACTAAAGCGCGACGAAATGCGACCCCGCTTTTGTACCGAGGATTGCCCGCAATGCCTGTAGGAGAAGGCCCACGACTGGCGCAGGCCGGTCACGCAAATGCATGGCGCCCTTGTGGTGGCGCCCTCAGCGAGACGGCGTGAGCAGCACCTCGTAGCGCAGGCCACGGGGGGCGTCGCCGAACTGCAGGGTTGTGCCGGTCCAGCGGTAGGTCGACTGGAATTCGGCCACCTGCATGCTGCCGTGGGTGGTGATGCCCACCAGCCCGCCGGGCACGAAGCTCAGGTGGTAGGCGATGTCGTCGACCCAGATGCGCAGCTCGCCGTCGGCATTGATGAGCGCGTGGGCCGCGCCGCAGCTCTGCGGTTGGGCTGAGACGGTCACGCACAGGCGGGCGTCATAGAGCCCCGCCGAGGGGGCTGCTGCCGCTCCGGCGGCGGCCAGCATCAACGCAAGGCCGCCGGCCAGCATCACTTCAGCAGGCCTTCTGCTTTCATCGCCTCTTGCACGGCAGGGCGCGCTGCGACGCGGGCCATGAAGGCGCTGATCTTGGGCAGGCCGCTCAGGTCGATGGACATCGGGCGCGTCCAGTTGGTCACGGCGAAGAGGTAACCGTCGGCCACGCTGAATTGCTCGCCCAGCAAATAGGGCTTGTCGCCGAGCTGCTGCTCGACGTAGCCCAGGCGGGCGAGGATCTTGGTCTTGGCGGCGGCCTTGCCTTCGTCAGAGGTGCCCGGGGTGAACAGGGGGCCGAAGCTCTTGTGGATCTCGGTGCCGATGTAGGTGAGCCACTCTTGTAGGCGGTAGCGGGCCATGGTGCCGTTGGTGGGTGCTAGGTTTTTGGCCGGTACCTGGTCAGCGATGTACTGCACGATCGCTGGGCCTTCGCTGAGACGCTCCCCGTTGTCGAGCTCCAGCAGGGGCACGTAGCCCTTGGGGTTGATGCCGTAGTAGTCGGTGCCGTCGGCCAGTTGGTGCGTCTTGGTGTTCGCGAGCACGGGCTCGAAGGCCAGGCCGGATTCACGCAGGGCGATGTGGGGCGAGAGCGAGCACGCGCCGGGGCTGTAGTAGAGCTTCATGGCTGGACCTTGGTCGTAGAGGTGGGGCGGTCATTACACCGTTTCCCGCAACTTCCTGCCACGCCAGGGCCAAGCCCCTTCAGCGCACGAAGCGGCCCTGGCGTGTGACCTGCACCCGCTCGACGAAGCGCGAGCCGGTGTGCTGGCCGGTGGTGAAGTCGATGACCGCCTGTGGCTCTGCCGCAAACGATACGGGCCGTGGCAGACTTTCAGAGCGGCCGGCCGGCCGTCTGACGGGCAACAAGGAGCGCCATGATCGAAGTGACAGGCATCGACCACATCTACATCACAGTGTCAAACATGGCACGCTCGCAGGCCTTCTACGACCGCGCGATGGCGGTGTTGGGGTTTCGCACCAGCCACTTCGAGATCGGCGGCGACCCGCATGTGCAGTACTACAACCGGCACTTCGGCTACGTGCTGAGACCGGCGCACAGCGAGCGCGCACACGACCCGTATACGCCGGGCTTGCACCACCTGTGCCTGCGCGTGGATTCGGTCGACGACGTGATAGCGGTCTCGCAGGCGCTGCGCAAAGTGGGCATCGATGCCACCGAAGCGCACCTGCACCCCGGCTATGCACCCGACTACTGGGCCACCTTTTTCACCGATCCCGACGGTGTGCGGCTGGAGGTGACCAACTACCGCGCCGAGCGGCGCGAGCGCCATGACCGCTGGGATGAACTGAAGCGATGAACCGACGGGCTAAGCTCTGGGCTTTCCCCCCTGGAGCGACCGCATGCCCCGTCAAGTGCTCGACGAATCTTCCTTGCACCCCGCCATTCGCGAGAAGGTGGCCAACCTGCATGCCGACATCGTGCACAACGTGCAGGCCGCCGCGGTGTCGAACCCGGTGCTGGTGGTGGGCATGCGCGTGAACGCCGCCTGCCGCAAGGCGCGCAAGGCGCTGGCCGAAGCCGGTGTGGCCCACCAGTATCTGGAGTATGGCGGCTACTTCAGCGATTGGCGCAGGCGCAATGCGCTGAAGATGTGGACGGGCTGGCCCACCTTTCCGATGGTGTTCGTGAAAGGCCAGCTGGTGGGCGGCAACAGCGACCTGGGCAAGCTGATCGCCAGCGGTGAGCTGAAGCGCCTGCTGGGGCAATGAAACGTCTTGCCGGTCTGGCGGCCAGTCTCGCGTGGTGGGCCTTGCTCGCCACGGCGGCGCAGGCCCAGGGGCCGGCGCCCTGCCGTGTGAGTGGCATACGCCATGAGGTGCTGTGCGGCAAGGTGCAGCGTGCGCTCGACCCGGCCCGGCCCGAGGGCGTGAAGATCGACGTGCACTATGTGGTGGTGCCGGCGCTTGCGCGGCGCAAGCACCCTGACCCGGTGGTGCTGCTGGCCGGCGGGCCGGGGCAAAGCGCGATCGCGATAGCGGGCAGTGTGCTGCCGCTGTTCTCGCGCCTGAACAACCGGTATGACATCGTCTTTGTCGACCAGCGCGGCACCGGCCGCTCGGCGCCACTGGTGTGCGACGACCCGCCCCACCAAAGCGTGGCCGCGCAGTCTGACCCTGATCGACAGGTCGCGCTGCTGCACCAGTGCCGCGAACAGCTGCAGAAGCTGCCTTACGGTGACCTGCGCTTTTTCACCACGCCGCTGGCCATGCAAGACCTGGACGCGGTACGCCAGGCGCTGGGCGCGACGCAATTCAATCTGGTGGGTGCTTCGTATGGCACACGCGCGGGGCTCGACTACCAGCGCCAGTTTCCGCAAGCGGTGCGGCGCATGGTGCTCGACGGCGTGGCGCCGGCCGACATGGTGCTGCCGGCCAGCTTCTCAACCGACGCGCAGGCGGCGTTCGACGCGATGCTCTCTTCTTGCGAGCGTGATGCGGCCTGCGCGCGCGCGCACCCCCGTTTGCGCGGCGAGTGGGCGCAGTGGCTAGCGCGCCTGCCGCAGAGCGTGACGGTGCAGCACCCACTCACCGGCGTGCCCGAGACCTTCATGCTGACACGCGACATGGCGGTGTCGGTGGTGCGCGCCGCGCTGTATTCACCGCTGCTGGCGCAGGCGCTGCCGCTGGCGATTCATGAGGCCACGCTCGGCCGAGTGCAGGCGTTGCTGACGCTGGGCAGTGGCCTGTCGGCGCGCAAGAGCACGGCGGTGGCCATGGGCATGCACTTCTCGGTGGTGTGTGCCGAAGACGTGCCGCGCCTGGCGCAAAGCGCTGACAAGCCGGGTGCCGATTTCGGAGCCGAGAGCGCTCGCCTGTACCAGCGCGTGTGCGCCGACTGGCCGCGTGGCGAGCTGCCCGCGGCCTTCTACACCCTGCCGGTGAGCCGCGCTGCGGTGCTGCTGCTGAGCGGCGGCATCGACCCCGCCACCCCGCCACGCCATGGTGCACGAGTGGCGCAGGCACTGGGGCCTATGGCCTTGCATGTGGTGGTACCCAACGCAGGCCACGGCGTGATGAGCCTGGGCTGCATGCCCGAGCTGATGCAGCGCTTTATCGACATCACCGACGACGCCGAGGCACTGAAACTGGATGCCAGCTGTGCGCAGGCCATCCCGCGCCCGCCGTTCTTTCAGGCGGTGAGCGCTGAGGCCGCACGATGATTGCGATCGACAATGTGGCCAAGCAGTTTGCGGCGCCGCGAGCGGGCTGGCGTTTGCGGCGCACGGCTGCGCCGGTGCTGGCCGTGAGCGCGATCAGCTTCAACGCACCCGATGGCCGCATCACCGGCCTGCTGGGCCCCAACGGCGCAGGCAAGACCACCACCTTGCACATGCTCGCCGGCCTCATCACACCCGATGCTGGCCGCTTAACGGTGGACGGGCTCGACGTGGTGCGCCAAACGCGCGAGGCGCAGGCGCGCATGGGCGTGCTGAGCGATTCGCGCGGCCTGTACTCTCGGCTCACGGCACGCGAAAACATCGTCTACTACGGCGCGCTGCAAGGCATGGCGCGTGATGCGGCTGCCGTGCGCGCCGAGCACCTGGCGCGCATGCTCGACATGACGGCCTTGCTAGACCGCCGCACCGAAGGCTTCAGCCAGGGCGAGCGCATGAAGACGGCGTTGGCCCGCGCGCTGGTGCACGACCCTGCCAACATCGTGCTCGACGGGCCCACCAACGGGCTGGACGTGGTGGCCACGCGTGCGCTGCGCGAGACGCTGCGGCACCTGCGCACGCCCGAGGGCGGCGGCAAGTGCATCGTGTTTTCGACGCACATCATGCAAGAGGTGCAGCGGCTGTGCGACAGCGTGGTGGTGGTGTCGCACGGGCGCACGGTGGCGGTGGGCACGGTGGAAGAGCTGCTCGCGCAGACGGGGCAAAGCGACTTCGAGCAGGCCTTTGTGATGCTGGCTTTCCCGGAGGTGCCTGCGTGATCGCTTGGGCTGTGTTTCGCAAGGAGCTGCTCGACGCGCTGCGCGACCGCCGCACGCTGATGGTGGTGCTGGTGTCTGCCGTGCTGCTGGGGCCTATGGTGCTGATCGCGCTGTCCAGCTTGCTCGCGTCGTTTGAAGCGCAAGCCGAGCGGCGCGAGGTGGTGGTGGTGGGCATTGCGCACGCCCCGGGCCTGAAGAACTTTCTGGAGCGCCAGAGCTACAGCGTGAAGGCCGCGCCAGCCGACTACGAGGCGAAGCTGCGTGCGTCCAAGCTGAGCGACGCGGTGCTGGTGGTGCCTGAGCGCTTCGAGCAGGCCATGCTCGCGGGCGAGCAACCCACGATCGAAATCGTGTCGGACAGCGGCAACCGCCAGTCGCAGGCCAGTGCCGGCCGGGCGGCGCAGCTCGTCAGTGCCTATGGCCGCGAGCGCGGGCAGCTGAGCCTCTTGGTGCGCGGTGTGTCGCCCGAGCTGCTGCAGCCGCTAAGGGTGGATGAGCGAGACCTTGCGAGTACGCAGGCGCGCGCGGCGCAGCTCACCGGCATGTTGCCGTTCTTCGTGATCATGGCGGTGCTCTATGGCGCGCTGAACGCGGCGCTCGATACCACGGCGGGCGAGCGCGAGCGCTCGTCGCTAGAGCCCTTGCTGATGACACCGGCCGCGCGCGCGTCGCTGGTGCTGGGCAAGTGGGGGGCGGTGGCGGCGCTGGCGATGCTGATCGCGGTGTTGAGCTGCATGAGCTTTCTGCCGGCGCAGTGGCTCTTGCGCAGCGACACGCTGCAGGCGATGTTTCAGTTCGGCCCGCGCGAGGCGCTTAAGTTCTTGCTGGTGCTGCTGCCCTTTGCGGCGGCGCTTTCGGCTGTGCTGATGGCCGTGGCCATACGCTGCAAGACCTTCAAGGAAGCACAGGCCAGCAGCACGGTGGTGGTGCTGGGCGTGTCACTCTTGCCGCTGGTGACCACCTTCAACCAGAGTGGCGAAGCGCCCTGGCACCTGTGGGTGCCGGCGCTTGCGCAGTACACGCTGATGCTGCGGGTGCTCAAGAGCGAGATCATGGGGCCCGAGCAGATGGCAGTGCCATTGCTGGTGTGCGTACTGCTCACCGCCGTGTGCGTGGCCTTCGTGGCGCGGCGCTTGCGCAGCGCCGCGGTGCGCTGAGCCTGCAGCCCTTTAGAGCCCGGCCTTCTTCTTGTCCATCCAGCCGAGCGACTTGGCGTGCAGGCTCTGGATGTAGAGCCGGTCGTCGCCCTCGGTGACGGCGGTGGCCTCAGGGTAGGCGCCGCTCGGGTCTTGCAGGTCGACCAGCACCTTGCCGGTTTCATCAAAGGCGAACACGTGGCCGTAGTCCGGCGGTACCGGCCACAGCGCCTTGGGCAGGCGCATGGCCAGCGAGCGCAGCCAGGGCTTGCCGGCGCTGTTGTCGATGAAGGCGCCGCGCGGCTTGACCAGGCCGACCCATATCTTGCCGCCCTGGCCGCGCATCAGGTTGTCAGGAAGGCCGGGCAGGTTGGCCAGCAGCACGCTGGCGGTGGCCTTCGGTTCTTTGGCGCTCACGTCCACCGCGTCGACGGCGACCTTCCAGATGCGGTACTCGCCGGTCTCGTTGACGAACACATGCTGCTCGTCGGCGCTGAGCGCCAGGCCGTTGGGGAAGCACAGGTCGCGCAGCACGATGCGGGTGGCCTTGGTGGCGGGGTCGTATTCGAGCAGACGGCCGCTCGACTGGTGCTCGATGATGTCGAGCACGCTTGCATTGAAGGTGCCGCCCCATTGCTTGGCACCGAAGCGGCGCGAGGCATCGGTGAAATAGATCTTGCCGTTCTTGGCCACGACCACACCGTCCGCGTAGAGGATGGGGTCGCTGTCGCTGACCTTGTCGGTGAGCAGCTCGGTCTGCGCAGCCGCGCCGGTGCCCGTGACGCGAAGCAGGCCGCCATGCGCGCCGGCCATCGGGTCGGCGATGACGAGCGCGCCATTGGCGTCGAAGTCGAAGCCCAGCGGCCGGCCGCCGGTTTGCACCATCACTTCACGGCCTGAGCCGTCGGGGCGCAGGCGAATGATGGCGCCGCTGGCCACCGCGGCGTAGAGCCAGCCGTTGCGCAAGACGATGTGCTCGGGGCCCTCGTGGCTGCCGAGCGAGATGGTCTCCAAATGGGCCAGCCGCGTGTTGACCGCATGTGGGCCGGTGTAGCCTGGTGCCTCGGGTGCGGCCCAGGCCACCGGCTTCATTGGCACCGGCCAAAGGAACAGGTAGGCGGCGAGCCCCAGCAACACGATCAGCACGACAGTCAGAATGCGGCGCATGGTGAATTCCCAGTGTTTTGTGTCGGGGCCGAGTATGCGCATGATGTCGCCATGAATCAGCCCGTTGCTTCCCTGAGTTCGCTGTCTTTGAGCTGGCGCACGGCCCGCCTGTCTGAGCTCGCGCCCCTGGAGCTGGCCCGCATCTACCGCGCACGCCAGGAGGTGTTTTCCATAGAGCAGAACTGCGTGTACCTCGACGCCGACGAGGCCGACGAGCAGTCGCACCACCTGGCGGCCTGGTCGACCGCACATGCCTTGCCGCTGGCCTATGCGAGGTTGGTGGCACCGGGTGTGAAGTACGCCGAGCCCTCAATGGGCCGCGTGATCACGACGGCGGTCGCGCGCGGCACGGGCCTGGGGCGCGCGCTCGTCCAGCGGGTGCTGGTGTTGTCAGACGAGCTGTACCCGGGGCTCGGCCTGCGCATTTCGGCCCAATCGCGCTTGCAGCGCTTTTACAGCGAGCTGGGCTTTGAGGCGGTGGGCGACGACTACATGGAAGACGGCATTCCGCACATCGAAATGCTGCGCCGCGGAAAGGGCTGACGCGCTTCAGTGTTCGACACGGGCGAGGGCGCGCTGCACCTCGGTTTGCCAGGGCAGCGTGTGCACCAGTTCGTTGAGCCTGAGCGTGGCTTCGAAGCCCGACAGCACCTGACCTTGCGCGCCCACCAGCTGCAGGTTGGTGACCAGGCCGAAAGGGTCGGCCATGGCGACCACGCCTTCCTGGATCTGCACCCAGTCCCACGCGACGCCTGCGGCACCGTCACCCGACGGGCCGCCCCAGAGGGTCTGGCCGGTGGTGGGTGTGTCGGAGTCGCCGGGGTTGAGCACGCGGGTGCCCAGGTGCACGAAGTGCAACTCTGGCGCCTGCATGGCCGGGCAGGTGACGGGGGGCCATGCACAGATGATCCATGCGGGGGTGGTTTGGGCGGGGCGGGTCTGTGGACGCAGCATGATCGAGGCCTTGATGTTGGATGCAGGATCATGTGATCGGTTGCCGGGACGGCGCAGCTGTAAGAGCTGCCAGCTGTTATAGATGACAGGTGTAAGCGTTGTCAGGTGAGTGGGGTGGCGAGCTCTGCACAGGCTAGAAGGTCTTCACCTTGTGCCATGGGAAGTGGCGAGAGGACTTTGCGCAACATCCCGCCGGTTGGTGGTTTGAGAAAAGTGTGGTGAAGTTCGGGTTCTTTGCCGCCGACGCATCGGCCGGCAAACACCTGGGCTTCTGGATCGAATGGCACTTCGGTGCGCTCACCTGGCTTCTGAATTCGCGGAGCGAATGGAGAACATGCTTCAAAGTGGCTACCTGTCCGTGCTGGAGGCTAAGAGCCGTGACGAGTTTCAAGCCGAACTCGTTCGCTTTACAAAGCAGTTGGGTTTTGAAACGGTCTCTGCAACCGCGGTGATTGACCATTTCTTGGGCGATCCTGAGTTCATTACGGTAGACAACACACCGAATGCTTATCGCGAAACCTTTCTGGATCGCAGCCATGCCAAGCGTGACCCGGTCAGTCAGCACTGCAAAACCAAGGGTGTGCCCATCATCTGGGATCAAGCGACCTACCTGAGTGCAGATCGCGGCGAACTTTGGGAGCATCAAGCCCGCTTCGGTTATCGCTTCGGGATTTCCCTCGCATTGCACATGCCCGACGGGCGGCACTTTCTGCTGGGGATCGACCGCGATCAAGCGCTGCCGAAAGATCCTGCAGAGGTCACGCGGATGGTGGCTTCATTGCAGCTGTTTGCCGTACATGCCCAAGAAGCCGCCATGCGGCTTCTTGTTCCGGCATCTTCGGAGGCGGGGTTGCCGACCCTTACGCCGCGCGAGCTTGAAACCTTGCGGTGGACCATGGAGGGCAAGACGGCGTGGGAGGTGGCCAATGTGCTGGGTATCAGCGAGCGAACCGCAGTGCTGCATGCCAACAATGCGATGCACAAGCTCGGCTGCGTCAATAAGCATCAAGCGGTGTTGAAGGCATTGCGTATGGGTTTAATACGTTGACGTGCAGTCGTCGATCCTGAGCTGTTTGTCACCCTGTAAGAGCTGACAGTTACCAGGTGCCCTGGGTGCTGCTGCAATGGCCTCAGTGCACAACGTCTTGTGCACGACGCTTACAGGAGCAGATCATGCAGCCCACGACGAACCAGACCGTTCCCGCCACTTCTTCTGTACCGAATCACGTGGCAAATCGACAGTCAGCCGGTGTGCCCCAAGCGCCATTGCCGCTCGACGTTGAGGCGCTTCGGCAGGTAAGTGGTGGTGTATCAGGACCAGCGGCTGGCTGGTGATTGCGGCCCGGCGTTACTTGGCCTGCCGAGGGCTGCGCCATCTTTACTGCCTCAATGGTTGACTCACATGCCCAGCCTCTTCCGCCCTGAAGTCGTCGAAGGACGACGCCAGGAGTGGCTGGGACGCATTCAGCTGATCCGGCCGGTGTCCCTGACGGTGCTGACAACGCTCGTTGCTGTCACCGCCGTCACGGTCATCGCCTATCTCAGCACCGGCGAGTACACCCGCAAAGCTAGGGTCACCGGGTACCTCGTACCCGACCGCGGGGTGATCCGCGTGGTGACGCCGCAGGCGGCCACCGTGCTGGAGCGCCACGCTGTGGAAGGCCAGTCTGTGAAGCAAGGCGACGTGCTCTTCGTGTTGTCGCTGGAGCGGGCCACGCTCCAAGGCGACACGCAAGCTGCAGTGCAGCAAAGCCTGACCACGCGGGAGCGCAGCCTTCAGGCGTCCAGCAAGCAGCAGACGCAGTTGCAGCAGGCCCAGTCTGTGGCACTGCAGCGCCAGATTGGCGACATGCGGCGCGAGGTGGCGCAAATGGGCGTCGAGGCCGACTTGCAACGTGAACGGCTGGCCCTGGCCCAGCAGGCTCAGGCCCGGCTGGAGTCGTTACGCAAGGAAAACTTTGTGTCATCGGCCCAGGTGCAAACCAAGACTGAAGAGGTGCTCGGCCTGCGCGCGCAGTTGCAAGGGCTAGAGCGGCAAAGTACTGCGCAGCTGCGCGAAATCGGCAACTTGGAGTCGCAGTTGCGCGAGCTACCGTTGCGTACACAAGCGCAACAAGGCGAGATTGAGCGTGACCTGGCTTCGCTTGCGCAAGAGTCGGCCGAGAACGCTGCGCAAACCCGCATCGTGATTCGCGCGCCGCAAGACGGTGTGGTGACGGCCGTGCTCGCCGAGCGTGGCCAGACCGCCACACCGGCCACGGCCCTGGCGAGTCTGGTGCCGGCGGATGCGCGCCTGCAGGCACATCTCTTTGCACCGTCGAGCGCCATAGGCTTCGTGCGCTCCGATCAATCGGTGCTGCTGCGCTACCAGGCCTACCCGTACCAGAAGTTTGGCCACCAGGCCGGCCATGTGATGCAGGTGTCTCGTACGCCGTTGCAAGCTTCGGAGCTCGCGAGCTTGGCTCTGCCAGGCCGCGGTTTGGACACCAATGAGCCGCTGTACCGCATCACCGTGGCGCTGGACCGGCAGGCCGTGCAGGCCTATGGTCAGGCCCAGCCGCTCGTGCCCGGCATGCAGTTGGACGCCGACGTGCAGCTCGACCGGCGGCGCCTGATCGAATGGATTTTCGAGCCGGTGCTGAGCATCGCGGGCCGGGTATGAGCAAGCCGTCATGTTCGAGCGACTGAACCTTGGCCTGGGCGGGAGGCGTGTCCCGTTGATCTTGCAGACCGAGGCCGCTGAATGCGGCCTCGCGTGTCTTGCGATGGTGGGGGCGCAGCACGGCTTGCGCACCGACCTGCCGACCTTGCGCAAGCGCTTCTCGCTGTCGCTCAAGGGCGCGACCATGGCCGACCTGGTGCGCATGGCAGGGCGCCTGCGGCTGAGCCCGCGGCCGCTGCGCGCCGAGATGGAGCACCTGCCTCAGCTGGCACTGCCTTGTGTGCTGCATTGGGATTTGAATCACTTCGTGGTGCTGACCGAGCTGCGTGGCGATTGGGCCACCCTTCATGACCCTGCGCGTGGCATGCGCCGCTTGCGCTTGAGCGAAGTGGCCAAGCATTTCACCGGCGTGGTGCTTGAGCTGTCGCCCGCACCCGACTTCAAGCCGCAGGTGGAGAAGCAGTCGGTCACCACGCGGCAGTTGCTGGGCCACGTGGTCGGCCTGCGCCGCTCGCTGGGGCAGATCTTCGTGCTGGCATTGGCGCTCGAAGCTTTCATGCTGCTGTCGCCCTTCTTCATGCAGTGGGTGGTCGACACGGTGCTGGTGAGCGCCGACCGCGACCTGCTGATCACGCTCGGCGTGGGCTTTGGCCTCTTGGTGCTGGTGCAGGTGGCGACGGGCGCCATACGCTCGTGGGCTGTGCTGTACCTGTCGGCCACGCTCAACCTGCAATGGCTGTCGAACGTGTTTGCGCATTTGATGCGCCTGCCGGTGAGCTGGTTCGAGAAGCGCCATACCGGCGACATCATGTCGCGCTTCGGTGCCATTCAGCAGATGCAGCAGACGCTGACCACCAGCTTCATCGAAGCGGTGCTCGACGGCTTGCTGGTGGTGCTGACCTTTGCAGTGATGTGCTTCTACAGCGTCACGCTCACGGTGATTGCCTTCGGCTCGGTCGCCGTGTATGCCCTGCTGCGCTGGGCGTTCTTTCGCCCGCAGCGCAACGCGACCGAAGAGGCCATCGTGCACGACGCCAAGCGCTCGACGCACTTTCTTGAGTCGCTGCGCGGCGTGCAATCGATCAAGCTTTTCAACCGGCAAGAAGACCGCCAGGCGCAGTTCATGAACCGCGTGGTCGACGCGATGAACGCCAACATCGCCACCCGCAAGCTCGACCTGATGTTCGGTGTGATGCACAAGCTGGTGTTCGGCCTGGAGCGCATTGCGGTGATCTGGGTGGGCGCGTTGCTGGTGATGGACCACCGCTTTTCGGTGGGCATGTTGTTTGCCTTCTTCGCCTACAAAGAAACCTTTGCGCTGCGGGTGAGCGGGCTGATCGACAAGATGGTCGAGCTGAAGATGTTGAAGCTGCAAGGCGAGCGCCTGGCCGACATTGTGCTCACCGCGCCCGAGGCCGAGCCCGACGTGCCCGTGCGCGAAACCGACTTGCCGGCGCGGCTGGAATTGCAGGGCGTGAGCTTTCGCTACTCAGACGCCGAGCCCGATGTGCTGAAAGACGTGAGCCTCGTGATCGAGCCGGGCGAGTCGGTGGCGATCGCCGGGCCGTCGGGCTGCGGCAAGACGACGCTGCTCAAGCTGATGCTGGGCATACACACGCCGCAGCAAGGGCAGATTCTGGTGGGCGGCGTGCCGCTGCGCCAACTGGGCCTGCGCGGCTGGCGCGACATGATCGGCACCGTGATGCAAGACGACCAGCTCTTCGCTGGCTCGATCACCGACAACATCAGTTTCTTTGACACCCATGCCGACCCGGCGTGGGTGACGCAATGCGCTCAGCTCTCGGCCGTACACGACGAGATCGAAGCCATGCCCATGGGCTATCACACGCTGATCGGCGACATGGGTGCCAGCATTTCTGGCGGGCAGAAGCAGCGCATCTTGCTGGCCCGCGCGCTCTACAAGCGGCCGAAGATCCTGTTCCTCGACGAGGCGACCAGTGCGCTCGACGTGGATCGCGAACGCCTGGTGAATCAGGCGATACGCCAGCTCGACCTCACGCGGGTGATCGTGGCGCATCGCCCCGAGACCATGGCTTCGGCCAGCCGTGTGATCGTGCTGAAGGACGGCCATGTTGCACAAGAGCTTCGCACCGTCACCGGCGCGGGGCGATAACACCCGTGTCCATGCATCTGTCCCTTTCGCCGGGGAGCGAGCCCAATCCCCATGCACTTGCCGCGCTGAGCAAGGCCGGTGAGTTGTTTCACATCATCGCGTCGCAAGACATCGTCGACTACCGAGGCGTGAAGCTGTGGGCGCGCGACCAGCCGGTGACGGCCGCGCTGCACCAGCGCTTGCTCGACCGCCGGCTACAGCAGCCGCTTGAGATTTGCCTGCAAGCCGAAGGCGGCGTCACGCTCTTCACGCTGATGCACGACCTGCAGGAGCTGATCGAATCTGACAGCCCCCTGGCGCCGGCCATCAAACCCTGGGCCGCGGTGCTGGTGGCGCAGCTCAAGCAGATCCCCCTGCACTCGGTAGCGCAGTTGCTGCTCACCACGGCCGCCGCCACGCGACCGGCCACGCTGGCGCATGCGGTCACCGGCATGGCTCTGGCGGGTGCCATGCTGGCCAGCCGTGAGGCCAGCCACCACGACATTCGCGTGGCGATGCTGGGCGGCTTGCTTCACGACATAGGCGAGGTCTACATCAACCCGCTGTATCTCGACTATGCGCAGGCACTCGACATCATCGGCCACAAGCATCTGGTGGTGCACCCGCGGGTGGCGCAGATGCTGCTGACCACGCTCACCGACTACCCGCCCTCGCTCGGCCAGGCGGTGGCTGAGCACCACGAGCGGCTAGACCGCTCGGGCTACCCGGCACGCCTGAGTGGCGAGGCGGTGTCAACGCTGGGCCGTGTGCTTTCGGTGGTAGAGGTCACACTCGGCAGCTTGTGCGGCGCGCACGCACCGCTTACGCGCGCGAGCTTTGCGCTGCGCGTGGTGCCAGGTGAGTTCGACCCGCAGTGGGCGGCGTTCGTGTGTGACGCGGCCCACGAAGCGGGTGAAGATTTCGCCGGCGAGGGGCAGTTGGCAGCACCCACGCTCGCCGCGCAGCTGGCCAACATTGACCAGCAGCTCGCCGAAGCGCACCAGCTCGCGCTCGAATTGAATGAGCAGCGCCGCACCTCGAAGATCACCGACGTGGTGACCGATGCGCTGCACCGGCTGGACCGCTTGCGAGTCGCCTGGAATGCCCTGGGCCTGTGGGGCGTGTCGGCCAACGATGCGCCGCCGGCCGAGCGCCTGGAGCTGGAGCTGGCCGAAAGCGAGCTGCGGCAGCGCATGCGGGCGTTCCACCGCGAGTGCCTGCTTCTGAGCGAGGGGCTCACCGAGGCAGAGAAATTCCGCTTGTCGCCGCTGTGGCAGGGCCTGCTCGATCCGGTGTGACGGGTGACGCAGGCGCGGTCTGCCGTTCCATGTGATCTAGCCAACGCAACGCGTGCTCGCGGCTGTTGCCACACATTTCAGCTGCCGGGCGCAGCGATGCGCACACCGCCGGGCGCTCAGGGTGGCCGAAGATGGCACAGGCGTTGTCTGCCGTGAGCTGCACACAGCGCATGCCCGCAGGCTTGCTGATGCCATCGACGAGCGGCATGCCGGGGATGGGTGTGGAGATGGAGGGCGCGATGCAGCAGGCGCCGCAGCCCGTTCGGCAGTTCATGGGCGGGATTATTCGGCAAGGGCACCACGCGCGGCTGAGGCCATAGCACGCAGCGGGTGACGCCAAGAGGCTCGCAGCCTAAAATTCACGCCTTGCCCGTTCCGCTCTGTGTCACCGTACACCCCTGCGAGAGCCGCGGCCCAGCCCCCGGAGTTTCCATGTTGTACCCCCATGAATTCGACGTCATCGTCGTCGGCGGCGGCCATGCCGGCACCGAAGCCGCGCTCGCATCGGCGCGCATGGGCGCCAGCACCTTGCTGCTGACGCACAACATCGAGACGCTCGGCCAGATGAGCTGCAACCCGTCGATCGGCGGCATCGGCAAAGGGCATCTGGTGAAGGAGATCGACGCCCTGGGGGGCGCCATGGCGGCGGCCACCGACGAGGCGGGCATCCAATTCCGCATCCTCAACAGCTCCAAGGGGCCGGCGGTGCGCGCCACCCGCGCGCAGGCTGATCGCATTTTGTACAAAGCGGCGATACGTCGTGGGCTGGAGAACCAGCCCAACCTGACCCTGTTTCAGCAGGCCGTGGACGACCTCATGGTCGAAGGTGACCGTGTGGTGGGCGCCGTGACGCAAGTTGGCATTCGCTTCCGTGCCAGGGCGGTGGTGCTGACCGTAGGCACCTTCCTTGACGGCAAGATTCACGTCGGCCTGCAAAACCATGCGGGTGGCCGAGCGGGCGACCCGCCGGCTGTGTCGCTGTCGGCGCGCCTGAAGGAGCTGAAGCTGCCACAAGGCCGGCTGAAGACCGGTACGCCGCCGCGTCTGGACGGGCGCAGCATCGATTTTTCGGTGCTCACCGAGCAACCCGGTGACCTGAACCCGGTGCCGGTGTTCAGCTTCATGGGTCATGCCTCGCAGCACCCGCGCCAGGTGCCGTGCTGGATCACCCACACCAACGAGCGCACGCACGAGATCATTCGCTCGGGGTTTGATCGCAGCCCGATGTTTACCGGCCTGATCGAAGGCGTGGGCCCGCGCTACTGCCCGAGCATTGAAGACAAGGTCAACCGCTTCGCCGACAAAGACGCCCACCAGATCTTTCTGGAACCGGAGGGCCTGACTACACACGAGTACTACCCGAACGGCATCAGCACCAGCCTGCCTTTCGACGTGCAACTCGCAGCCGTGCGCTCGATGCGTGGGTTGGAAAACGCGCACATCCTGCGGCCCGGCTACGCCATTGAGTACGACTATTTCGACCCGCAGGCGCTGAAGGCGAGCTTCGAGACCAAGTCCATCGCCGGGCTGTACTTTGCAGGGCAGATCAATGGCACCACCGGCTACGAAGAGGCGGGCGCTCAAGGTTTGTTCGCCGGCATCAACGCGGCCCTGCAGGTGCGAGGCAAAGACGCCTGGACGCCGCGGCGCGATCAGGCGTACCTGGGCGTGCTGGTCGATGACCTGATCACCAAGGGTGTGACCGAGCCCTACCGCATGTTCACCAGCCGAGCCGAGTTCCGCTTGCAGCTGCGCGAAGACAATGCCGACTTGCGGCTCACCGAGGCGGGCCGGCAGTTCGGCTTGGTCGATGATGCGCGCTGGGCGGCTTTCAATCGCAAGCGCGACGCAGTGGCGCGCGAAACCGAGCGCTTGAAGTCGACCTGGGTCAACCCCAGCGTCTTGCCCGATGCCGACGCTGAACGCCTGTTAGGCAAGGCTCTTGAGCATGAGTACAGCTTGGCTGACTTGCTGCGCCGGCCAGAGGTCACCTTCGATGCACTCGCCGAGGTTGCTTCCATCGCGAAGCCAAGCGCCGGTGTTTCACGTGAAACACTGGTTTTGGAACTGGGGGAAGGCCTCGCAAGTGAAGTGATCGAGCAGGCCGAGATCAGCATCAAGTACGCCGGCTACATCCACAAGCAAAACGAAGAAGTGGAGCGTACTGTCCATTTTGAAGGGCTGAAGCTTCCGGCCGAGCTGGACTATGCGAAGGTCACCGCACTCAGCTTCGAGGCGCGGCAAAAGCTGGCCTTGCACAGGCCCGAGACCTTGGGTCAGGCATCTCGCATTTCGGGCATCACGCCAGCGACCATTTCGCTGCTGTTGATTCACCTGAAGAAGGGGCGCTTCAAGGGTTTTGCGGCCAACGACGTGTCGGGCCGCGATGCCGCCTGAGCAGCACGAACTGCTGGCTCAGGGTGCGCAGGCGCTGGGCCTGAGCCTGAGCGATGCCCAGTGCGACACCTTGCTGGCCTACCAGGCGCTGCTGGCCAAGTGGAACCAGGTCTACAACCTCACGGCCGTGCGCAAGCCGGCCGACATGCTCACGCACCATCTGCTCGACAGCCTCTCGGTGCTGCCGCCATTGCGCCGCCACTTGGCGGGCAAGCCGGCTCGGCTGCTCGACGTGGGCAGTGGTGGTGGCTTACCGGGCGTGGTTCTGGCGGCCTTGCTGCCGGGGGCTGATGTGACCTGTGTCGACACGGTTGGCAAGAAGGCCAGCTTCATTCGCCAGGCCGCCGCCGAGCTGAAGTTGCCCAATCTGAGCGCGGCCCACGCCCGGGTGGAAGACCTGCGCCTCAAACCCTTCGACGTGATCACTTCGCGAGCCTTTGCTTCGCTTGCTGACTTCACCCGCCTGACCAAACACCTGGTCTCGACAGACGGTGTCTGGATGGCGATGAAGGGCAAGATGCCTGTCGATGAAATCGCGGCCTTGCCTTCAGAATGGGGTGTGTTTCACGTGGAACAGTTGACAGTGCCCGGCTTGAACGCTGAGCGCTGCCTGCTCTGGATTCGACGCACACCATCCCAGTGAGCCCTTTGATGACGCTGCTCGGCATTTCTGATTTCGGAACTTTCTGCTTCTCGATTCTCGTGTTTCTGGCGCTCCCGGGACCAGGCACGTTTGCCTTGCTGACCTCTACCGCCAAGGGTGGCTTTCGCGCCGGCGCCGCTGCCACCATGGGCCTGATCCTGGGCGACCAAGTGCTGCTGTGGATGGCGGTGGCCGGTGTGGCTGCCTTGTTGGCGGCGAATCCGCTGGCCTTTCGGGTGGTTCAGTATGCTGGGGCGGCTTACCTGGCGTGGGTCGGCCTGCGGCTTCTGTTTGCGAAAGAGGGCAGTGCCTCACCCATACGCATCGAGCCACGCCATTACCTTCGCCAGGCCGTGCTCATCACCTTGCTCAACCCCAAGGCCATCGTGTTCTACATGGCTTTCTTCCCACTCTTCATCAACCCGACCACGCACCGTGGGGCCGTCACCTTTGCCGCGATGGCGGCCACCATCGCGCTCATCACCGCCGTCTATTGCCTGATCTTGTGTGCGTTTGCCGGCGCGGTGTCGAGCCAGGTGAGGGCGCACAAGCAGGTGGCGCGCTGGCTTCAAAAGCTGGCCGGTGTCTTCTTGGTAGGCTTTGGCATACGCCTGGCCAGCAATTGATTTCTCTCACCTGACCGGATCTCCATGACCCGCATTTTTTGCGTTGCCAATCAAAAGGGCGGCGTCGGCAAGACCACCACCACCGTCAACTTGGCTGCCGGGCTGGCCAAGGTCGGCCAGCGCGTGCTGGTGATCGACCTTGACCCGCAGGGCAATGCCACCATGGGCTCGGGCGTGGACAAGCGCGCCTTGGAGCTCACCGTGTACGACGTGCTGCTCGAATCGGCCAGCATCGCCGAAGCCCGGGTGCGCAGCGAAAAAGTGGGTTACGACGTGGTGGGTGCCAACCGCGAATTGGCCGGCGCCGAGGTCGAACTTGTCGAGCTGGAGCGGCGTGACAAGCGGCTCAAGGGTGCGATCGCGGCCGTGGCCAATGACTACGACTTCGTGCTGATCGATTGCCCGCCGTCGCTGAGCCTGCTCACGCTGAATGGCCTTTGCAGCGCCCATGGCGTGGTGGTGCCCATGCAGTGCGAGTACTTTGCGCTCGAGGGCCTGAGCGACCTGGTCAACACCATCAAGCAGGTACACGCCAACTTGAACCCCGACCTGCAGATCATCGGCCTGCTGCGGGTGATGTTTGACCCGCGCATCACCTTGCAGCAGCAGGTGAGCGAGCAGCTGAAGGCGCACTTCGGCGACAAGGTGTTCAACACCGTGATCCCGCGCAACGTGCGCCTGGCCGAGGCACCGAGCTATGGCTTGCCGGGCGTGGTGTTTGACCCGGCTTCCAAAGGGGCGCAATCGTTCGTCGAGTTCGCGCAGGAGATGGTGCAGCGCATCGGCGCGGAGCCCGCGGTGGTTTGATGCCGGCCCGGCAAACGCTCAACCCGCAGTTCGACAGCGCCTTGCTGTCGCGGGTAGAAGACGCCGGCCTGAACGCCAGCGCCCCGCCTCAGCAGCGCTGGGTCGATGGCTGGCTGGTGCGCTTTTCTGCGGGCAAGGCCAAGCGCGCTCGCTGCGTGAATGCGGTGGCCAATGGCACGCTGCCCCTGCATGTGCGCCTTTCCCTGTGCGAGCAGGTGTACGCACAGGCCAAGCTGCCGATGATCCTGCGGGTCACGCCTTTCACCCAGCCTGCCGACCTCGACGACACCTTGGTTGCGATGGGCCTGCACCGCATAGACGACACCCGCGTGATGGTGCTCGATCGCCTGGCCGACCTGCCGCCGCCGCCACTGACGTCGGGGCTGACGGTGCACAGCGTCGGCCTGGAGCCCTTTGCGCACCGCGTGGGCTCGATGCGGGGCTCCCCACTTTCGCAGCGCCAGGCCCATGCCGAGCGATTGCTGCATGCGCCAGTGCCCTTCAGCGCCTTCGAGTTGCGTGCCCACGGCGAGGTGCTGGCCTGTGGCCAGTACGCCATCGAGTCTGATCTGGTGGGCTTGTACGACGTGTACACCACCCCGGTGGCGCGCGGCCGCGGCTGTGCACGCCAGTTGTGCCAACAGATGCTGGTGCATGCGCGTGAGCGCGGTGCGCGGCATGCGTACTTGCAGGTGGAGGGTGACAACCACCCGGCGCGTGCCGTGTACCACCGCCTGGGGTTTGCTGATGGCTACGCCTACCACTACCGCACGATGGCGGCTGAGGCCTGACGGCGCGTTAGAGGCTAAGCGGCTCTTCGACTTCAAGAGCTCCCAGCATCAGCGGTGCTTCCGCAAGGTTGTCTGGCAAGTTTCCCCTGTTGGCCCTCACCGTTGAACGCAGAATGTGGTCTAACCGCGCCGCGAATACATCAGTGGTCAATCGCGTGTGGAAGTCTTCCCACCCTGCAATGGCGATTTGTCGCCTCAGCGATGAGTCTTCGAGCAGCTGCACAACGGCATCGGCCCAGTCCTCGACTTGCTCGACTGGCAGCAGGCCGTTCTGCCCGTCTCTAAAGAACAGTGGGTGATCAACGGCACGCGACGCAACAACTGCGACTTGTCCACTGAGGTAAGCAAGTATCTTCCCGAATGATTTTCCTCGGCTGAACTCGTTTTTCGCCGAGACAGGCTGAAGCCCTACCGCTGCTTCAGACACCTTGGCCAAGTACGCGTCGTACGGCATGGCTGGAATGGCCACGCAGACTCCGCCTGCTTGGCGCACCGGTTTGAACCATTCCCGAGCTTCGTCTTCTTTCGTCCCAAAAAGCCAGAAAATGCACCGCGTTCGAGCGCACACGGCCCTCATCACCTCCTGCATGAATGCCGATTCATGCGGGTAGTCCAACGGGGAAACGTGCGCCCATGCAACGATTGGAGCTCGCGCTTCTGGCGGCGTGACGGGCAGGCGCAATGGGCGAGGGGTGCACGTCCACAGTACATGGGCGTTTTCATTGTGCTGCCCCAGGCAGCGCGCCACGAAGCGGCTGCCGCCGACAACAGCTGCCGCATCTTGCGCGCAGCGAGCAATTCTCATCTGGTGCCGAGGATCCAGGTAGTCGGCATCGTCGGCATCCAAGATGCAGAGATACCCCACGTACAAATGAGCCTCGTTCAAAGGATGCCGGGTTTGTTGAAGGAGCACCACATCCGGCTGTTCAAGCCGCAAGATTCGCAGCCGTTGCTTAAGGCTCAAAGGAGCAGGAACGACAACGACCCGCCAACCGCGCTGTCTTAACGACGGCGCCACGAGCCACGCCCTGAGATTGCTGGGTGCTTCCCAGCGTTGTTTGGAGGGGAAGACGACAACACAAGGGCGGCGTCTCGGAGTTCTCCATCGGTGAACGTGAAGGATTGCTTCGTGCACCAAGGATCGGACGCGATGCGCAATCGTGCTTTCAAGCTGGTGGGTAGTTTCCAATTCTTGGTGTCGTCACTGAGGATCTGCATTTAGTCCGGCAGGCGACCGGATGAGCGACATGCACTCGGCACGCCATCAAATCAGAGGCCCAAGCTCTCGTCCAGGGCCAAATGCACGTTCATCGACTGCACCGCCGCGCCGCTCGCGCCCTTGCCCAGGTTGTCCAGCCGCGCCATCAGAATGGCTTGCGTATCGTTGGCAAACACGAAGATGTCGACGCGGTTCGTGTCGTTGCACGCCTGCACGTCGAAGAAACCCGCTTCTACAGAAGCAGGGTCACGCACCGGCAGCACGCGGATAAATCGCTCGCCGGCATAGCGCTCGGCCAAGGCCTGCTGCAGCTTCTCGGGCGTGGTGCCGGCCACCAGTTGTGACAAATGCAAGGGCACACTTACGCTCAAACCCTTCAGGAAGTTGCCGACGATGGGCATGAACACGGGCTTGACCTGCAGGCCGGTGTGCGCGGCCATCTCGGGCACGTGCTTGTGCGTGAGCGTCAAACCATAAGGGCGGGGCGAGTCGAGCAGCGGGTCGCCGCCGGCCTCGTACTGCTCGATCATCTTCTTGCCACCACCCGAGTAGCCGGTGATCGAGCTGGCCGTGATGGGCAGACCGGCGGGCACGAGGCCTGCATCCACCAGTGGGCGCAGTAGCAAGATGAAGGCGCTGGAGTGGCAGCCGGGGTTGGAGATGCGCTTGCTGGCGCGCAGCTTGTCGCGCTGTCCAGGAGCGAGCTCGGGCAGGCCGAAGGCCCAGTCGGGCGACGTGCGGTGCGCCGTGCTGGCGTCGATGACGCAGGTCTTCGGGTTGTTGACCAACGCGGCTGCCTCTTTGGCGGCCACGTCGGGCAGGCAGAGAAAGGCCACGTCGGCAGCGTTCAACAGGCGTGCACGCTCGTCGGTGTCTTTGCGACGCTCGGGGGCGATGCGCAGCACCTCGATGTCGCTGCGGCCGGCGAGATACTCGTTGATGCGCAGCCCGGTCGTGCCTTCCTGGCCGTCCACAAACACGCGGTATGTCATCGTCATCACCTTCAGTTTCAATCAGCCCCAAGGATAAAGCACGCACATGACCGACCCTGAGGTTTTCCCTGTGATCCGCTCACGCGTGCTGTTGTTGCCTGGCTGGCTCAACTCCGATGCCGCCCACTGGCAAAGCCGCTGGGAGCAGCTGCACGGTGATCGGCGTGTCGAGCAAGACGACTGGCAATGGCCCAAGCGCGGCGACTGGATGGCTAGGCTGGAAGAAGAGCTGCTGCTGAGCGACACACCCGCCGTGCTGGTGGCGCACAGCCTGGGTTGCCATTTGGTGGCCGCCTGGGCCGCGCATTCGCAGCACACGCACCGTGTGAAGGCGGCACTGTTGGTGGCGTTGCCCGACGTGGAGCGCGACGACATGCCGCCGCAGCTCGCGCCCTGGCGGCCCATCGTGCGCAAGCGCCTGCCGTTTGCGAGCATGGCCGTGGTCAGCAGCGACGACCCCTACTGCGTGAGCGATCGCGCCGCGCAGATGGCCACCCATTGGGGCAGTGAGCTGATGTCGGTGGGCGCGCGTGGGCACATCAACGGTGAAGCGGGCCTGGGCGATTGGCCGCAGGGCCGCACGATGTTGCAGGCCTTGGTCGGCACGAGTCGCTGAACCGCGGGGCTTCATCGGCCAGAATGCGCCCATGGTCACCAAGAAACCCAAAGGCCTCGGCCTGGGCCTCGAAGCATTGCTCGGCCCCAAAGTCAACGACAACCCCACACCCGCGAACGACGGTACGCCGCGCACGCTGAAGCTCACGCAGCTGCAGCCCGGCAAGTACCAGCCGCGCACGCGCATGGACGAAGGCTCGCTCTACGAGCTGGCCGAAAGCATCAAGGCGCAGGGCATCATGCAGCCCATCTTGGTCCGCCCCGTGGGGCCGAACCGCTTCGAAATCATTGCGGGCGAACGACGCGCGCGCGCCGCCAAGCTGGCCGGCCTCGATGAAGTGCCAGTGCTGGTGAGAGATGTGCCCGATGAAGCCGCCGCCGCGATGGCGCTCATTGAAAACATCCAGCGCGAAGACCTCAACCCGCTCGAAGAAGCGCAAGGCATTGCGCGCCTCGTCAACGAATTCCACCTCACGCACGAGCAGGCCGCGCAGGCCGTGGGCCGCTCGCGCAGTGCCGCGAGCAACCTGCTGCGTCTGTTGAACCTGGCCGAGCCAGTGCAGCAGATGCTGATGGCCGGCGACATCGACATGGGCCACGCGCGCGCGCTGTTGCCGCTTGAAGGCGCACAGCAAATACTGGCAGCCGCCGAAGTAGTCGGCAAGAAACTCAGTGTGCGCGAGGCTGAAAAGCTCGTCGCCAAGAGCATGACCTCGCGACAAAAGCCCCTGCTGCGTGTTGCCAAAGAGAAATCACGAGATATTTCGCGCATCGAAGAAGAACTCTCTGATGCGCTGACCGCGCAAGTCGAGATTCGTGTGAAGAAGCGTACCAAGCGCGGCGAGCAAGGCGAGGTGGCGATTCAGTTCGGGTCGTTGGATGAACTCAACGGCCTGCTCGAAAAACTTGGCTTGTCGAATGCATAGGCGTATCTTGAGCAGCGGTATGGTTGACGGAAGAATCCATGAGGAACTTTGTGCCCCGTCTACCGCTCACTTGCATGGAGGGGTCGCCGCGCAAACGGCACACTCCTTGCAAAGCTTGAACAGCGGTGATATTTCGCTTCTTCTCAACACATGATTGCTCTCACAATGACCGAAGCTTGATCGCAAGCAGCTGACACCAAGGAAAGCTCTGATGGAGCCTGAAGCGGGCTTCATCAGAACTTCCCCAGACGGTGCCGAGGTGGCCCCCGGCAGTGTCTTCCTGAATCTAGGAGGTCAGCATGGATGTGATCAGCCATTTCGCCGCTCGATTCGAGCGCACGCGTGAAGAGGAACTCTCACTCGAGGAATACCTGGCCGAGTGCAAACGCAACCCGATTGCGTATGCCACCGCCGCTGAGCGAATGCTCAGGGCCATCGGTGAGCCTCAAAGCGTAGACACACGCAACGACCAGCGCCTCTCGCGCCTGTTCGCCAACAAGGTCATCAAGATCTACCCCGCCTTCGCCGAGTTCTACGGCATGGAAGACGCCATCGAACAAGTGGTGTCGTACTTCCGGCATGCCGCGCAAGGCCTGGAAGAAAAGAAGCAGATTCTTTATCTGCTGGGGCCGGTGGGTGGAGGCAAATCTTCCATCGCCGAGCGGCTCAAGTCGCTGATGCAGGAAGTGCCCTTCTACGCCATCAAGGGCTCGCCGGTGAACGAGTCGCCGCTGGGCTTGTTTGATGCGGTGGAAGACGGGGCCATTCTTGAAAAGGAATACGGCATTCCACGTCGCTACCTGCAGCGCATCTTGTCACCTTGGGCCGTGAAACGTCTCGACGAATACGGCGGCGACATCCGCAAGTTCCGAATCGTCAAACGCTTCCCGTCGGTGTTGAAGCAAGTGGGCATTGCCAAGACAGAGCCCGGCGATGAAAACAACCAAGACATCTCCTCGCTGGTTGGCAAAGTCGACATCCGCAAGCTTGAAACCTACGCGCAAGACGACCCCGATGCGTACAGCTACTCGGGTGGCCTGTGCCTGGCCAACCAGGGGCTGCTGGAGTTCGTGGAAATGTTCAAGGCGCCGATCAAGGTGCTGCACCCATTGCTCACCGCCACACAGGAAGGCAACTACAAGGGCACTGAAGGGTTCGGCGCCATTCCCTTCGACGGCATCGTGCTCGCGCACAGCAATGAGAGCGAGTGGAAGACCTTCCGCAACAACAAGAACAACGAGGCCTTTCTCGACCGCATCTACATCGTGAAGGTGCCTTACTGCCTGCGTGTGAGTGAAGAAGTAAAGATCTACGAGAAGCTGCTGCGCGGGTCGTCGCTGGCGCAAGCCACCTGTGCGCCCGGCACGCTGAAGATGATGAGCCAGTTTGCCTCGCTCACGCGTCTGAAAGAGCCCGAGAACTCATCGCTCTACTCCAAGATGCTGGTGTACGACGGTGAAAACCTGAAAGACACCGACCCGCGCGCCAAGAGCTTCCAGGAGTACCGAGACTACGCGGGCGTCGACGAAGGCATGAGTGGCGTGTCCACGCGTTTCGCCTTCAAGATTCTGTCTAAGGTCTTCAACTTCGACAGCACTGAAGTCGCCGCCAACCCTGTGCACTTGATGTACGTGCTTGAGCAGCAGATTGAGCGTGAGCAGTTCCCGGCTGAGACCGAGCAGAAGTACTTGGCGTTCATCAAGGAGCACCTGGCCGTCAAGTACGCCGAGTTCATCGGCAAAGAAATTCAGACCGCCTACCTTGAGAGCTACAGCGAGTACGGCCAGAACATCTTCGACCGCTATGTCACCTACGCCGACTACTGGATTCAAGACCACGAGTACCGCGACACCGACACCGGCGAGGTGTTCGACCGCGGCTCGCTGAACGCCGAACTTGAGAAGATCGAGAAGCCGGCGGGCATCAGCAACCCGAAAGACTTCCGCAACGAGATCGTCAACTTCGTGCTGCGCGCGCGCGCCAACAACGCGGGCAACAACCCGACCTGGACGAGCTACGAGAAGCTGCGCACGGTGATCGAGAAGAAGATGTTCTCCAACACCGAAGAGCTGCTGCCGGTGATCAGCTTCAACGCCAAGGCGAGTGCCGATGAGGCGAAGAAACACGAAGACTTCGTCACACGCATGGTCGCCAAGGGCTACACGCCGAAGCAGGTGCGCTTGCTGTGCGAGTGGTATTTGCGGGTTCGCAAGAGTTCGTGATGACGCACAACCCCGTTCGGGCTGAGCCTGTCGAAGCCAGCGTGTGCCTCGTGGCTGGCACCTCGATAAGCTCGGTGCGATCGGAGCGCTAAAAGGGCCAACATGCTCCAGCAGATCATCGACCGGCGGCTTGCGGGAAAGAACAAGTCCATCGGCAACCGCGAGCGCTTCTTGCGCCGCCACAAAGACCAGATCCGCGAGGCGGTGAAGCGTGCCGTCGATGGCCGCGGCATACGCGACCTGGCGCAGGGCGAAGACATACACATCCCCAGGCGCGACATTGCCGAGCCAGTATTCGGCCATGGCCAGGGGGGTAAGCGCGAGATGGTGCACCCTGGCAACAAAGACTATGTGCGCGGTGACCGCATCGAGCGGCCCAAGGGCGGTGGTGGCGGCGGTGGCGGCGGGCAGGCCAGCGACTCAGGCGAGGGTGACGATGACTTTGTCTTCCACCTCAGCAAAGAAGAGTTCATGCAGGTCTTCTTCGACGATTTGGCGCTGCCCAACCTCACCCGCACCACGCTCGCCGAGACGCCCGAGTTCAAAACCCACCGCGCCGGTTACAGCAGTGACGGCACGCCCAACAACCTGCACGTGGTGCGCAGCATGCGCGGCGCCATCGGCCGGCGCATTGCTTTGGGCAGCGAGTCGCGACGCGAGCTGCACAAGCTAGAAGAAACGCTGGCCGAGTTGAAGGCGCACCCTGATGGGCACGCCGTCGAGATTGCTGCGTTGGAAAAAGAGATCGAGGCTCTGCGCGCTCGCCTTGGGCGCATTCCGTATCTCGACCCGATGGACCTGCGCTACCGCAGCCGCGTGCGCGTGCCGGTGCCCACCAGCAAGGCGGTGATGTTTTGCCTGATGGACGTTTCGGGCTCGATGGATGAGTCGCGCAAGGACCTGGCCAAGCGCTTCTTCATCTTGCTGTACCTTTTCTTGACGCGCCACTACGAGCGCATCGACATCGTCTTCATACGCCACCACACGCAGGCGCAAGAAGTCGACGAGCAAAATTTCTTCCACTCCACCGAGACCGGTGGCACCGTGGTGTCCAGCGCACTGGTTTTGATGGAAGAAATCGCCAAGGCGCGCTACCCGACGAGCGAGTGGAACATCTACGGCGCGCAAGCCAGCGACGGTGACAACTGGCACCACGACAGCGGCCGCTGCCGCGAGCTGCTGGCCAACAACATCTTGCCGCTGTGCCGCTACTTCGCCTATGTGCAAGTGGCCGAAGAAGAGCAGAACCTGTGGGATGAATACGCCACGCTGGCTGCTGACGCAAAAGACTTCGCCATCCGCAAGGTGACCGAGGCCTCGCAGATCTACCCGGTGTTCCGGCAACTGTTCAAGAAAGAAGGGGCCGCAGCATGATCTCGATTTCTACCGCGCGGGGTGCTGTCATGACGCAGGTGAATCCGCCTTGGGGTGACGAGCGGCGCAAGGAACAGTGGACCGATACGCCGCGTCGACGGGCAGCCGACATCGTGGCGCCGGCGCGCATGCGTGTACCGCTGGAAGCGCCTAGCGACTGGTCGTTTGAGCTGATCGAGCGCTACCACGAGGTCATCAAAGCCACCGCTGCCCGCTTCGGCCTCGACACTTACCCCAACCAGCTGGAGATCATCACCGCCGAGCAGATGATGGACGCGTATGCCTCGGTCGGCATGCCAGTGAACTACCGCCACTGGAGCTACGGCAAGGAGTTCATCTCGACCGAGAAGAACTACAAGCGCGGCCACATGGGCCTGGCGTATGAGATCGTCATCAACAGCAACCCTTGCATCAGCTATTTGATGGAAGAAAACACCATGGCCATGCAGGCTCTGGTGATCGCGCATGCCGCTTACGGCCACAACAGCTTCTTCAAGGGCAACTATCTCTTTCGCATGTGGACCGATGCGGCGTCCATCATCGACTACCTGGTCTACGCCAAGAACTATGTGACCGACTGCGAAGAGCGCCATGGCCTTGATGCGGTCGAAGAGCTGCTCGACAGCTGCCATTCGCTGATGAATCACGGCGTCGACCGCTATCGCCGGCCCAGCCGCAAGTCGCTCGCGCAAGAGTTGGCAGACCGCAAGGACCGCGAGGCTTACGCACAGCTGCAGGTCAACGAAATGTGGCGCACCCTGCCCAAGAAGGCAGACAAGGCCGCCGAAGAAGCGCAGGCCCGGCGCTTCCCTGAAGAGCCGCAGGAGAACCTGCTGTACTTCATCGAGAAAAATGCGCCCTTGCTGGAGCCGTGGCAGCGCGAGGTCGTGCGCATCGTGCGCAAGGTGGCGCAGTACTTTTACCCGCAACGCCAGACGCAGGTGATGAACGAAGGCTGGGCCACGTTCTGGCACCACAAGCTGCTCAACACCATGTACGACGACGGCCACTTGACCGACGGCATGATGATCGAGTGGCTCAAGTCGCACACCAACGTGGTCTACCAGCCGCGCGTGGGCGACCGGGGCTACAGCGGCATCAACCCTTATGCGCTCGGCTTTGCGATGTACACCGACATCAAGCGCATCTGCGAAAACCCGACCGATGAAGACCGCCTCTGGTTCCCTGACATCGCAGGCAAAGACTGGTTGGAGACCATCGACCACGCGATGCGCAACTTCAAAGACGAAAGCTTCATCGGGCAGTACCTCAGCCCCAACCTGATGCGCGAGTTTCGCCTCTTCTCCATCCTCGATGACGAGAAGGAAGAAGAGCTGCATGTGTCGAACATCCACGACGAAAGCGGCTACCGCCGCGTGCGCGAGGCCTTGTCACACCAATATGACCTGGGTGCGCGCGAGCCCAACATTCAAGTGTGGAGCGTCAACCTGCGGGGCGACCGCTCATTGACGCTGCGCCATGCCCAGCACAACGACCGCCCGCTTCACGACGGTGCAAATGAGGTGCTCAAGCACGTGGCGAGGCTGTGGGGCTTCGGTGTGCACCTCGAGAGCGTGAACGGCGCTGGTGAAGTGCAGCGCCGCTGGTCGGTGTCGCCTACCGGTCAGTGAGATGGTTCTTCACTGACGAACGGCTGCACCACGCTCAGCAGCTTCTTCACGTATTCCTCTTTCTCGCCCACTGGCGCCACATAGTGCAGCGCCTGCTCAGTGGCCTGCACGCCGGCGCGCTTGAGCATCACCCAGGTGGCCAGGTATTGCGAGGCCATGCACCCCCCCGCCGTGGCCACCGGCCCTTGGGCGTGAAAGGGCTCGTCGACCACCCGCACGCCAGCCTCTATCACCCAAGGCTTGGTGGTGAGGTCGGTGCAGGCGGGCATGTTGCCGATCAGCCCGAGCCGCGCGAGCAGCAGCGTGCCTGAGCACTGAGCGCCTATCAGTTGGCGCAAGGGGTCGAGCGTGAAGCGGTCCATCAAGGCCGAGTTCTCGGCTATGGCCCGTGTGTAGATGCCGCTGCCGAACAAGACCACCTCGGCTTCGTTGGCGAACTCCAGCGGCTGTTGGGCTTCGATGGTCACGCCATTCATCGAGGTCAGGCGGGTGCTAGGGCCGGTGATCTCGGCCGTGAAGCCGAGCGGGCGCAGCCGGTTGAGCAGACCGAGCGCGACAAACGAATCGAGTTCGTTGAAGCCGTCGAAGGTGATGATGGCCACCCGAGTGGGGGCGGGCGTCGGAAGAGGCTCGGCGCCGCCCATCAGGCCTCCAGCAGGCTGCGCAGCATCCAGGCGGTCTGCTCGTGCACCGTGAGGCGTTGCGTCAGCAGGTCGGCGGTGGGCTCGTCGGCAGCTTTGTCGGCGAGCGGGAAAATGCTGCGCGCGGTGCGTGCCACCGCCTCGTGGCCGGTCACCAGAATCTGCACCATCTCCAGCGCCTTGGGTGGCTTGGCCGGAGCATCCTTGATCGAGGCGAGCGCGCCAAACTGTGCGTACGAACCCGGGGCCGCGTGCCCCAGCGACCGGATGCGCTCGGCGATGGGGTCAACCGCATTCCACAGCTCGGTGTATTGCCCCATGAACATCAGATGCAGCGTGTTGAACATCGGCCCCGTCACGTTCCAGTGGAAGTTGTGCGTGGTGAGGTAGAGCGTGTAGGTGTCGGCGAGCAAGCGGCTCAGGCCGTCGGCAATCGCCTTGCGGTCTTTCTCGCTGATACCGATGTTGATCTGCACGCCGCTTGTGGCAGCGGTGGGTTTCTTGGCCATGAGGTTCTCCAGTGAGAGGTGGGCAATCAATGAGCGGTCATGACACGCGGTGCACGCCTTCCAGCGGGCAGGCGTAGATGGCGTTGCGCAAGGCGGCGATCGCCTCGTAGCGAGTGAAGGTACGGCGCCAGGCGAGCACCACGCGGCGCGTGGGCACCGGGTTGGCGAAGGGCACGTAGTGCACATGGGGTTGCTGGTCTTTGGGCACGCTGAGCTGCGGCACCACCGTCACGCCCATGCCTGAGGCCACCATGTACTTGATGGTCTCCAAAGACGAGCCCTCGAAGCTCTTGCGTATGCCTTCGGCGTCGCTAGAGAAGCGCGCGTACTCGGGGCAGACTTCGAGTACGTGGTCGCGAAAGCAGTGGCCGGTGCCCAGCAAGAGCATGGTCTCTTTCTTGAGCTCTTCGGCGCTGATGCTCTTGCGCTTGGCCAGCGGGTGGCTGGTGGGCACGGCCACCATGAAGGGCTCGTCGTAGAGGGGCGCGATGGCCAGGCCTGCATCGGGAAAGGGCTCGGCCATGATGGCGCAGTCAAGCTCGCCGGTGCGCAGCATCTCAAGCAGCTTGACGGTGAAGTTCTCTTGCAGGATCAGCGGCATCTGCGGCACGCGCTCAATGGCGGCTCTCACCAAATCGGGCAGCAGGTAGGGGCCGATGGTGTAGATGATGCCGAGCCGCAGCGGGCCCGACACCGGGTCTTTGCCGCGCTTGGCAATCTCTTTGATGTTGGCCGCCTGCTCGATGACCGACTGCGCCTGGCGCACGATCTCTTCGCCCAGTGGGGTCACGCTCACCTCGTTGGCGCCGCGCTCGAAGAGCTTCACGTCTAGCTCTTCTTCGAGCTTCTTGATGGCCACGCTGAGGGTGGGCTGTGAGACGAAGCAGGCTTCGGCGGCGCGGCCAAAGTGCTTCTCGCGTGCGACAGCCACGATGTAGCGCAACTCTGTGAGGGTCATGGCTCGCAGAATATCCCAGCCACAGCTTCGCGTCATGCACCCCATGGCATCACCTTTCGATACTCGGGCGCCAGGCGCTTGCCGCTCGGCGACATCTGGCGGACTCTCCGGCCGCGGCATGTGCCGCGCATCGAAAGCCCGTATGAGTACACCGCGCTCGCGCACCCTGGCCATCACAGCCGTGATGGCCCTCGGCCTCTCGGCCTGCTACCTCGTGCCCATCGACCCCCGCACCGGTCAGGGCTACCCCATCACCACCGACTCCTACCGCGGCAACGCGGTCGCCACCAGCAGCCCCGGCGCAGTCATGGTGGTGACGCCGCCCCCGCCCCTCGGCCCGCCACAGCCCACGGTGCTGAGCGCTCGTCTGTACCCGCTCAATCCGCAGGCCAACAAGGGTGGCCTCATCACCGCCGTGGTGGTCGACAACAACACCGGCCGGGGCAGCTTCACGCTCGGCTACCTGGGCGACACGCTGCAAGGCGAAGCCACGCGGGTGGACGCCAGCTACGCGGCTTTCGGCCGCATTTACAACGAGGTACTGGGCTTGAACCAGCGCAGCTTCAGCGGCAGGCGTGGCATTGCCAACGCGTTTGGCGCCAAGGGGGTCAACGCCCAGTGCGAGTACCTCATCACGGGGCCGACCATGGGCACCGGCGCGTGCCAGTTCTCAGATGGCGCCAAGTACCAGATGCACTTCGGGTCTTAAGACTTTGGTGCTCAAGACTTGGCGGGGCGCTTCAGCGCTTCGAGCTTGCCCAGGTCTACCCCGTCGACGATGGCCTTGAGCGCGGCCATCTCTACATGCTGGCCGTTGGCTTCAATCACCACGCCGTTGTTGAGGATCACGGCGTACTCGCTACGGCTGCCGTCCTTGCGCGACTCTTCGCGCACGGTGCGGTTGCCTTGCTTGTAGACGCGTTCCACCTTGTCATCGGTCTCGCGGTCCAGCGTCTGGTTGGCCCAGCCGGCCAGCGAGGCAAGCCCGCCCAGGCCGCCGATGTCGGTGATCGTCAGGCGCACGCGCTTGTCGCCGCCGACGTAGGTGGCCTTGGCCGATGAGCCGGCAATGCCCATGGCCTGGTTGCCCTGCGCCTCGACCGAGTTGCGCTTCAGGTCGCCCAGGCTTTCGGGCAGCATGGCCTTCAGGTCTTGTGGCGCTATGGGTTCACCACTGGTGCCCGAGAGGGCGCCCATGGCCTGCGACAAGGCCTTGCCGGCGGCGGCGGGGTCGCCTGACTTCTGCGCTGCTTCCATGCGCTTGCCGGCTTCTTCCAGCTTCTGGGCCATGGCCTCCATCTTCGACGTGTCGATGTTGACCTCGCCGCGAGGCGTGCTGATTTTCACGTCGCTGCTGCCGCGCATGCCACCGAAGCGGCTGAAGCCGCCCGGTGTGAGCGCGGCGGTGATGGCACCCACCACGACGAAGGCCACGATGCCGCAGACGATCACCACCGCGGTGTAGCCAGCAGCCTTGTCTTGCGGGCATTTCATCAACACGGGGATGCCGAGGTAGATCAGGTAGATGGAGTACAGGCCAGCCAGAATGCCCAGCACAGCGAGCGAGGGGATCAGGGTGAAGATGCCGCCCACGTAGCTCGCAGTGAGGCCGTAGGCGATCAGCTTGAACGCATTGATCTGGCTCTTGGTGCCGCCGAAGGAGGGGGCCAGCGCATCGACAATCAAGGCCAGCACGAAGACCATCGCGAGCGACAGCGCGTAGCTCACGATCATGTTCGTGAGGCCCCACATGAAGGGCACGCGGATGTTCATCCCGAAGCCGCCCACGCCGATCAACGACAGGCCGATGAAACCCGCCAACGCCGGAATCGCCGCCAGGAAGATCAGGTAAGTCTTGTAGATCGAGGCCACATCGGCCTGCTCTTGCTCGATCACCGGCCAAGTCGGCTTGGGCTTGAGCAGGATGTCTTGAACGCGTTGGATCAGGTTCATGTGGGTCTCTCCGGGCAGGGGTTGTGTCACCAGCATCGCAATCTAGCGGAGCGCGGCGCCGTTGACTACGGGACGAACGTCATACGCACGGTGTCGAACTCAGGCCTTCAGGAATTCAGCCTTGCTGCCCAGCCAACGCGCCACGTGCTGCTCGGCCACCTCGGGCCGCGTGGCGAGCAGCTGGGTGGCGGCCTGCCGGGCCACCTGCACCAGCGCTTCGTCCAGCGTGAGGTCGGCAAAGCGCAGCAGCGGTGCGCCCGATTGGCGTGCGCCCAGAAACTCACCCGGCCCGCGTATCTCCAAGTCGCGGCGGGCGATCTCGAAGCCATCGTGGGTCTCGGCCATGGCTTTCAGGCGCGCCTTGCCGGTCTCTGATAAGGGCGTGGTGTAGAGCAGCACGCACACGCTGGCCACCGAGCCACGCCCGACGCGGCCGCGCAGCTGGTGCAGCTGCGAGAGGCCGAACCGCTCGGCGTGCTCGATCACCATCAGGCTGGCATTGGGCACGTCTACGCCCACTTCGATCACGGTGGTGCTCACCAGCACTTTCATGCTGCCTTCAGTGAACTGCGCCATCACCGCCGCCTTGTCGGCCGACGGCATGCGGCCGTGCAGCAGGCCCACGCTCACGCCGGGCAGTGCTTCGCTCAGCTGCTGGTGCGTGGCGGTGGCGTTTTGCAAATCGAGCTTCTCGCTCTCTTCGATCAGCGGGCACACCCAGTACACCTGCCGGCCGCGGCCAACCTCTTCGGCGATGGTGCGCACCACGCTGTCGCGCTTGGCGTTGTTGAACAGCTTGGTGACGATGGGCGTGCGGCCGGGTGGCAGCTCGTCAATGGTGCTCACGTCGAGGTCGGCAAACAGTGTCATTGCCAGGGTGCGCGGGATGGGCGTGGCGCTCATCATCAACAGATGTGGCTCCAGTGCTTGCGCCTGCAGCTTGTCGCGCAAGGCCAGCCGCTGCGCCACGCCAAAGCGGTGTTGCTCATCGATGATGGCCAGGCCCAGCCGCGAGAACTGCACCTCGCTCTGGATCACGGCATGGGTGCCCACCACCAGCGCCGCCTCACCCGAGGCCACGCGCGCCAACATCTCGCTGCGCTTCTTGCCCTTGCGGCTGCCGGTGAGCCACGCGGTCTTTATGCCCAGCGGCTCCAGCCAGCCCACCAGTTTGCGAAAGTGCTGCTCGGCCAGGATCTCGGTGGGCGCCATCAGTGCGCACTGCCAGCCTTCGTTCATCACCACGGCGGCGGCGAGCGCAGCCACCACCGTCTTGCCCGAGCCCACGTCGCCTTGCAGCAAGCGGTGCATGGGCGCCTCGCGCTGCAGGTCGAGCGCGATCTCTTCGACCACGCGGCGCTGCGCCGCCGTCAGGCCGAAGGGCAGGGCGGCGAGCAGCTTCTCTTGCAGGCCATGGGCGCGCACGGTGAAGCGTGGCGCGCGCTGCAGGGCGCGTTCATGTTTGGCTTGCAGTTGCGAGAGTTGCTGCGCGAGCAGCTCTTCGAACTTGAGGCGTTGCCACGCGGGGTGGGTCTTGTCTTCCAGGTCGCCCAAGCTCACGTCGGGCGTGGGGTGGTGCAGAAAGCCCAGCGACTCGCGCAGGCTCAGCAGGCCGGCGGGCGCCAGCGCAGGCGGTATCAGCTCTGACAGGTCAGCCCGTTGCAAGCCCGACGTCACGGCCTTGCGCAGGTAGGCCTGGGGCAAGGTGGCGCTGCTCGGGTAGACGGGCGTCAGCGCGGTGGCAAGCGGTGTCTGCTCGTCGACGCTTTTGAACGTGGGGTGCACCATCTCCAGCCCGAAGAAGCCGCCACGGGCTTCGCCGCGAACGCGCACGCGCTTGCCGGCAGCGAGCGTCTTCTGGTGGTTGGGGTAGAAGTTCAGGAAGCGCAGGTACAGCTCGTCGGTGCCGTCGTGCAGCTTCACCACCAATTGCCGGCGCGGGCGAAACGCGATCTGGCAATCGCTGACCACGCCCTCCACCTGCGCCGTGTCGCCATCGCGCAGCTCGCGTATGGCGGTGATGCGTGTCTCGTCTTCGTAGCGCAGCGGGATGTGCAGCGCAAGGTCGATGTCGCGCACCAGGCCCAGCTTCTCCATCGCCTTTTGCGGCGCAGATTTCTCCTTGCGCGCGGCGAGGGGGGTGTCGGTGGGCATGGGACAATTTTGCGGCATATGCCTACACACACTGGAAGTTTCCAGCTCGCCGATTTTGATTTCGACCTGCCGCCTGAGCTGATCGCCCAACACCCGGTGGGGGAGCGCAGTGCTTCGCGCTTGCTCGATGGCACGCAAGCCTCGCCCGCCGACCGCATCTTCCGCGAGCTGCCCCGCTTGTTGCGTGCCGGCGACCTGCTGGTGTTCAACGACACGCGTGTCATCAAGGCGCGGCTGCTGGGGGCCAAGTCCACCGGCGGGTCGGTTGAAGCGCTGGTCGAGCGCGTGTTGCCGAACCATGAAGTGATGCTGCACCTGCGCGCGAGCAAGTCGCCCAAGCCCGGCGCCATGATCTGTTTTGTGAACGGCGACAAGAGCTTCAAGGCCGAGATGCTGGGCCGCGGCGGGCCTGAAAACTCGCTCTTTCACCTGCGCTTTCCGAGCGAGCCATTTGCGTTGATTGAGCAGCACGGCCATGTGCCGCTGCCGCCTTACATCACCCATGCCGACGATGCCGACGACGAGCGCCGTTACCAGACGGTCTTTGCCGCCAAGCCCGGCGCCGCAGCCGCACCGACCGCGGCCCTGCACTTCGATGAGGCTGTGCTTCACGCGCTGCGCGAGCGCGGCATCGGCAGCGCAAGTGTCACGCTGCACGTGGGCGCCGGCACCTTCCAGCCGGTGCGCACTGAAAATTTGGCCGAGCACAAGATGCACAGCGAATGGTTCGAGGTGCCGCAGGCCACCGTCGACGCCATCGCGCAAACGCATGCCCAGGGCGGCCGCGTGGTGTCGGTGGGCACGACGACACTGCGTGCCCTCGAATCGGCTGCGGTGAGTGGCACGCTCGAAGCCGGCAGTCGCGACACCGACATCTTCATCACCCCGGGCTTCGCGTTCAAGGTGGTCGACGTGCTGGTCACCAACTTTCACCTGCCCAAGAGCACGCTGCTGATGCTGGTGAGCGCCTTTGCGGGCTATGAGCACATGAGGGCGCTCTACCGCCATGCCATCGCCGAGCGCTATCGCTTCTTCAGTTATGGCGACGCCATGCTGCTGGCGCGTAACGGCTAAATCTGCGTGATGTGCTGGCGGATCCAGCTGGCGAACCCGGCCTCGCTCAGGTCACCCGACGCCAAAGACAGCATGGTGAGCACGCATTGCACGTCGTCGTCTTCGAGCACGTGGGCGTTCAGTGCCAGGAAGAGTTCTACGGCGACAAATGCGGTGCGTTTGTTCCCGTCGATGAACGGGTGGTTGCGAGCCAGGCCGAAGCCGTAGGCAGCTGCGAGATCGGCCACATCGGGTTTGCCGTAAGTCACGAGATGCAGCGGCTTTGCCAGAGCAGACTCGAGCAGGCCGATGTCTCTCACGCCGCCCGCGCCGCCATGCTCCGACAGTTGCTCTTCATGCACCGCAAGAATCACGCTGGGCTCGATCCACACCCACCGGTCGTTTGCTGGCTTGCTCATTTCGCGAGTTCACGCAAGACGGCCCGTCGCTTCTTCATGATGGCTCGTGCGGCCGTCATTTGCGCTTCAAAAGCCGGGTCATGCGCGGTCAGCCTTACTCCTTCGGGGCTGTCCGTGACGTACAGCACATCACCCTTTTCAACCTTCAGCCGCGCGAGCAGTTCCTTGGGCAGGATCACCCCCACCGAATTGCCGATCTGGGTGAGTTTGAGGGTGTGCATGGTGCTCATCCGTGGGTTATAACAAACGTTATATTAGACGCTGCCCGCCTCCAAGGCAAGCGTCCGTGTTGCTCGGCCGTTCGGTCGTGGGCATCGCAAGGCCCTCGCGAAACAAGGGGTGGTCATCTACCGGGAGCGGCTTCACGCAGGCACGTGTGCGGGGGCGTTTTGAATTGGGGCGCGCAGGCAACGGCGACAATTGGCACATGCTCGAATTTGAATTGCTGAGAACCGAAGGCCAGGCGCGGCGCGGCCGCCTCACCCTCAACCATGGCGTGGTCGAAACGCCGGTCTTCATGCCCGTGGGCACGTACGGCACGGTCAAGGGCGTGATGCCTTCTTCGCTCGAAGCCATGGGCGCCCAGATCATCCTGGGCAACACCTTCCACCTGTGGCTGCGCCCGGGGCTGGACGTGCTCGCACAGTTCGGCGGGCTGCACCGCTTTGAGAGCTGGCACAAGCCCATCCTGACCGACAGCGGCGGCTTTCAGGTGTGGAGCCTGGGTGAGATGCGCAAGATCAGCGAAGAGGGCGTGAAGTTTGCGTCACCCGTCAACGGCGACAAGCTCTTTCTCACGCCCGAGGTGAGCATGCAGGTGCAGCGCGTGCTCAACAGCGACATCGTGATGCAGTTCGACGAGTGCACGCCCTACGAGACCAAGGGCCACTTCACCACGGAGCGCGAAGCGCGCATCTCGATGGAGCTGAGCCTGCGCTGGGCGCGGCGCTGCCTGGCCGAGTTCAACCGGCTGGAGAACCCCAACGCGCTGTTCGGCATCGTGCAGGGCGGCATGTTTGAGCACCTGCGCCAGGAGTCGCTCGACTCGCTGGTCGAGCTTGATCTGCCCGGCTATGCGATCGGCGGCGTGAGCGTGGGCGAGCCGAAAGAAGAGATGCAACGCATCATGGCCCACACGCCGCACCGCCTGCCGGCACACAAGCCGCGCTACCTGATGGGCGTGGGCACCCCCGAAGACCTGGTGGAAGGCGTGGGCGTCGGGGTCGACATGTTCGATTGCGTCATGCCCACACGCAACGCGCGCAACGGCCATTTGTTCACCCGCTTTGGCGACCTGCGGCTGCGCAATGCGCGCCACAAAACCGACGAGCGGCCGGTCGACGAGACCTGCAGCTGCCACTGTTGCCAGAACTTCAGCCGCGCCTACCTTCACCACCTGGATCGCTGCGGCGAGATGCTAGGCCCCATGCTCGCCAGCATCCACAACCTGCACTACTACGTCAACCTGATGCGCGAAGTGCGCGAGGCATTGGACGAAGGGCGGTTCACGGCCTTTGTTGCGCAATTCAGGGCCGACCGCGCACGCGGCGTCTCAAGCTAGCCGGGCGTACTGAAAACCGGCGCCCGCTTCTCCAGCCCGGCCCGTGCGGCCTCGCGTTGGTTGGGGCTGCCGATCAACGCTTTCTGCTCCACCGACTCGGCCATCAGCACCTCGGCTGCACGCACCGGCGACGCGCCATGCAGCAGGCGCTTGCCGGCGCGTATGGCATCGGGGCTGGCGCCGGCGATCTGCGCGGCGAGAGCGCGCGCGTCGGCCAGTGGGTCATCGCTCACGCGTGTGGCCAGGCCGATCTGCTGCGCCTCGGTGCCCGAGATGATGCGGCCGGTGTAGGTGAGCTCGCGCACGATGTCGGCCCGCACCAGCTCGGTCATCAGCACGCAGCCGGCCATGTCGGGCACCAGCCCCCATTTGATTTCCATCACGGCCATCTTGGTGTCGGGGTGCACGCAGCGGATGTCAGCGCCTAGCGCGATCTGCAAGCCGCCACCGAAGGCGACGCCATGCACGGCGGCAATCACCGGCACCGGCAGCTCGCGCCAGCCCCAGGCCACTTGCTGCGCGTCGTTGGCAAGGCCATGTGTGCGGGCCAGCAGGTCGGTGCCCATCGAGCCGCTGGTCTGGCCTGCGCCCATTTGCTGGAAGCGGCCCATGTCGAGGCCGGCACAGAAGGCACGGCCCTCGCCGTGCAGCACCACCACCCGCACACGCGCATCGCTGCGCAGTTGCTCGACGGCACCGACCAGTGCGCGGAACATGGCCGCGTCGATGGCGTTCATCTTGTCGGCACGCACCATCGCCACTTCGGCGACACCGCGCTCGTCCACTGTCACGCGTACGCGTTGCTCATCGCTCATGCTTGTCTCCGGTTGGTTTCAGTGTGTGGGCGTGTTGATCAGGGCCTGCACGCGCTCGCGCAGCAGGGGTACGCTCACCTCCGCGGCGGGCACCGGCGTGCCGGCAACCAGCCCAACGCTGCTCCAGAAGCCACGGCGGAACGGCTTGCTCATCGCGTTGCCTTCGACCCGCGAGAAGAACGAGCCCCACAAGTTTTGCAGCGCCAGCGGAATCACGGGCACCGGGTTTGTTTCCAGCAGCTTCATCACGCCGCCCTTGAACTCGCCCAGCTCACCGTTCTTGGTGATCGCGCCCTCGGGGAAGATGCAGACCAGGTCGCCTTCTTCCAGCACTTTGCGGGCGCGCGCGAAGGCCTGCTCGTAGATGGCGGGGGATTCTTTTTGCGGCGCGATCGGGATGGCCTTGGCCAGCTTGAACAGCCAGCCCAGCACCGGCACCTGGAAAATGCGGTGGTCCATGATGAACGCGATGGGCCGCGGGCTCGCGGCCATCAGCAGCACCGCGTCGACGAAGCTCACGTGGTTGCACACCAGGATGGCGGCGCCGCTGGTCGGGATGTGCTCGTCGCCACGCACCTTGAAGCGGTACACCAGGCGCGTGGCGATGAAGGCGATGAAGCGCAGCAGGTATTCGGGCATCAGCATGAAGATGTAGAAGGCCACGATGGCGTTGAGCACGCCGGTGATCAGGAACACCTGCGGAATGGTGAGGTGCAGGCTCAGCAACGCGCCCACACCGACCGAGCTGACGATCATGAACAGAGCATTCAAGATGTTGTTGGCCGCAATGATGCGGGCGCGGTGCGTGGGCGGCGAACGCAGCTGAATCAGTGCGTACATTGGCACGCTGTAGATGCCGGCGAAGAGCGAGAGCAGCAGCAGGTCGGCCATCACGCGCCAATGCGCGGGCTGGGCCAGAAAGGCGCTCACCGTGTATGGCGCGGCCGCGGGCAGGCCGCGGGCCGCGAAGTAGAGGTCGATCGCGAAGACGCTCATGCCGATGGCGCCGAGCGGCACCAGGCCGATCTCCACGTGGCGGCGCGACAGCATCTCGCACAGCAGCGAGCCCACGCCTATGCCCACCGAGAACACCACCAGCAGCAGCGAGGCCACGTGCTCGTCGCCGTGCAGCACTTCTTTGGCGAAGGAGGGGAACTGCGACAGGAACACGGCGCCGAAGAACCACATCCACGAAATGCCCAGCAGCGAGCGGAACACCGCCAGGTTTTCGCGCGCGAGCTTGAGGTTGCGCCAGGTCTCGCTGGCCGGGTTCCAGTTGATCTGCAGGCCCGGGTCGGTGGCCGGCGTGGGCGGCACGAACTGCGCGCACACGCGGCCCAGCACGGCCACGGCGACGCAGGCCCACGCGATGTACTGCGCGCCGGTCTGGGGGATCGCAATCAGCAGGCCGCCGGCCAGGCTGCCCAGCAAGATGGCCACGAAGGTGCCCATCTCGACCATGCCGTTGCCGCCGGTCAGCTCGCGCTCGCCCAGATGCTGCGGCAAGTAGGCAAACTTCACTGGCCCGAAGAGCGTGGAGTGCAGGCCCATCAAGAACACGCAGGCCAGCAGCACCGGCACATTGGCTTTCACGTAGCCGAACGCGGCGAGTGCCATCACCGCAATCTCAAACCATTTCACGAAGCGGATCATCTTGGTCTTGTCGTACTTGTCGGTCAGCTGCCCGCTGGTGGCCGAGAACAGCAAGAAGGGAAAGATGAACACCGCGCCGATCACCAGCCCCGCCATGGCCGGTGGCAGCCAGCTCACCTGTACCTGGTAGGTCACCATCACGGTGAAGGCGAACTTGAACAGGTTGTCGTTGCCGGCGCCGAGAAACTGCGTCCAGAAGAAGGGCGCGAATCGGCGCTGCGTCAGCAGGGCAAATTGATTGGGGTGATCGTGTGGGCTCAAGGGGTCTCCTCAGTCGTCTCTTTTGCTGGCGTTCTGTTAGCGGTTTGCTGCCGGCGCAATCTACCTCACCACCTGCACCGGGCCGCCCAGGCCGCTGCGATTCAACCACGCAAACACCGAGTCGACCGTGACGGTTTCGATGCGATCGCTGAAGCGCTTTTCGTTGGGGTGGTCATCGAATGCCACGTTGGCCGCGGTCATGCGCGCGCCCAGCCGCTTGAAGGCTGAGATGCGCAGCGTGGTGGGCTGGTAACCCTGGCGTTGCAGCCAGGCTTGCGCTCCCGCGCGGGTGCTGGCCTGCGGGTCCATCGCCATGGCCAGAGTCTCAAGCGCCCACTGGTTGGACTGCTGGTAGGTCTGCGCCCACGGGTAGGCCACCATGCTGTAGTGAGGCGTGTGCATCTGCACCAGGCGGCGCCGGTCTTGCAGTGCGGGCAGCAGGGCGGCTTGCACCTCGGGGCTCGGGATCACGATGCCGGCCTGGTAGTCAAACAAGTCGTCGAGAAAGAACTCGCCCAGGCCTTGCCGGTACAGCGCCGCCATGCCGCTGCCGCACTGGTTGAGCTTGTGGGCGACGCGCCAGCGCGAGCCTTCACGGTAAGCCAGGCCCAGGTGCGAATAGCGCAAGCCATAGGCGCTCAGGTCTTGGCCGGCGCGGGCCAGCACCACCACCTGCGCGCCGCTCGCATCGAGTGCCTGCGCGGTGTGCTCGGCCAGCACCATGGCGCGCGCCACGTTGCGGGCTTCGGGCGGCTGCGGGTCACAGGAGCGGCCCGCCTGCGCCAGCGTGACCGCGCCCGCCAATGCGAGCGCGGTGAGCAAGCGCGCGATCATCGCGTCACCCGTTCGTTGTAGAGCAAGGCCGCACCGATCTCGTTCGGGACGTAGGCAATGGCGCGGCCGGCAGCCGACAACACCCAGCCGGCGCTGAAGGCGGTCACCATCACCGCGGTGCCCACGCCCACCGACAAGTTGCCACTCAGGGTGAGGCTGGCACGCGCGCCGTCGGAGGCGCGCTCCAGCACGCACACCACACCGGCGGCCGAGGCTTCGACGGCCACCACGGTGAGCATGGCGCCAGCCGACAGGAACATCGCCGGTGCGGCCACCGACACTGCCAGCGGCAGCATAGACAAGGCGCTTGCGTCAGACGCGTTGGGCGGGTGAGCGCGCACGCTCAGTGACGTGGCAAGCAGTGTTGCCAGGGCGATTCGTTTCAGCATCTCACTCTCCTCGGGCTTCGTGCGCGTCGCGCAGGGTCTTGGCCAAGGTGAACACGCCGGAGATCAGGAACAACCAACTCACGCCGAGAAAGGCCTTGTAGGTCGGGTTGACGTCCATGCGCCACAGGCCCCAACCGGTGAGCGCCATCGCGAACGCAAAGCCGCCCCACACCACCAGGCCCCACATCGGCGTGTCGACCCGGCGAAGCTCGTTGTCACGCACGTACTTGGCGAGCGCAAACGCGGTGGACAGGCAGAACACGTAGCCCATCACCATGAAGGCCCGGTGCAGGTCTTCGCCCGGCAGGTAGGCCAGGCCGATGCCGCACAAGGCAATGGCGAGACCGAACGACACCCAGACCTGGAGCTTCCAGGCGTTGCTGTCTTGGCGGGGTGCGGGGGTGTGCATGGAATCCTTGAAGTGGTTGAACACGGAGCGCATGGTGGAAGACCGGCTGTTCGGTATCAAGTGTTCCCGGCAAGGTGGCGGTGGCGCCGGCGACTGGTATCGTTTGCCGATACTTTTTGACGGATCAGGCATGAGCACCACCCAAGACCTCATCACCACGCTGAAGGCTGAGCTCAAGGCCGCCAACGTCACCTACGCTGACCTGGCCGTGCAACTCGACATGTCGGAGTCGAGCATCAAGCGCATCTTTGCCAAGGCCGACATGCCGCTCTCGCGCATCGACGACGTGCTGCGTGTGCTGAAGATGGATTTCGCCGAGCTCGCCCGCAAGATTGCCGACGCGCAGCCCTTGCGCCGCGAGCTGACGCTGGAGCAAGAGAAGGCGGTGGTGGCCGACCGACGCCTGCTGCTGATGGCCACCTGTTGTCTGAGCCAATGGACGTTTGAGCAGATCGTGTCTACCTACACCTACAGCGAGGCCGAGTGCATTGGCTACCTCACGGCGCTGGACCGGCTGGGCATCATCGAGCTGCGGCCGATGAACCGCTACCGCCTGCAGGTGGCCAAGACCTTCCGCTGGCGCCCGCACGGCCCGGTGATGGCCTACTTTCGCAAAGACGTGGCGGGCGACTATTTCAGCGGCGGCTTTGATGGCGAAGGCGAGATGCTGATGCTCATCCACGGGCAGGTGGGCCGCAGCCTCGCCGCCAGCTTTGCCGAGCGGCTGGAGCGCGTGGGGCAAGACTTTGCGCAGCAGCACCTGGCCGACCAGAAGCTGCCGCCTGAGCAGAAGCGCCCCTACACGCTGGTGGTGGGCATGCGCTCGTGGCTCTTCGGTGCGTTTCGAGACTTCAAACGCGAAGACGCGTGATTCAACGGGCGGTGTTCAGGGTGACGGTGAAGAGCGCCGAGGCGCCGGCCAGTGCATAGGCAGGGAAGGTAAGGGTCACAGCACCCCACGTTCGCGCAAGGCGGCCTCTTGCTCGGGTGTGATGCCCAGCTCGCGCAGCACCGCCTTCGTGTCTTCGCCCAGCGTCGGCGCACGGCGGGTGATGCGCCCCGGCGTGGCGCTCAGCTTGGGCACGATGCCGGGCACCTCGACCGATAGGCCGTCGGCCGAAGTCACGCGCTCGATCATGCCGCGCGCGCGGTAGTGCGGGTCTTCTGCAATGTCGCGTGCCGTGTAGAGCCGGCCCGCCGGCACCTGTGCCGTGTTGAGTGCGTCCAGCACGTCGGCCACCTGGCGGGTGCTCGTCCACGCGCCGATGGCGGTGTCGATCTCGGCCACGCGCGCCACGCGGGCTGCGTTGCCCACCAGTGCCGGGTCGCGCGCCCAGTCGTCGCGGCCTATGGTTTGCATGAGGCGGGTGAAGATGCTGTCGCCGTTGCCGGCCACCAGCACCCAGCCGTCCTGGCAGGGGTAGGCGTTGCTTGGGGCAATGCCGGGCAAGGCCGAGCCGGCGGCTTCGCGCACAGCACCGAAGGCGCTGTATTCGGGCAGCAGGCTTTCCATGCAGTTGAAGACGGCTTCGTACAGCGCCACGTCGATCACCTGGCCCTCGCCTTTGGGCGCTTGTGATGACACGGAGCGGCTGCGGTGGTGCAGCGCCATCAAGATGCCGATCACGCCATGCAGCGAGGCCAGGGTGTCGCCGATGCTCACCCCCACCCGCACCGGCACGCGGCCCGGCTCGCCGGTGAGGTGGCGCAAGCCGCCCATGGCCTCGGCCACCACGCCGAAGCCGGGCCGGTCTTTGTAGGGCCCGGTCTGCCCGTAGCCGCTGATGCGCAGCATGATCAAACCGGGGTTGGCCAGGCTCAGTGTGTCGTAGCCCAGGCCCCATGCCTCCATCACACCGGGCTTGAAGTTTTCGACCAGCACGTCGCACTCGGCCGCCAGCCGGCGCACGATGTCGCGCGCTTCAGGGTGCTTCAGATCTAGCGCCACGCTCTTCTTGTTGCGCGACTGCACCTGCCACCACACGCTGGTGCCGTTGTGCAGCAAGCGCCATTGGCGCAGCGGGTCACCACTTCCAGGAGGCTCGATCTTGATGACCTCGGCGCCGAAGTCGGCCAGCGTCTTGGCCGCGAAAGGGCCGGCGATCAGTTGGCCGAGCTCCAGCACCTTCAGGCCGGTCAACGGGCCGTTGGCGGAGGTGGCTTGAGACTGCATGGGGGGTGGCTAGGCGGCGCGCTGCTCGATCATGTAGTTGGCGCCGTCGTACTGGCCCAGCACGTCCACGAGATACGGTAACAGCGCCACCATCTCGTCGTGCAGTGTGTACGGCGGGTTGATGATGAACATGCCGCTGCCTGCAAGCCCGAAGCCTTGCTGGTCAGGCTGCTGCACTGTCAAGCGCACATGCAAGAAGCCCTTGGGCGCGACGGCCTCCAGCCGCCGCGGCAGCTGCGCCGCTTCGAGCTTGCTCACCTGTGGGTACCAGACCATGTACACGCCTTCGGCAAAGCGCAACAGCGCTTCGCGCAGCGAGGCGATCACCCGCGGGTAGTCGTTGTGGCCTTCGTATGAAGGGTCCATCAGCACCACGCCGCGCCGTGACGACGGCGGCACCTGGCCCTTCAAGCCATCGAAGCCATCAGCGTTGTAGACCTCAGCGCCTTTTACCTCTCCAAGGTAAGACGCGAGGATGCGGTGGTCGGTGTTGTGCAGCTCGAACAAACGCAGCTGGTCTTGCGAGCGCAGCAGCATCTGCGCAAAGGCCGGCGAGCCGGGGTACTGCTCCATCAGGCCATCGGGGTTGAACTGCTTCACCAGGCCCACGTAGTCGGCCACCATCTCGGGCATGTCGTCGCCGCTCTTGTCCTTGTCCCACAGGCGGCCGATGCCGTTGATGTATTCGCCCTTCTTCAGCGCGTACTGACCTTCGAGCGAATACCCGCCGGCGCCGGCGTGTGTGTCGATCAGGCGGTAGGGCTTGGGCTTCTGGTTCATGTAGCGCAACACGCGGGTGAGCATCACGTGCTTGAGCACGTCGGCGTGGTTGCCCGCATGGAAGGCGTGTCGGTAGGCGAGCATGGTGTGTGTGAGAGCGCTTCAGGGGAAGGCTGCATTGTCCTCTTCAAGCCGCGAGAACTGCAGCACCAGCTCGTCGAGCAGGCGCCGCACGCGCAGCGGCAGGTGGCGCTGGGTCGGCACGATGGCGTGCAGCGGGTAACGCTGGCCCTGCCACTGCGGCATCAGCTCGACCAGCCGGCCGGCGCGCAGGTCGGCCAGCACGTCGAGCCGCGCCTTCTGCGAAATGCCCAGGCCTTGCACCGCCCATTCACGCACCAGCGCGCCATCGTCGGCGCGTCGATTGCCTTGCACGCGCACGGTGTGCTCGGCGCCGTCGCGCACAAACGTCCACATCAGATGCGGGCGCTCCGAGCGGTGCAGGGTCAGGCAGTTGTGTTGTGCCAGCTCGTCGGGGTGTTGCGGGGCGCCGTGCCGCGCCACGTAGTCGGGTGAGGCGACCAGGGTGCTGAGGGTGGTGCACAAGGGCCGGGCGACCAGGGTGGAGTCGCGCAGCTCGCCGTAACGCACCGCGATGTCGACGCGCTCGCGCAGCAGGTCGTGCCGCACGTCGCTCACGTGCAGTGCGATGTGCAGGCCGGGGTGGCGGGCCAAAAAAGTGTCGAGCATCGGGCTGAGCACGGTGCGGCCGAGGTCGGAGGGGGCGGCCAGGTGCACCTCGCCTTCGAGCCGCTCGCGTTGCGCGCCCAGCAGTGAGCGGGCGTCGTCGAGCACGCCCAGGGCGCGCTCGGCGTGCTCGCGCAACAGCTCGCCCTCGGGCGTGAGCCGCATCGAGCGGGTGGAGCGCTCGACCAAGCGCACCTTGAGCGCCGCTTCGAGCCGCTTCAATGCGGCGCTGGCGGCGGCTGGTGTGAGGTTCAGCTGGCGCGCCGCGGCGCTCAGCGTGCCGGCTTCGGCCAGGCGCACAAAGAGCTGGAGCTGAGAAAGTTGAAGATCGGCGGGTAGGTTCATCTTCAAAAGTTTGTTGAAGCTGATTGTGTTTTTGGGGTGATTATCAAATGGAAGGCGCGGTTCTACAGTCCATCCATCGAATCCAAACCCCGGAGCTGTGAGATGAAAGCCGTTGCCTACCGCCAGTCTTTGCCCATCGATGCCGCCGAGTCGCTGCTTGACGTGACCCTGCCCGAGCCCACCCCCGGCCCGCGCGACCTGAAGGTGCGGGTGCATGCTGTGTCGGTCAACCCGGTCGACACCAAGGTGCGTGTGCGCGCCGCACCGCCGGCCGGTGAACACAAGGTGCTGGGCTGGGACGCCGCCGGCATCGTCGAGGCGGTGGGCCCGCAGGTCACGCTGTTCAAACCCGGCGACCGGGTCTGGTACGCCGGTGACATCACACGACCCGGCAGCAATGCCGAGCTGCAGTGTGTGGACGAGCGCATCGTCGGGCGCATGCCGGCGTCACTCTCGTTTGCGCAGGCGGCGGCGCTGCCGCTGACCGCCATCACCGCCTGGGAGGTGTTGTTCGACCGCCTGGAAGTGAATGACAAAACCCAGGGCGCCTTGCTGATCGTCGGTGCCGCGGGTGGGGTCGGGTCGATCATGACGCAGCTGGCGCGCCAGCTGACCTCACTCACAGTGATCGGCACCGCCTCCCGCCCCGAAACCCAGGCCTGGGTTCGCGAGCTGGGCGCCCACCACGTCATCGACCACACACTGCCGCTCACGGCCGAGCTGCAGCGCATCGGCGTGCCGAGCGTCAGCCATGTGGCCAGCCTCACGCAGACCGACAAGCACTACGCCGAGATCGTCAAGGCGCTGGCGCCCCAAGGCCGCCTGAGCCTGATCGACGACCCGGCCACGCCGCTCGACGTGATGCTGCTCAAGGGCAAGAGCCTGTCGCTGCGCTGGGAGTCGATGTTCACGCGCTCGATGTTCCAGACGCCCGACATGCAGGCGCAGCAGGAGCTGCTCAACCGTGTGTCGCAGCTGGTGGACGAAGGGCGCATCCGCAGCACGCTGGGCGAGCACTTCGGCGCCATCAACGCAGCCAACCTCAAACGCGCGCATGCCTTCATCGAGAGTGGCCTGGCACGCGGCAAGGTGGTGCTCGAAGGTTTTTGAGCGGCCGCAGGCCGCTTCGACCCGGCCTGACTAACGTTTGTGCGCGGCCGTCAGCCGTGAGCGAAACAGCTCCTGGATGCCCACCTCGCGTGGGCCCGGGATCAGCTCAAACTTTTCACCCGCCTGCAGCGTGCCCGCTACCCGCACCGCGAGGTAAAAACCGCACCAGCCATTGGCCGCCATCAGCTTGGTGGCCTGGTTGAAGCCCATCGCGGCGTCGAACTTGAAGCAGGGGAAGCGCGGCTCGCTGACCGCCAGCTCGCAGTGCGGAAAGCGCAGCACATCGCCGATCCAGACCTGGTTTTCCAGCAGGCCGGCAAGCGTGAGGTTTTCGCCCATGCTGCCTGGCGGCAGGGTTTCGTCCCACAGCGCCACCTTGGCCTGGGCGCGCACGGTCTGCCAGAAGGGGTAGTGCTCAAACGGGTAGGCGTAGACGGCTTTGGAGAGGCCGCCGTGCACCGTCAGGTCAGCCTGCTCGTCACCCGCCAGGCCCAGCGGCTTGACGGCCACCGGTTCTGCCACCGGCTGCTTGCCAATCGCCGTCATCACCTTGCGGCCGGCGATCTCGACCTCGCGGGCCAGGCTGAGGTTGACGCTGAGCAGGGTGTGCGGCATCAGCGTGTCGCAGGCCGCCAGCCGCGCAGGCTCCCTGCAACCCGCCGGCCTTGCGGGCCGCTCACCCACTGCCCAAACAGCTTGGCCGCCGGGTGGTTGACGCGGAAGGAGCGCATCACGTGCACCTCGTTGGCCATGCGCGTGTCACCCTCGACCATGATGGCCAGCGGCTTGCGCCCGCGCGCCATCCACACACCCCGCTCGACCAGGGTGTAGGCGTTTTCGGCGAGGGCTTGTTGCAACGGGTCGGCCTTGCTTTCGACAAACCAGGGCGCCCCCGGCAACACCTTGGCCGCACGCCACAGTGCCAGCGAGCCCAGGTGCGCGCCGCTGCCGACGGGGGCGCCAATGAAACGGGCCTTGGCCTCGGCGATCTTGGCCAGGGCAACCGCGATGTCTTTTTCTTTGGCGATACCCACCGGGTCCTTGGCCTTCTTGCCCACACCTTCGAGCGGCCCGACCAGTACAAAGTCGCCCACCGCGACCAGGCGACGATCGTGGGCCAGGCCCTGCTTTTCGAGCTTGAGCTCAAGCTCGGGCGTGTTGGTCATGGCGGCGTCGATCTCGCCGCGCTCCAGGGTGTCGAGCAAAGTGGCGCTCAGGCCCGGCACCAGTTGCACCGCCACCCCGGTGTCGCGCCCGAAACTCTTCTGAAACTGGCTCGCCAGGCCTGAATCGACCAGCGCCTGCTCCACGCCGAGGCGCATCGGGTCGGTCAAGGATTTACGCTGCGCAGCATGGGCGGCGGGCCAGAGGGATGCGACCAGTACGGCCAGGATTGAGCGGCGATCAAGCGTCATGCGGTGATCTTACGGCCCGGATGACGCCCGGCGCCAAGCCGCTTCAACCTGGCCTTGGGCACAAGTTCACAGACCTCCGGCATGGCGCCATGCAAAAGTTGCATGACCCCCTGAGACTCGGTGGTTACGGCCGGATTACATTGGCATGACAATGTTTTTGAATGTCCGTGCCAGCTCATAAAAATGGCACATGCGGCATGGGGCGAGCCCCCTGAAACCTGTCTACAGGTGAACAAAGAGGCTCGCCCGATCCCGCTTTTAACTTTGATGATTGGACTGACCATGAACCGACCCGTGATGGAGGGCTTGCGCTTGAACGTGCCCGCCTATGTCAAACACGACCGACTCGTAGCCTGGGTGGCCGAGGTGGCCGCGCTCACCGAAGCGCGTGATGTGTATTGGTGTGACGGCGGCAAAGAAGAGTACGACCGCCTGTGCGCCCAACTCGTGGCCGCCGGCACCTTCAAGAAGCTCAACCCCGAGCTGCGCCCCAACAGCTACCTGGCTTGCAGCAGCCCGAGCGACGTGGCGCGTGTTGAAGACCGCACCTATATTTGCAGCGAGAAAAAAGAAGACGCCGGCCCCACCAACAACTGGATGGCCCCGGCCGAGATGCGAGAGCTGCTGCAAACCGGCCGCTCTGACGGAACCCCGGCTTTGTTCAAGGGCAGCATGCGCGGCCGCACCCTGTATGTGGTGCCGTTCAGCATGGGCCCGCTGGGCTCGCCGATCGCGCACATTGGCGTCGAGTTGTCTGACAGCCCTTACGTGGCCGTCAACATGAAGATCATGACGCGCATGGGCCGTGCCGTGCTCGACGTGCTCGGAGAAGACGGCGTTTTTGTGCCCTGCGTGCACACCGTGGGCGCTCCGCTCGAAGCCGGCCAAAAAGACGTGGCCTGGCCTTGCAACACCACCAAGTACATCGTTCACTACCCCGAAACCCGTGAGATCTGGAGCTACGGCTCAGGTTACGGCGGCAACGCGCTGCTGGGCAAAAAGTGCCTCGCCCTGCGCATCGCCTCGACCATGGGCCGCGACCAGGGCTGGCTGGCCGAGCACATGCTGCTCTTGGGCGTGACCAGCCCGGAAGGCAAAAAACACCACGTGGCGGCTGCGTTCCCGAGCGCCTGTGGCAAGACCAACTTTGCAATGCTGATCCCGCCGGCCGGTTTTGAAGGCTGGAAGGTCACCACCATCGGTGACGACATCGCCTGGATCAAACCCGGCCAGGACGGCCGCCTGTACGCCATCAACCCCGAAGCCGGTTACTTCGGTGTGGCCCCCGGAACCAACACCAAGACCAACTCGAACTGCATGGACAGTTTGAAGCACGACGTGATCTTCACCAACGTGGCGCTCACCGATGACGGCGATGTGTGGTGGGAAGGCATGACCGACACGCCGCCTGCACACCTGATCGACTGGCAAGGCAAGGACTGGACACCCAAGCTCGCCAAAGAGACCGGCGCCAAGGCCTCGCACCCCAACGCCCGCTTCACGGTGTCTGCCATCAACAACCCGGCGCTCGATGCCGAGTGGGACAACCCAGCGGGTGTGCCGATCGACGCCATCATCTTTGGTGGCCGCCGCTCGACCACCGTGCCGCTGGTGACCGAAGCGCGCAACTGGGTCGAAGGTGTTTACATGGCCGCGACCATGGGCTCCGAAACCACCGCCGCCGCCGCCGGCCAGCAAGGCGTGGTGCGCCGTGACCCGTTCGCCATGCTGCCCTTCATGGGCTACAACATGAGCGACTACTTCCAGCACTGGCTCGACCTGGGCAGACGCCTCGAAGCCGAGGGCGGCAAGCTGCCCAAGGTTTACTGCGTCAACTGGTTCCGCAAGGGCGACGACGGCAAGTTTGTCTGGCCGGGTTACGGCGAGAACATGCGCGTGTTGAAGTGGATGCTGGAGCGTGTCGAAGGCCAGGGCCAGGGTGTTGAAAACATCTTCGGCGTGAGCCCGCAGTACAAAGACCTCAGCTGGAAGGGTCTGGACTTCAGCCAGACCCAATTCGACCAGGTGACCCACATCGACAAGACCGCCTGGCGTGCCGAGCTCGACCTGCACGCCGAGCTGTTCACGCAGCTGGCTTACCACCTGCCGGCCGAGCTGACGGCGGCCAAGGCCAAGCTGGAAGAACGTCTGGCGGCCTGATCAAACGATCAGCGCCCACAAAAAAGCCCGCTTCGTGCGGGCTTTTTGTTGCTGCTCACCGATCGATGGGATCAGTAGTTGCCGTTGAGCAACTCGTGGCGGTCGGCCGCGGCATACAGCTCCGAGGCAAAGCGCGGGTCGGCGCTCTCGCAGCGGTGGGCCATGGCGCGCACGCGGGCGGCTTCACGCGACGGGTAGCGGGGTGCTGCGGGGATGCCGGGGTGGTTGAACAAGGCGATGACGGCGGCAAACAACTCACCCAGCGGCGCGGCAAAACGCGGCGCGGTGCGGGCTTGGGAAACTTGGAGGCTGATGGTGGTGCTCATGGTGTGCTCCTTCGGGGCATTTCTGTCGCCCCACTGGGAGCGCCATTGAGGGCAATGATAGGGGTTAGTACCAATGCATGACCAATCAAGTTTGTGAATCCATGATATTCACTGCGCGAATGTCTTGGTACAAAGGCGCATGAACTTCCAGACCCTCGACCTGAACTTGCTGCGGGTGTTTGACGCGGTGATGTCCGAACGCAACCTCACCCGCGCCGCCTCGCGGTTGGCGCTCACGCAGCCGGCGGTGAGCAACGCCTTGCGCAGATTCAAAGAATCTGTGGGTGAGGAACTGCTCACTCGCGTGAGCCACGGGGTGGTGCCCACACCGTATGCCGAGATGTTGTGGCCCGAAGTGCAAGCGGCTTTGGCGCAGCTGCGGGCGGTGCTGGACCCGGGTGACTTCGACCCGCAACGCGACAGCGTCAACTTCCGCCTGGCGATGGCCGACGCCACGGCGGCGGTGTTGTTGCCGCCCCTGGTCGCCCACATCGAAGCCCGGCAAGCGCTGGTCAACCTGCGGGTTTTGCCGCTGACCACGCGTGACCCGCGTGCACTGCTGGAGCGGGGCGAGGCCGACGTGGCGGTGGGCTACTTTCCCGAGGCGGTGGCCGAGCTGGCGACGCGCGGCCAACAAAGTGCACTGCACCACCAGCGTCTGGGTGAGAGCGAGTACGTGTGTGTGATGCGGCGAGGCCACCCGCTGGCCGAAGGCGAGCTGACGCTTGATGCTTTTTGCGCGGCCCACCACCTGTTGGTGAGTTTTTCGGGCCGTCCGCACGGCTTTGTCGACCAGGCGCTGGCGGCGCTCAACCGCTCGCGCCGGATCGTGCTCACCGTCAACCAGTTTTTCACCGCCGGGCGGGTGGTGTCGCAAAGCGATCTGCTGACGGTGCTGCCGGCGTCATTCGTCGACGCCACCGGCTACCAGGCGCAGCTGGTGGAGCGGCCGTTGCCGCTGGTGATGGCGCGCATTCACGTTGAGGCCATGTGGCACAGGCGGCACGACCGGGTCAGCTCGCACCAGTGGTTGCGTGAGCGTCTGGTTGAAGCCGCTCAACCACAGGCCCTCGCGCCGGCATGACAATCGCGACTGAATTCATCTCCCGAGACCGCCCATGTCCGCCCACTCCGACCTGACCGATGCTGAGTTCGCCGAGCTCGACGAACTGCTTGCCGCCACGCCCGAGCCCTTGCAGCCGGTCGACTCCGTCATGCTCGACGGCTTCTTGTGCGGCGTGCTGGTGCAGCCGCTGCTGCTGGAGCCTGCGGCCTGGTTGCCGCATGTATTCGATTTCGACGCCACACCGCTGCCCGACACCACCGACCCCGGCTGGCTCGAGCGCACCTCCGCGCTCATCTTGCGGCGCCATGGCTCGCTCAACCGCGCGATGGCCGAAGACGGCTGGTTCAACCCACTGATCCTCGAGTTTGACGACGAACACCCGCTGCAGCCGCCCGCCGATGGGGGCCCCGACCCGATGGCCGGCCTGAGCCAGATTTCGCAGGCGTTGATGCCCTGGGTCGCTGGTTTCCAGCACGCCGCGCTGTGTTTCCCTGACCTCGCCGAAATGCCGGACGACGCGGTGATGACCGCGCTGGCCCGCCTCTACCGCCACCTGCCGGCCGAGACCGACGAAGAGCGTGAAGTGGTCGCCACGGTGGAGCGCGAGCGCCCGCTCAAAGACATGGAAGAGGCGATCGAAGAGCTGGTTGTCACTGTCGCCGATCTGTACGACCTGACGAGCGAACAGCGCTACAAGGTCGAAACGGTGAAGCGCGACGCGCCCAAGGTCGGCCGCAACGACCCGTGCCCCTGCGGCAGCGGCAAGAAGTTCAAGCAGTGCCACGGCGCGACCTGACGGCCCGTTGACGAGTGCGCCTGCAACTGCTCTCGGACCTGCACCTCGAAACCGAAAACTTCGAGCCCCAACCCGCACCCGACGCCGAGCTGCTGGTGCTGGGCGGCGACATCGACAGCACCTGGGCCGGCCTCTCGCACTTTCGCGATTGGCCGGTGCCGGTGATCCTGGTGGCGGGCAACCATGAGTTCGACAAGCGCGAACTCAACACCGCCTGGACCGCGTTGCGCGAGCATTGCACCGCGCTGAACATCCGCCTGCTCGAACGCGAAAGCCTGGTGATCACCGATCGTGCTGGCCGCCGCATTCGTTTTGTCGCGACCGTGCGCTGGTGCGACTTCGATCTGTTCGGCGAACGCGGTCGCGCAAAAGCCATGCGCGCGGCCAGCTACTTCATGCGGGTGATGCGGTCGACACAACATGGCGAGCCGTTTGGTGCCGAAGCGGTGCGCGAAGAGGCGCTCGCCTGCCGCGCCTGGCTCGCCAACGAGCTGTCAAAAACCTCAGGCGACTGGGATGCGACCGTGGCACTCACCCACTTCGGCCCCAGCCTGCGCAGTGGTGACCCGCGTTATGGCAGCCAATCGGGCACCGCGAGTTTTTGCAATGCCGACGACGACTTGTTGCCGTTGGCCGACGTGTGGATTCACGGGCACCTGCACTGCCGCCACGACTACACCGTCGGCACGACGCGCGTGGTGTGCAACGCACGTGGCCACGCCCGCAAAGGCGAGGCCGACGGTTACGACGGCCTGTTCGTCGTCGAAGTTTGACCGGCAAGCCCGTCGAAACAGGTGCTGAGCAGCATCTCGATGATCTGCTCGTCACTGTGCTGGCCGCTCACCTTCAGCAGGCCAAGCACCGGGTCGCAGGCGCGCGCGAACAAGGTGTAGAGCACCACCTCGGGTGCGAGGCGCGGGCTCAGGTCACCGGCCATCTGGGCGGCGTCGATCCAGGCGCCGAGCTGGTCGCTCACTTCCATCAGCCGGTCGAGGTAGGGCTTGTTGGCCATCAGCGAAGCGCGCAGCGTGGAGTTTTGCGCCGGCAGTGAGGGCATCTCGCCGGCCAACTGCACCTGCATGGTCCAGCGGGCCACCGCCTTGAGTTGATCGACCGCTTTGGCGCCCACCGGCAGGCTGGCCATGAAGGCCTGGGTCCGCTCCAGCACCCGGATCATGGCCGCGCCAGCCAGCTCTTCCTTGGAGCTGAAGTGTTTGTACAGGCTGGCCTTGGCAATGCCCACGTCGGCCGCGACCTCGTCGACCGTCATCACGTCGAAGCCTTTTTCGGCCAGGAGGCGGTTGACCGACGCCACGATCGCGTGCTCCCGGGCGCGCAGCACCTGCTCTTTGAATGAAACCTTGGCCATGGGCGACATTTTAGTCACATGGCCCCAAAAGGGGACGAGCAAGTCGCAAACGAACCTGTCAGGTTACAAAAAGACCGCGCGGTTTACTTCGGGGCGCTCATCAGTTTCAGTTGGCGCAGGGCCGTGCAACCTGAGCCTCCTGGTCGAGGCCGTGGTGGCCGATCGGGCGGCGCCTCAGCGTTGAGGTCGGCGCACCAGGCGCTGGCTCCACGGTGTGCGGGCTTCGCGCTCCGGCGCGGGTGTCGGGTGCAGCGCGGCCGTCGACTCGATGCTGGCGTCGAGCCCAAAGGCAGTGCCCATGTCGCCCGGGTCCGGGGTCTGGTTGGCGACCATGCGCCGGGTGGTGACCGATCTCAGCCAGGCCAATCCAGGAATCAGGTTCATTGCGCGCCTCCACTCGTTTACGCCATGGCTTCCAGTGTGGTGTCGGCCCGCAGCTTGCTATGCAGGGAGATGAACCGCGCTTCTGGCGCATTTGGTGCATTCGGCGCAGCAGGGGTTTACCCATGCCTCCCGGATGGTGTTGGCGCACGCTCCCGCTTGTTTTTGTGCAGTGCGATCACCATATGGGTTCCGAAATGGTCTAAAAGTTGTAGAAGGAGCATGCTGTGAACCGCTTGTCGATGCGAGTACTCACCTGGGCAACCGTGTTGGCGGCGCTGTTGAGCGCCTTTCTGCTGGCGGGTGAAGACGCGGGCTTGCCTGACGTCGCCCCGTTTGGCGGCGGTGGCGCGCCAGTGCTTCCCACCCGCTGATCCGTCAGCGCTTGCTGTCGAGCGCTTGCTCGGACCCGGCGACGAGTGCGTCGCCGATGCGGTCGAGCAAGGCCACGCGCGCCGAGGGTGCACCGCCATCAGGCCCCAGCCGCCATTGGTGCCAGAACAAACGCACCTCCAACCCGACCTCTGGGCGCAGTGCCACCAGGTCGCCGCTGTTCAGCAGCCCGCGCACCTGCAGCTCGGGCACCACCCCCACACCCCAGCCCATCAGCGCGGCCCGCACATAGGCCTCGGACGAGGGCACAAAACGCTCCTGCAAACGCGGTGAGCGCACCCCAAAAGCGCGCGACACCCATTGCGGCTGCATGTCGTCCTTGCGGTTGAACACCAGAAACGGCACCTGCGCAAAGTTGGCCCGTGTCAGGCCCTGGGGCAAGGTTTGTGCGATGAAGCCGGGGCTGGCCACTGCCGTGTAATGCATCACCCCCAGCGGCACCACGCGGCAGCCGCGCAGCGCATCGCTCACGGTGCTGACGCAGCCGAGCACCGCGCCCTGGCGCAGCCAGTCATGGGTGAAATCCTGGTCGTCGACCACCAGCTCCAGTGACACACCTTCGTGCACCAGCGCATCCAGCGCCGGCATCACCCAGGTGGCCAGGCTGTCGGCGTTGATGGCGATCGGCAGGCGCTGGTGTGCAGCAGGGTCGACACCCAGCTCATGCGCCACGTCGGCGCGCATGGCCTGCAGCTGGCGTGCAAAACGCAGCAGCACTTTGCCCGGCTCGGTCAGGCGCAAGGGGCGGGAGCGCACCACCAGCAACTGCCCCACCTGGGCCTCCAAGCTGCGCAGACGCTGCGACACGGCGGATTGGGTGATCGAGAGCCGCTGCGCCGCCCGCTCGAAGTTGCCATCGTCGGCCAGCGCCGCCAGGCAATCGAGCGCGGCCGGGTCCAGGTCTTTCATTAGCGCGCCTTATGCAGTGCGAGAAATATGAATGATGCTTCACTTCGGCCCCGAGCCTTCCGACAATCATCAAGATGACGGCAGCCCCTTTTGCCTCGGCGTTCTTTCAAGGCTGGTTGGTGACGGCCGGTTTGATCGTCGCCATCGGCGCCCAAAACGCGCTGGTGCTGCGCCAGGGCCTCAACCGCATGCACGTCGGCCCGGTGGTGCTGTTGTGCACTTTGTCCGATTGGTTGCTGATCGCACTTGGCGTGTTTGGCCTGGGGGCGTTGATCCAGTCGTCGCCGCACTTGCTGCAATTTTTTCGCTTTGGCGGCGCGGCGTTTTTGCTGGTCTACGGCCTGCGCTCGGCGCAGCGCGCCTGGCGTGGCGAGGGTGCCTTGCTGCAAGCCGGCACACGCGGCCACTCGCTGGCCGCCACGCTGACCAGCACGCTCGCGCTCACCTACCTGAACCCGCACGTGTACCTCGACACCGTGGTCTTGCTGGGCGGTGTGGGCGCACAACACGGCAGCGACGGGCGCATGGCCTTTGCCGCCGGTGCGGGCCTTGCTTCACTGATGTGGTTCGTGACCCTGGGGTATGGCGCCATGGCCGCGTCGCGCTGGCTGCGCAACCCGGGCGCCTGGCGCGCCATCGATGGTGGCGTGGCGCTGGTGATGTGGGCTGTCGCTGCGCAGCTGCTGTTCAAAGGGGGTGTGTGATGAAAGTGGTCGTGATGGGTGCCGGGATCATCGGCGTGAGCACCGCGTGGTACCTGCTGGAGCAAGGGCATGAGGTCACGGTGGTCGACCGGCAGCAAGATGCGGCGCTCGAAACCAGCTTTGCCAACGGCGCGCAAATCTCGGTGAGTTTTTGTGAGCCCTGGGCCCACCCGAGTGCGCCGCTCAAGGTGCTGAAGTGGTTGGTGCGCGACGATTCGCCCTTGCTGTTCAGACCCAAGCTCGACCCACACCAGTGGCGCTGGGGCCTGAGCTTTCTCACGCAATGCACCCACGCCGCCTTCGAGCGCAACGTGACGCAGCTGGTGGCGCTGGGCCGTTACAGCCACGAGTCGCTGAAAAGCCTGGTGGCACAAACCGGCATCGACTACGACCGGCTGGAGCGCGGCATCCTGCACTTTTTCTCCAGCACCCAAGACTTCGACGCGGCGGCCGCCGGCGTGACCTTGATGCGCCGCCATGGTGTCGACCGGCGTGTGCTTTCGCGCGACGAGGTGCTGAAAATTGAGCCCGCGCTGCGCAGCTTTGGCGAGCACATCGCCGGCGGCACCTTCACCGCGAGCGACGAGTCGGGGGACGCACGCGTCTTCACACAAAAGCTCGCGCGCCTGTGCCAACAGCGGGGCGCGAGCTTTCTCTACGAACACGACATCCTCGGCTTCGACGCCGCCGGCGGCAGCGTGCAAAGCCTGCGTGTGGGCGACCAGCTCACGGGGCAGCGCCGCACGCTGCAAGCCGATGCGTTTGTGGCTGCCATGGGCAGCTTCACCGCACCGCTGCTGCGACCCCTTGGCGTCTACCTCAACATCTACCCAGCCAAGGGTTACTCGGCCACGTTCAAGCTGAAGCACCCCGAACGCGCGAGTGTGGTCAGCATGATCGATGACAAACGCAAGATCGCCGTGAGCCGCCTGGGCGACACCATCCGCGTGGCCGGCACCGCCGAGATGGCGGGTTACGACACGGGCTTGGAGAGCACCACCTCCCGCGTGCGTTGCCAGGCCCTGGTACGCCGCTACGAAGAGCTGTTCCCCGGTGTGGCCGACACGACTGAGCCCCACTTCTGGGCTGGGCTGCGGCCGAGCACGCCCAACAACATCCCCTACATCGGCCGCAGCAAGCTGGCAAACCTGTGGGTCAACGCGGGCCACGGCACGCTGGGCTGGACCGATGGCGCCGGCTCGGGCCGTGCGCTGGCCGAGCTGATGAGCGGCGTGCAGCCGGCGCTCGACTTCGGCTTTTACGGAGCTGAACCGGGCCACGGCTTACGCGTGGCCACGGCGTGAGCGCAGATCAGTAGTCGCTCGACGCGCTCTGGTTGCCGTTCGCCTTATAGCGCGCGATGGCGTTCTTCAAGGTGGTGTACTCGGCGCAGGGCAGGGTGCAGGCCTTGTCGAGCGCTGCCAGGCGCTTCTCGGCCGTCGCCAGGTCGCCCTTCATCAGGTAGAGCTCGCCCGAGTATTCAAGCGTGCCGCGGTGCTGGGGCTCGATGCGCAGCGCTTCGTTGTAAAACTTTTCCGAGCCCGCCAGATCCGGCGTCTTTTGCTTGCGCAGGCTGTAGCCCATCAGGTTGTTCCAGTCGGCGCTGGTGACGTCGTTGACACGCTTCAGTTCTTCAAGCGCGCCGGTGTAGTTTTTGGCGGCGATTTGTGCGCGCGCGCCGACCAGCGTGTCCTTCGGGGTAGGCGCCGTGTCGGCAGCGAAGGCGGCATTCAAAGACAGGGCCAGCAGGCCGGTGATCAGGGTGCGGTTCATCATGGTGTGTTCTCCTCTTGGCTGACAGTAGACCCCGACATCGGCGTCTTGAAGGGACTTACGGAGTGAGCCGGGGCCGCAGACGCAGCCGGATGCAAAAAAGTTTCGCTCGCTACCAAAGTTTGACGCAATGGCCGCTCAAGACAAACGGCAGTGTGGGCGGGTCGCCCGGCTTGGCCGGTGTGGTCTCCAGGCTGACCGCCAGGCGCGACACCTTGGAGAACAGCTTCTCCGAGCTGTCGCTGAGTGTCAGCGTGGCCGTGCCGCGAGCCGGCACCACGCCGACCGGGAAGGCCGGGCTGCCGTCACTCGGCAAGGCCCACAGCTGCGCCACCCGGCCGGGCGGCACGGTCAGCGGTTGCAAGAGCTTCACGGTGAGTTGTTTGCCATGCCGGCGCGAGCTGGCCAGCACGCTGGGTTTGCCTTCCACATCGGTCAGCAGGCCCACATAACTGGCGGGCAACGAATCGACCTGCGGCTCCAGACCCATCAAGCCGGGTTGCAGGCGCAGCAACACGGCGCACAGCAGCACGCCGGCCAGCACACCACCGAGCGCACCACCGAGTGCACGCCACCAGCCTTCACGCTTGGCCGGCGCGGCAAAAAGGCGCTGCTCCAGGCCGCGCCACACGCCTGGGCGGGGTGGCATGGGCGGCAGGCCGGCCGACAAGACAGTGAAACGTTCTTGCCAGGCGGCCACTGCCCGCCCGGCCGCCGGCGCCTGGGCCAGCACACGCTCGAAGCGCCGCCGGGCGCCGCCGCTCAGCGTGCCCAGTGCGTATTCACGCGCCAGACGGTCGAGCCGTTCGGGCAGCAGGTAGTTCATGAGCTGACCCCTGCGGCTTGCAGGCAATCTTTCAGCTTGTCGAGCCCACGCCGCACCCAGGCTTTGGCGGTGCCGAGCGGCACGTTGAGCGACTCGGCAATGTCGGTGTGCACCATGCCGCGGTAATACGCCAGCGCCAAGGCCTGCCGCTGCGAGGCGCCGAGCCCGCTCATGCAGGCATCGAGGTGAGCCTTGGTCAGGCTGTCGTCGAGCAGGCGTTGGGGTTCGAGCGCGGCGTCGCCTGCCACGGCAAACGCTTCGTCGTCGAGCGCCACGGTGGAGCCGCGCTCGGTCTTGCCCGAGCGCAGGGCGTCGATCGCCTTGTTGCGCACGATGTTGATCAGCCAGGTCATGGGCGTGGCCACGACGGGGTTGTAGCCACTGGCGCTGTGC
>NZ_JBKJOQ010000086.1:0-10172 GCF_046595475.1 Rhizobacter sp.
CTTACTGCGGCTTGATACCCGCGACCTTTATCACCTTGGTCCAGGTGTCAAGCTCCGACTTCATGAAGGCGGCATAGGGCTTGGCGCCCTGCGCTGGAATGATGAAACCGACCGAGCCCATGCGCTGCTTGATCGCGTCCGATTGCATGATCTGCACCATGGCCGCCTCAATCTTGTCGACGATGGGCTGCGGCGTTCCCTTGATCGCCGAGAGACCCGACCACGACAGGGCTTCAAAGCCCTTGTAGCCGGATTCGGCGATGGTCGGAATGTCCGGATACAAGGGGTTGCGTTGCACGCTGGTCACGGCCAGTGCCCGCATCTTGCCGGCCTTGACATGCTGCAGCGCTGCGTCCTGGTTGATGAACATCATCGGGATCGTGCCGCCGAGCAGGTCGCTGAGCATCGGGCCGCCGCCGCGGTATGGAATTCCCGTCATGTAGATGCCGGCGGTCTGCTTGAACAATTCCATGGCCATGTGGCCCGACGCCGCATGGGTGAAGCCGTAGTCGAGTTTGCCCGGATTCGCCTTGGCGTACGCAACGACGTCCTTGACCGACTTGAACGGTGTGTCGGGGTGCACGACCAGCACGTTCGGGCCCGAGTGCACCTGGGTGATCGGCACGAAATCGGTCATCGAGTTGTATTTCAGATTCGGGTCCAGGCCGTGTGCCACGGCGTTCTGGCCAACCCCGGTCTGCACCAGCGTATAGCCGTCGGGCGTCATCCGCGCTGCACGGTCGGTGCCGACGATGCCACCGGCGCCACCGATGTTCTCGACGACAAAGGTCTGCTTGAAATGTTTGCCGAGTTCATCGGCAATCATGCGTGCCATCACGTCGCTGGTGCCGCCCGGCGGAAACGCGACGATGATCTTCACCGGTTTGCTGGGGTAGTCGGCCTGCGCGATGACGGCTGTCGGCAGGGCTGCGGACAGCACGGTGAACAGGGCCAGGCTGGCAAGTTGTCGGCGGTGCATGGATGGATCTCCGGGTGGTGGATAGGTGCCAGGACGGGCGGGAAAAACAGAAGAAAAAAAGATCGGGCGTGTCGTCAGGTCACCGGCGCCGGATTGAACAGCACCAGCGCGTTGTGCAGCTTCCAGTGTTCCGCCCAGGTCTTCTTGCGCCCGCTGGCCACATCGAGCATCAGGCGGAACAGCTCCCAGCCCACGTCTTCGATGCTGGCCTCGCCATCGGCAATGCGCCCGGCGTTCACGTCCATCAGGTCGTGCCAGCGGCGCGCCAGGTCGCTGCGTGTAGCCACCTTGATGACGGGGCATTCGGCCAGGCCGTAGGGCGTGCCCCTGCCGGTGGTGAACACATGCAGGTTCATGCCCGCCGCGAGCTGCAGTGTTCCGCAGATGAAATCGCTGGCCGGTGTGGCGGCGTAGATCAGGCCTTTCTGTTTCAGCTTGTCGCCGGGTGAGAGCACACCCGAGATCGGCACGCTGCCGCTCTTGACGATGGAGCCCATGGCCTTCTCGACGATGTTGGACAGGCCGCCCGCCTTGTTGCCCGGCGTGGTGTTGGCGCTGCGGTCAACGCTGCCGCGTTTCAGGTAGGCGTCGTACCAGGCCATCTCGCGGATGATGGCTTCGGCCACTTCGGGCGTGGCGGCGCGCGAGGTGAGCTGGTCCACGCCATCGCGCACTTCGGTGTTTTCGCTGAACATGACGGTGGCGCCGGCGCGCACCAGCAGGTCGGTGCAAAAGCCCACCGCCGGGTTGGCGGTAACGCCGCTGAAGGCGTCGCTGCCACCGCACTGCACGCCCACCACCAGCTCGCTCGCGGGCACGCTCTCGCGGCGGCGCGCGTCCAGGCGCCTGAGGTGCACTTCGGCGGTGCTCATGATGTCGTCGACCATCGACATGAAGCCGACATGCGCGTCGTCTTGCAGGCACACCACGTCGAGCTTTTCATCGAGACCTCGCTCGTCGACGATGGCAAACGAGCCCGGCGGCAGCAGGCGCTCGGGCTGCAGCTTCTCGCAGCCCAGGCTCACCACCATCACCTCGCCGCCGAAGTTGGGGTTGAGGCTGATGTGGCGCAGCGTGCGAATGGGGATGTGCGCATCGGGCGCGTCTATGGCCACGCCGCAGCCGTAGGTGTGCTCCAGGCCCACCACGTCGTCGACGTGGGGGTATTGAGGCATGAGCTCGCTCTTGATGCGCTTGACGGCGAAGTCGAGCACGCCGGCCACGCACTGCACGGTGGTGGTGATGGCCAGGATGTTGCGGCTGCCCACCGAGCCGTCGGCGTTGCGGTAACCCTCGAAGGTGTAGCCCTCTAGCGGCGCCTGCGGCGGTGGCTTCACGGTGGCGATGGGCAGGCCTTCGAGCGATCGGGCCTCGGGCATTTCGAGCAGGCGCTCGTGCACCCAGCTGCCAGCGGGTATGGCGCGTGCGGCGCGGCCTATGGTCACGTTATAGCGCCGCACGGGCTCACCGGCGGCAAGGTCGACGAGTGCGACCTTGTGGCCTTGCGGCACCTTGTCGACGAGCTTCAGGCCCGAGGCAAACACGGTGCCGATGGGCAAGCCGCCGTCGTTGGCCACGATCGCGACGTTGTCGTGATCGTGCATGGTGATGTACAGAGGAGGTCTCACATGAACTCCAGTTCAACCGCGCAACCGCGGCAATGTACGAGCAAGCGAAGCGGCGCTCACATCAAGCAACGCCCGCGGAACCGGCTTTGCCGGGCCGCTAGGCGGCGCCCCGTGGGGGCAGGAGCGAAGCGACTGGGGGGCTTCACTCGACCTTGACCTTGCCGTCTTTCACCACCTTCGCCCACTTGGCCAGCTCGGCGTTGCCGAAGACCGCGAATTGCGCGGGTGTGTTGGCGCTGTGCACCAGGCCGAGACCGTCCATCTTGGTTTTCACCTCGGGTTGCGCCAGGATCTTTTCCACCTCGTTGTTGAGGCGAGTCACGATGGCAGGTGGAGTGCCCGCGGGCGCATACAGCGCCTGCCAGCTCGCCACGTCGAAGCCTGGCACGCCGGCCTCTTGCAACGTGGGCACGTTGGGCAGGGCGGGGCTGCGCGTGGCCGAGGTCACGGCGAGTGCGCGCACCTTGCCGCTCTGGATGTGCGGCGAGGCCACCGTCACCGTCTCGAAGCTCATGGGGATCTGCCCGCCGATCACGTCTTGAATCGCTGGGGCACTGCCCTTGTAGGGCACGTGGGTCAGCTCGGCACCGGCCAAGAGCTTGAAGGTTTCGCCCGACATGTGCTGCGAGCTGCCTTGCCCTGCCGAGGCGAAGGCAATGCTGCCCGGCTTGGCCTTGGCCGCGGTGATCAGGTCTTTCACATTCTTGTAGGGCTGCTCGGCGCCCACCAGCAGCACGTTGGAAATGCTGCCGAGCAAGATGATGGGTGCAAAGTCGTTCGCCGCGTTGTAGGGCATCTTGGGTTGCAGCGCGGGGTTGATGGCGTGGCTGGCGATGGTGCCCAGCAGCAGGGTGTAGCCATCGGGTGCCGACTTGGCCACCACGTCGGCACCGATCACGCCACCGGCACCGGCCTTGTTGTCGATGATCACCGTCTGCTTCAGCACCGCTTGCAGCTTGTCGCCGATGGTGCGGGCCATGATGTCCGAGGTGCCTCCTGGCGCAAAGGGCACGACGAGGCGTATGGGCTTGGCGGGCCATGCGTCCTGCGCGAAAGCGGCAGGGGTGAGGCTGAGCGCCAGGGCGGTCAAGAGCAGGTGTCTGCGGTTCATGAGGTACCTCCAGTTTGTCGATGATGCTCCGTTCGCCCTGAGCCGGTCCAAGGGCTACGCCAGGCTCAGCCCGAACGGAAGAGGGCGCGAGCGTTACCAGGCCATGCGCAGGCCAGCCTGGATGACGCGGTTCTCGGTGATGTACTCCTTCAGGTCACCGGTCGAGACCGAGAAGCCGGCGTACAGAAAGGTGCTCTTCGACAGCCCGTAGCGGCCCGCCAACGCGGCCTTGCCCAGCGTGGCGCTGGCGCCGCTTGGGGCTTCGTACTTCACGCCCGAGTAGTTGATGCCCCATGTCATGGGCCCCGTCGGGATTTCCACACCCAGCGTGTAGCCCTTGGTGGCGTCGGCGGTGAAGCTGCCTGCGCCGCTGGTCACGAGCAGGTTGGCGCCGGTAAAGGAGCCGTTGCCGGCGGTGGTGGTGAGGTTGGCGTTGCGCTGGATGCCGCCCAGAATCTTCGCCGCGCCGAAGTTGTAGTTGGCACCGATGGTGAGCGACTTGTTGTTGTTGCTGCCGGTGGTGCGCGACTTGGCCCACTCATACGCCAGGGCGGTGTTGAGCGGGCCCGCAGCGTAGCCGAGCTTGAAGCCGTGGAAGCGGTCGGCCGTGCCTTCACCTGGCGCGACCTGCACTGCGGCGTAGGCGCCGCCGAAGGTCGGCGTCTGGTACTGGATGACGTTGTTCGCGCGCGGCGCATTCAACCAGAAAGGCAGGCCGCGGCCCATGTTGGTGACGCCCGTGCCTTGGTTGTTCACCGCCGCGTTGCCGAAGGGGTTGGTGAGGCCCATGGTCGAGTCTTCGAGGATGTACTGGCGGCCCAGGCGCACTTCACCCATCGATGCCGACGACAAGCCCACGTACGCCTGGCGTCCGAAGGCCAAGCCGCCCTGGCCCAGCGCGCCGGTGTCGGCCGAGAGGCCGCCTTCCAGCACCGCCACCGCCTTCAGGCCGCCGCTCAGGTCTTCGTTTACCCGCACGCCCCAGCGTGAGCCGTTGAGACCGTTGACCACACCGTCGTTGAGCTTCCAGACTTTGGTGCCACCGGCTGCGCTGCCGGCCTTGTAGTTGTCGATGGCCAGGTCGACCAGGCCGTAGAGCGTGACGGTAGCCTGCGCCTGTGCGGCGCTGGCGGCCAGCAGCACGGCGGCGGCCAAAACGGCTTTTTCAAAGTGTCGGGGGTGCATGTGTGTGTCTCCTCAAGGTAGTTGTATGGCCGATGGTTTCTGGTTGGCAGGCAAAGCGATGCCCAGCCCGTGCGCCACGGCCATGGCGCACGGGGTCTGAAAACGAAGGGGTATTGGTGGAGGGTGGGGGGCTGGCGGGTCTTGCGGTGAAGGTGGCGCTGCGGTGTCAGGGCAGCTGTAGGGCTTCAACCCAGTTGGGGTTTTGCCCGACCGTGTGTTCAGAAACAAAACTGAGTGCGCCGCTCTGCGCGTTTATGGCGTGCACGCCTACCCGGTGCGACAGCTGCCCCGCCACGATCAGGTGGCGGCCCGAGGGCGTGATGGCAAAGCCGCGGGGCTGCGCTTGTGTGGGGGTGTGGCCAAGCGCCGTGAGTTGGCCGGTGTCGGCATGCACGGCAAACGCAGCCAGCGTGTTGCTGCGGCGCTCGCTGCTGTAGAGAAAACGCCCATCCGGCGTGAGGTGCAGGTCGGCAGCCCAGGGCTCGCCCTCGAAGCCCGGCGGTAGCGTAGAGACAGTGCTCAGGCGCGACAGCGCGCCGCCTTCGCGGTCCAGTGCCAGCACGTCGATGCTGGCGTCGAGCTCGTTGAGCAGATAAACCCAGGCTGAGCCGGGGTGGAAGACAAAGTGGCGTGGCCCGGCCTCGGGCCGCAGTGCGAGCGCGCCAGGCAGGTTGGGCGCCAGCTCTCCGCTTGCGGCATTGAACTTGAATTGCAGCACCTGCCCCGCCCCCAGCGAGGTGGCAAACACAAAGCGGTTGCTCGCGTCGCTGCAAATTGCATGCGCTTTCGGGCCGGTGGGGATCACCTGCTTTGCAGGCCCCGGTACACCATCGGCCCCGATGGGGCTTACCGCGACCAGGTTGCCGCCATACGACGCACTGAACAGCCAGCGCCCGCTCGCATCGAGCGCGATGTTGGCCATGCTCGCCGGCAGCGCGGCTTCGCCCAGGCGTGTGAGATGACCGCTGCGGGCCTCGATGCCGAAGGCGACGACCGCCAACGGTTCGCTGCGCCTTGCGGCGTAGAGAAAACGCTTGTCGCGGCTCACGGCCATGGGCATCACCATGCCCTCGATGACGACGGTCTGCAGGGTCGACAACGTGCCGCTGCGCTCGTCGAGCTGCAGCACCGAGATGCTGCCGCTGTCGGCGTTGCTGACGTAGACGACGTTGATCATGCCCGGCCAGGCTTCACAAGCCCAGTGCCCGCGGCAGCCAGGTCGACAGCCAGGGCAGGTAGGTGACCATCATCAGCACCACGAAGAGCGCCATGAAGAAGGGCGTGAGCGCCTTCGACACCTTGCCGATGGAAAGCTTGGCCACCGCAGCGCCCGTGAACAGCACCGTGCCCACCGGTGGGGTGATGAGGCCCACGCCCAGGTTGACCATCATGATCATGCCGAAATGCACCGGGTCTATGCCCAGCTTCTTCACCACCGGCAGCAAGATGGGCGTGAGGATCAGGATCAGCGGCGACATGTCCATCAGGCAGCCCAGCACCAGCAGCATCAAGTTGATGAGCCCCAGGATCACGTACTTGTTGTCCGACACGCTGGTGAGGTAGTTGGTGACCTTGAGCGGTATCTGCATCAGCGTCATCAGGTAGCCGAAGCAGGCCGCGAAGCCAATCAAGATCATCACGATGGTCACCGTCTTGACGGTGCGGTGCACGAGCTTGGGCAGATCGCGCCAGCGGTAGTCGCGGTAGATGAACATGGTGACGAAGAAGGCCCACACCACGGCGATTGAGGCCGATTCGTTGGCCGTGAACACACCCGACAAGATGCCGCCGAGGATGATCACCATCGTCATCATTCCCCACAGCGCGTCGATGCAAATCTTGACCGCCTGGCGCAGCGGGATCACGTCGCCCTTGGGGTAGTTTCTCTTCTTGGCGATGAACAGGCACAGGATGGCCAGGGTGAGCCCCATCAGCAAACCCGGCAGCACGCCGGCCACGAAGAGCGCGGCGATCGACACCGTGCCGCCCGCGGCCAGCGAGTACAGCACCGCGTTGTGGCTGGGCGGGATCAGAATCGCCTGCACCGAGCCGGCCACCGTGACCGCGGTGGCAAAGTCACGCGGGTAGCCTTTCTTTACCATCTCGGGAATGAGCACCGAGCCGATCGAGGCGGTGTCGGCCACCGAAGAGCCCGAGATCGCACCGAAGAAGGTGGACGCCAGGATGTTCACCAGCGACAGTCCGCCACGAACGAAGCCGACCATCACCCCAGCGAACGCCACCAGACGCCGCGCCATGCCGCCCTCGGCCATGATGGCGCCGGCCAGCACGAAGAAGGGAATGGCGAGCAGCGAAAACTTGTTGACGCCAGAGGCGAGCTGGATCATCACCGCGTCTAGCGGGATATCGATCCACAGCGCGCCGATCAGCGCTGAGAGGCCCAGCGCGTAGGCGATGGGCATGCCCAGCATCATGAGCAAGAAGAAGCTGCCCAGCAGCACCAGGGTGTCCATCAGCGCACCGCCTCGGCAGATTCAATGAGTTGCTCTTCGTAGCGCACCACCGCCCGGTCGCCTTGCGGCCCGAACACCATGCGCTCGAGCACGAAGACCAGCGTGAAGAATGCACCGATGGGCAGCGGCGCGTAGGTCAGGCCCACGGGCAACCAGCTGAGCTCGGCGATGGGCTGGCGCCAGGTTTCGATGCACAACGCTGTGCCGTACCAGACCACGAAAGCGCAGATCAGCAGCATCAACAGGTCGACCACCACGCCCACCAGCTTGCGCTGCGGCGTTGGCAATTTCTCGGTAAACATGGCGACCGCGATGTGTGCACCGGCCCGGTAAGCGGCCGCGGCTCCCAAGAAGGTGAACACCATCATCAGCAGAATCGCGATGGGCTCGGGCCACTGCGAGCCGGTGCCCAGGACATAGCGGGCGAACACACCCCAAGGGATGATCAGTGACATGAAAAAAATCGCGGTCCCGGCGAGCCAGATGCTCACAAGGTACAGGCGGTCGAGCGCGCGGTTGACGGGGTGGTCCATGGGCAAACTTCAGGAGTTCAGCGAGCCGGCCACGCAGGCGTGGCCGGCGGGCACTTTTACTTGGTGGCTTCGATGCGCTTGATGAGCTCGGCGTATGCCGCGCCGTACTTGGCGCGCACCGGGGCGGTGGCCTCATAGAAGGGCTTGTTGTCGATGGTGATGAACTCGACACCCGCGGCCTTCAACTTGGTGCTGTAGTCAGCCACGGTCTTGTCCCACAGCGCGCGTTGTTCCATCTGCGCTTCGTGGGCGTACTTGCGGAACATGGCCTGGTCGTCCTTGCTGAGCTTGTCCCAGCTGACCTTGGACATCACGAAGATCTCGGGAATGATCAAGTGCTTGGTCAGCGTGTAGTACTTCGCGCCGGCCTGGTAGTGGTTGGCCGTGAAGAGGGAGGGCGGGTTGTTTTCGGCGCCATCGACCACGCCGGTTTGCAGCGCGGTGAACACCTCGCCGTAGCCCATGGAGATGCCGTTGCCGCCCATCGCATTCATCGTGTCGACGAACAGCGGGTTGCCCATCATGCGGATCTTCATGCCCTTCAAGTCAGCGGGCGTGCGCACCGGCTTCTTGGTGTAGAGGCTGCGCGCGCCACCGTCCATCCAGCCCAGGGCGACCAACTTGGCCGAAGAGGCGCTGATCTTGTCGAGCATCTCGGTGCCGATGGGGCCGTCGATCACGGCGTGCATGTGCGCCTCGTCGCGGAACACGAAGGGCATGTTGAACACATTCACCTCGGGTACCACCGGGCCGAAGGGGCCGAGCGAGGTGCGCAGGATCTGGATCGCGCCGACTTGCGCCTGCTCGATCATTTCTTTCTCGCCGCCCAGCACGCCGCCAGGGAACATCTGGAACTTGATGCGGCCCTTGGTGTCGGCCTCGATCTTCTGGCCCATGTGCTCGATGGCCGCCACGGTGGGGTAGCCGGTGGGGTGCACGTCTGCAGCCTTCATGGTCTGCGCCGTGGCGCTGAAGCTGGCGGCCAGCAAGCCGGTGGTGATGGCTGCTGCGAGCAGGTGTTTGCGCAAGTTCATGTGTGTGTCTCCTGGTGTAGCGAGGGGTCGATGGAAAGGGTGGTGTGGGGCGCGTGTTGTGTCGTGTCGTGACGTGTCACTCGATCGGGCCGGTGCGCACGAAGGTGCCGCCTTGGTACAGCACGGCCGGGTCGTTGAAGTCGAGCGGGGCCTGGCGTGCTTCCACGGCCGCGCGGAATTGCTCCGAGCTGTCTTGCGGGCGGTAGCCGATGTGGCGTGCCGCGGTGTTGTCCCACCAGGTGGTGGTGTTGTCAGACACGCCGTAGATCACGCTGTGGCCGACCACCGGCGCGGTGAGGCTGGCCACCACCAGGCGCTCCAGGTCGTCGAAGCTCATCCAGGTGGCGAGCATGCGGCGGTCTTTGGGCTCGGGGAACGACGAGCCGATGCGCAGGCTCACCGTTTCGATGCCGTAACGGTCGAAGTAGAACTGCGCCAGGTTCTCGCCATAGGCCTTGGAGATGCCGTAGTGGCCATCAGGGCGCATGGGCGCGGCCGCGTCGATCACCTCGTCTTGGCGGTAGAAGCCGGTCACGTGGTTGGAACTCGCGAACACGATGCGGCGCACGCCGTGCTTGCGCGCCGCTTCATACAGGTTGTAGGTGCCGACGATGTTGGCCTGCAGGATCAGGTCGAAGTGCTGCTCGGTCGAGACGCCGCCCAGGTGCACCACGGCGTTCACACCTTCCAGCAGCGAGAGCACGCCAGCGCGGTCTTCGAGCTTCACGGCTTGCACTTCTTCACCGGCGGCCGCGCTGCCGAGCTCGGCGATGTCGCTCACGCGCAGCGTGTCGCAATAGGCCTTGAGGCGCGGGCGCAAGACCTGGCCGAGGCCGCCGGCAGCACCGGTGAGCAGCAGGCGGGGGAAGCGGATGGACGTGGTGGTGACAGGCATGGCGATTCGAGAGGCAGGGAAGGGCAGAGCGGCAGCCGCAACGCCACCGGGTGTTGTAGGTTGTCGTACAACAAAGCGATGGTCGCTGACGGGTCACCCGGCGTCAAGCTGGGGCAGCGAGGGGATTACCCTGATTGGCAGGGCAGGTGGGGCTAAGGGAAAGCGCTAATTCCGTGAAGGATTGCACACCAGTTCGCCTAGTCATACGATGACGTACAACAAAAAGAGGATGCGACCCGGATCGATCCCGTTTGACCCATCAACCTACAGAAGGAGACCCAGCATGAAGAGAAGAATGTTCGTGATGTCCAGCATCGCGCCGGTGGCGCTGAC
>NZ_JBKJOQ010000100.1:0-10285 GCF_046595475.1 Rhizobacter sp.
TGACGCAAGGACACGGTGTTCTTCTCCTGCCAGACCATGGTTCGCTTCCGGGGCTACGACCCCCAAAGCGTTACCCATGTCCGCGCACACCCGTTACCCATGTCTCCGGTCTAAACATGTCGACAAAGAAAGGAGGCAAAGAAAGCGACCCTGCCGACTCGGCCCCCGCTGCGCGAGGGCTGCCTTGCGCTGCTCGGTCATTGCGGGTCGGGCAGAACTCGCTACGCGGCCTGCGGCCGCTGCGCTCTAACAGCTGCCCGAAGTCAGAGGTTGATGCGCTCACGCGCGCCCCGCAAAGCCCTGTGCTGCTCAGCTCGTCCGAAGGGGAAGATGAACACCGGCAACACCAGCCTCGCCCCGCCTCGCTTCGCTTCGCATCGGCTCGGCTCGATGCCTGCCGTCATTCCGGAACTGGCCGGAAATCCCCGTTCATTTCGGCCTTATGCCTACCTCAAGCTTCCCAAACAATTGCACTCAGCAGGTCATGAAGACGACCTGTGGTCCCACGGTCGGAGGTGCGTTACCTAAACCCGCGCGGACTTCAAGTCGGCAGTAGCTGTGGAATGAAAGACCACACGTCTGCAGAGCCAAACGCCGGCATGTGCCGGAGGTCGATCATTCTTGAAGGAGTGCAACATGCCCCAGACCATCAACACCAATCTCAATTCCCTGAACGCTCAACGAAATCTCAGCATGTCGCAGGGCGCCTTGTCGGTTGCCATGCAACGACTGTCTTCCGGCCTGCGTGTCAACAGCGCCAAGGACGACGCTGCCGGCCTCGCCATTGCCGAGCGCATGAATTCCCAGGTGCGCGGCATGAACGTCGCTGCCCGCAACGCCAACGACGGCATCTCGCTGTCGCAAACGGCTGAAGGCGCACTCGGCAAGATCGGCGACGCCATGCAGCGCATGCGTGAGCTGGCCGTGCAATCTGCCAACGGCACCAACAACTCGCAAGACCGCGACAACCTTCAGGCTGAATTCCAGCAGCTGAATGACGAGGTCGCGCGCATCGTCACGGGCACCAAGTTCAACGGCACCGCGCTGTTCGACGGCAGCACCCCCGCCTTCACCTTCCAGGTGGGCGCAGGCACCGGTGCCACCGACACGCTGACGATCAACTCGGTCGACCTGACTGCCACCGTCGCCGCACTGGGCGCGCTCAACATATCGGGCATCGACAACACTGGCGCAATTGCCGCGATGGACGCGCTCGACACCGGCATCATCGACACCACCACCGCCCGCGCCGCCTTCGGTGCCGCGCAAAACCGCTTCGATTCCGTCATCGGCAGCCTGACCGTGTTTGCCGAAAACCTGTCAGCCGCACGCGGCCGCATCATGGATGCCGACTTCGCCGCTGAAACCGCCGCCCTGTCGCGCGCCCAGATCCTGCAGCAGGCCGGCAATGCCATGGTGGCGCAAGCCAATCAGCTGCCGCAGCAGGTGCTCACCCTGTTGCAACGTTAAAAATTTGACAGTCCGGACTCAAGTTCCGGAAATTGCCGCCGACAACGAGATATCCAGGCTTGCTTGGGTATCTCGGTTTTGCATTGGTAGGCCGTGACCGTGGGAGATGTCTTCCCGCGGTGACGAAAGGAACGTAAGAGGTGTGCTATGGCGACCATCAGTTCATCAGGCATTGGCAGTGGGTTGGATGTGGAATCGATCGTCACCAAGTTGATGTCGATCGAGAGACAGCCGGTCACGCGCCTGCAGACACAAGCGTCGACGATACAGACCAAGATCTCAGCCTTTGGTCAGCTTCAGTCTGCCCTGTCCACTTTCCGCGATTCCTCTCTTGACCTCACCAAAGCCACCACCTGGGGTGCGACCTCGGCCACGTCGTCTGACGCCACGGCCATTCAGGTGACGAGCGGCGAGGGCGCCGTGCCCGGCAACTACGCCGTCAGCGTCGAAGCGCTCGCCACCGCACACACCGCCGTCACCAAGACCTATGACTCAGCCGATGCCTTGGTCGGCGCCGGCACGCTGCGCGTAGAGATCGGCAGCTTCGGCCAGGCCGGGTTTGCGCCACAGCCCAATCTGGCGGCGATGAACATCGACATCAGCCCCACCGACTCCGTGGCCATGGTGCGCAACAAGATCAATGCCGCCGGTGCCGGCGTGTCTGCGGTGATCGTGAACGACGCCACCGGCGCCCGCCTGATCATCAGCTCGACCACCCCGGGCTCGGGCAGTGCCTTTCGGTTGTCGGGCGATGGCGGCGCGGCCGACCTGAGTTTCGACCCCGATTCGGCCACCAACGCCATGACCCAGACGCAGGCCCCCGCCGACGCACAGGTCACGATCAACGGCTTGGCGGTCACCACCTCGGGCAACCGGCTCACCGACACGCTGCAAGGCCTCACGCTCAACCTGAGCAAGGTCACCACGGGTGCGGTGCAGATCAGCGTGGCGCAAGACAACACCGCGCTAAAGAAATCGCTCCAGACCTTTGTGGACAACTTCAACGCGCTGTCCACCACGCTGTCCGCGCAAACCAAGTACGACGAGGCCACCAAGACGGCCGGCAGGCTGCAAGGCGACAGCACTGCGGTGGCGCTGCAGCGCCAATTGCGCAACGCGCTTACCGGCTCGTCGCCGGCATCCAGCGTCTACGCCAGCTTGAATGCGGTGGGTATTTCGCTGCAATCCGATGGCAAGCTGAAGATCGACGACACCAAACTGACCAGCGCCTTGAACAGCAACCTCCCTGAGGTAAAAAAGCTGTTTTCGACCAGCAACGCGCTCGACACCGCCCAGAACGGCGTGGCCACGCGACTGCGCATCTTTGGCGATCAGGTGCTGGGCAGCGACGGTGCGCTCAGCACCAAGACCGCGGGCCTGAACACCAGCCTCACGCTCAACCAGAAGCGCCAGGGCGAGATCACTTCGCGCCTCACCCTCACCGAAGCGCGCCTGCGGGCCCAATACACCTCGTTGGACAGCAACATGTCCAAGCTGACCGCGCTCAACACCTACATCACGAACCAGGTGGCGCAGTGGAACAGGGCTCGCTGAGCGAAGAATGCATGGCGAATGGCCTGTAAACGCCTGAAAACACCAGTTGTTCAAATGGCACCTTGGGCTCAAGCGCTGACATGGCACGCCGATAACCAAGTATCTGCCCAACGCTAAAAGCCCAACAGCCATGTTTGCTTCAGCCGCCTACTCTGCCCCCTCCAAGCGCCAACTCGGCGCCTATCAGCAAGTGCACGTGACCACCGGTGTTGATGGCGCTACGCCGCATCGTCTGGTGGAGATGCTGTTCGAAGGCCTGCTCGAGTCCTTCGCCCAAGCGCGCGGCGCCATACGACACGGCAACATCGAAGCCAAGGGCCAGGCCATCGGCCGTGCCGTGCGCATCATCGATGAAGGCCTGCGCGCAGGCCTCAACGTAGAGGAAGGTGGCCAGCTGGCGCTCGACCTGCGCGACCTGTACGCCTACGTGACGGTTCGCCTCACCTATGCCAACCTGCACGGCGACGAGGCCGCCATCGCCGAATGCGCCCGGCTGATCGAACCCCTGAGCACGGCGTGGGCCGAAATGGGCCCCAAGGCAGCAGCGGCATGAAGCGCACAGCAACACTGCGCACTGCCACCCCCTTCAGCGCCCCGGGAGACCCTATGAACACCGCCCTGCTGCACTACTACGAAGCAATCGAACGGGCCAGCGCCGACATGCTGCAGGCCGCTCGCGTGGGCGACTGGGACCAGGTCGTCAAGCTCGAAGGCGCTTGCGCCTTGCTCATCTCGCAGCTCAAGCACGCCGCCAACGCGCAGGCGCTGGACAGCGAAGAGGCGCAGCTCAAGTCGCGCATCATGCAGCGCATCTTGATCAACGACGCCGAGATCCGCCAGCTGGCCGAGCCGTGGCTGGAAGACCTCGACGGCATCCTCGCCGGGCGCCCGAAGTCCGTTCACTGAGCGGGCACGCGGGCGCACCCCCAAGATGTCAATGGACACCCTGCCCATGCAGCTCGACGCGGTGGCCGCCGCCCACGGTGGGCTCGATGAGTTCCGCATGACGGCGCAACCCGAAATGGTGAAGACGCTCAAGTCATTGGTCGACGGCAGCGTGCTCATCAACCTCAACGGCAGCGACGGTGCGTCCTACACCACCACGCTGTGGGCGATCGACGCCGCCCGCGGCATCGTGAGCTTCAGCGCCGATTCCGACAGCAACCAGGTGCAGGCGCTGGTCGAGGCCGAAGACGCGGTGGCCGTGGCCTACCTCGACAGCATCAAGCTGCAGTTTGACGTGAGCGGGCTGGTGCTGGTGCGTGGTGGCAAATCGAGCGCACTCAACTGCGCCTTCCCGCGCGAGATCTATCGTTTTCAACGGCGCAGCGGCTTTCGCGTGCGCCCGCTGCTGCGCAGCACCCCCGTGGCGCGCGTGCGCCACCCGATGATTCCCGACATGGCGCTGGCCTTGCGGGTACTCGACGTGAGCATCGGTGGCTGTGCGCTGTTCTTGCCCGACGACGTACCACCGCTGCAGCCCGGTGTGGTGCTCAATGGCGTGCAGATCGAGCTCGACATGGACACGCGCGTGAGCACCTCGGTGCGCCTGCAGCATGTGACTTCACTCAATCCCGATGCCCGTGGCGTGCGCCTGGGCTGCGAGATCGTTGACCCGACCCCCGACGTGGTGCGCGCCATGCAGCGCTATATCGACCAGACACAAAAGCGCCAGCGCGCGCTCGCGCGCTGAGCCCGCGGCGTGGCCGCAGTCAACTCCTGCCAGCAGCGCTGTCGAATCAGCGCACCAGCGTGACAGCCTCCGGGGCCACCTTGCGCAACAGCGATGGCTGCAGCACGCTTGCCACGCCGCCCGCGCCTGCTGTTGGCTTGGCATAGTTTTCACGCAGTGCCCAGCGTGACTGGCTGCTCATCGTGCTGGCCAGCGCCTGGTCGAGCCGGACCCGAAAATCATGCTCTTTCAATTGCGCTTGCGCCGCTGCCGGCGAGTAGCCCATCTTTGCAATCAGAACTTGCACTGCGTGGGCGGGATCTTCGGCAATCAGCCGCTCTGCACGCACCAAGGCGCGCAGCAGTTTCAGAAGTGCCGCTTCACGCGAGGCAACAGCCGCTTTGCTGGTGATGAGCCCGAAATGCTGGGTGTACACGCGCGGGTTGGGCAGCAGCAGGCCGTCTTCACGCAGGGATGAAAGTGCGGTCGATGCCACCGGCTCCCAAATGGCCACCGCATCCACGTCGCCTTGCTGCAAGGCGGCTGTGAGTTGGTCAGGGGTGTAGCCTATGACTTTGGGTCGCGGGTCGACGCCGTGAAACAACAGCCAGCTGTCCAGGAAGTACTGGGCCGAGCTGCCCAGCACGGTCCCCACACGCTTGCCCGCCAGGTCGGCGGGAAGCGCGATGCCCGCGCTGCGCCGCCCCACCAGCTTGATCTGGTGCGACGAGGTACTGATGGTCGCGATCATGGCCAGGTCAGGGCGCGAGAAGCTGTTGAGGGTGGCCACGAGTTCCGCGGCCGTGGCGACCTCGGCCGACCCATCGGTCAGCAAGCGAACGCAGTCGCGGCCGCTGTTGCAATCGAGCTTGTTGACGGTCAAACCTTCCTTGGCGAACAGGCCGTCTGCCTCCGCCACATAGATTGCAAGTGACACCGGCCCGTGCGAGACCGCCAGGCTGAGTGTTTCGCCTGCAGCGGTGCCGGCGTACAGGGCGATGAGCCACCCCATCGCCAAGCGCAGATGCAGACGCATCGGAAGGGTCAAAGCTGCTGCTCCCGCTCGGTGGTGGCAGATGCCACACGAAATGTGCTTCTGCCGGCGCCCTTGGCCGCGTACAACGCTTCATCCGCCTGGGCCAGCAGCAGCGCTGACGTCGTGGCCGGTTGAGAGGGGTCGTGGAAGGCGATACCGACGCTGGTGGTCACGGCGAGTTCGCGCTCGCCTACCTGCATGGGCAGCTTCACCTGGTTGACGATCTTCTGCGCGATCGCCTTCACCTCGCCGTGATCGTGCAGCCCTTCGAGAATGATGGCGAACTCGTCGCCTGCCAGCCGCGCCACGGTGTCGGTGGTACGCACGCTTGTGACCAGGCGCCGCGCGAATTCCTTCAGCACCTCATCGCCTGCAGCATGGCCGAGCCCGTCGTTGATGGCCTTGAAGCGGTCGACGTCGAGGTACATCAGCGCCAGCGCATTGCCGGTGCGGCCGGCACGTGCCAGTACCTCAGGCAACTTCTCATTGAACAGCAAGCGGTTCGGCAGGCCTGTCAGCGTGTCGTAGCGCGCCAGTGCTTGCAGCTTGCGCTCGACTTCCTTGAGCGCGGTGACATCAGAGCTGAGCGTGTAGATGCCTAGCACGCTGCCATCGGGGTCGAGGTCGGGGATGTAGCTGGTGTGCGTGGTGCGCGTCACGCCCCGCGCTGTCGCTTCGTTCTCGAACTCAACGCGCTCTCCGCGCAGGGCGCGTTCCAGGTTCGGTCGGCGCGGCTCATATAGCGTGGGGCCCACCACGTCGCGAACATGCATGCCCAGCAGTTTCACCGGGTCGGCCCCCAACCAAGTGCGGTAGGTTTCGTTGGCGAAGCGAAGGCGCTGGTCCTTGTCGATATACGAAATCAGAACCGGCAGGTTGTCGGTGATCTGGCGCAGTTGCTGCTCGCTGCGGGCGCGTTGCCTTTCGGCCTGCCGAACGCCCGTCACGTCGAAGGTCATGACATAGAAGCCGCGAACCGTGCCGCCTTCTGTCTTGTCGGGCACCAGGTGTGCTTGAAAGTACACGTCGCGCCCGGCACGGTTCAGGTGGCCTTCGAAGCGGGCAAACTCGCCTTGAAGCACGCGCCGCACGTGGGGCTCGTGTACCGCGTAGCTCTCTTCTCCCAGGCCCGAGCGCAGGGTGTGAAGCAGGGTGTCTTCTTTGCGAATGCCGTGGATCTTGAGCACCGTGGCGTTGGCGTAGAGGCAGCGTTGCTCGGTGTCGAAATAGCCCACCATGGCGGGGATGTTGTCGGTGATGTCGCGCAGCCGGCGTTCGCTGTCGTGCAGCAACGCCTCAGCACGCTTCCTCTCGGAGATGTCTCTCAGGAACGCCGTGGCGGCGTACCCCGTGCCCTCATTTACCGCGGCAACCGACAGCTCGATCGGAATGACATGGCCATCCTTGTGCATGGCGGTGATCTCGATGCGCTGGTTGACCACGGGCCCCTCGCCCGTTTCGACGAACCGCTTCATGCCCGCGTTGTGCCCGTGCCGGTGCTCCGGTGGGATCAGTATCTCTGCCAGTTGACGGCCCAGCACCTCGTCTTTGCTCCAACCAAAGGTGAGCTCCGCTTGCCGGTTCCATTCCCGAATTCTGCTTTGAGAATCGATGCTGATGAACGCATCGGGTGCATGTTTGAGAATGCTTCGCACGCGCTGTTCGCTTTGTGCGTGCAGCAGCTCGGCTTGCTTGAGGGCGGTGATATCGACCGCCATCGCGAAGATGCCGATCACCTTGCCCTGGTCGTCAATGTCGGGGATGTAATCGGTCAACAGGTGAGTGGTGCGGCCGTCGATCAGCGAGACACGCTCGAAGTGTTGCCCCTCGCCGGCCAACGCCGCGGCCAGGTGCTGTTTCACCAGCGGGTAGTTGTTGGGGCCGAGCGTGGCTTCCACCGTGGCGCCGAGCAAGGCATCTCTTTCAATGCCAAGCAAGTGCGTGTAGTGGGCGTTGACGAAGCGAAACTTCTCTTCCGGGTCGATGTAGGAGATGAGCGTGGGCAGGTTGTCGGCAATCATGCGCAGCAGGCGTTCGCTGCGTGCTTGAGCCAGCTCGGCGTTCTTGCGGGCCGTGATGTCGATCACCAGCACGTAGAAGCCGTCGACGGCACCTTCGCTGCCGTGGTCGGGCAGGTAGTCCACCAGAAGATGTGCGTCAACACCGTGTTCGGTTTGGTGGTGGCGCTCGAATGAGCGCCGTTCACCCCGCAGCACGCGATCAATCTCGCCCGCCGTTTGAGCGTAGGCCCTGGGCCCCAGCACCTCGGCCACTGTTTTGCCCAGGAAGCTTTCGAGCTCTGCGCCGAATGTGGTTTTGAAGTGGGCGTTGACGAATCGGTACACCTGATTTCGATCAACGTACGCGATCAGCACGGGCAGGTTGTCGGCGACGGCTCGCAGCCGCTGCTCGGCGCGGCGAGATTGCGCGTCGCTCTGAGCCAGCGCCACGGTCATTTGGTCAAAACGGCGAGACAGCTCACCGAACTCGTCGCGGCTGCTGGTGGCCACGCGTACGCCCCGCTCGCCGCGCGACACTGCGCCCGTCGCATCGGTCAGGCTGCGCAAGGGCCGCAGCACGCGCCGCTGCACGATGGCCGCAATGGCGATGACGAGGGCCAGCATGACGAGTGGCGTGACCAGCGCGTAGGCTTGAAAGCGCAGTTCCGCTGCCTTGCGCTGAAGCACCGCCTCTTGGTACCACTGGTAGGCGAGGTCGCTCATGGCCTGCGTGCTGGTCAACAGCTGATCGATCAACACCTCTTTGCGCCGCAGCGTGAAAGGCGCTTCGTCGGTGGGCAGCTCCTGCAGGCGGTTGAACAACGGCGGCAGGGCCTGCGTCACCGAACGCAGTTCCTTGAGTGCGGCGCCGGCGTCGTCACCGGACAAAGCGGTGGTGATGGTGGCGTGGCGCTGGTGCCATTGATGAGCCGAGCGTGATTCTGAATGGCGTGCGTACTCTTGCGTCAGCACCAACAAGCCTGACACCTCGTGAGAGGTCGTCTGCGCCCGCGCCTGGGTTTCGCTGGCGGCGTTCTCGTCTTGGGCGGCGCGAACCACCAGCAAGGCGGCCACACCGCCCAGACTGAGGGTGGCGACCATCACCGCCAGAAGCAAAGTACGAATGCGCATGGCGATTTAGCGGGCCACACCCACCGCAGCCGGCTTGACAGATTTCAACGGAGCGGTGTGCAGCATGCCCAGAAAGTTCGGCGTAGCCGTGCCCTTGACGTGGCCTGCGCGGCGCGCCCACCGCGCTTCACCTTCCATGGTCGTGATCAGAGACTGATCCAACCCCAGGCGAAAGTTGAGCCCCGCCCACACCCAGTCGATGAACTTTTGATCGAGCTTGAGCCGGGCGCGAAGAATCGCCTGCGCATCTGCCGGGTGCTCACGGATGAACTGCTCTGCTCGCTCGACGGCCCGCAACACCCGCGTCAGATCGGCGTCGCGCGCACCCACCAACCTGCGATGGCCCAAAAGGTTGAAGGTGAGGATGTAGCCGCTGGTGTGCGGCATCACCAGGGCGCTGGGGCCCAGGGCCTGGATGATCAGATATGAGTAGGGTTCCCATACGGCGACCGCATCGACGGTGCCTGCCATCATCGCCTCGAGCATCTTCTCCGGCTGCAAGTTGACGAGCGTCAAGGTGCTCGGGTCTACCCCCACGGTGAGCAGGTACAGATCCAGGAAGTATTGGCTGGACGAGCCCGGCACGACGCCGACGCGCTTGCCCACCAGGTGCTGAGGCTTGGAGATGCCGGAGCGCGCTTGGGCAATCAGCTTGACGTCTTCGGTGGTGGTCACGAAGGTTCCCAGCACCGCGAAATCGGGTCTCTCGAACGAATTGAAAACCACGGGGAGATCGCCGGCGGTCGCAAGGTCAGCCTGGTCGTCCAGAAGCTGCTTGAGGCATCGGTGGCCACCCGTGCAGTCAGACAAGCGCAAGTCGAGACCCTCATCTGCAAAAAAGCCTTTCTCGCTGGCGATGTAGATCGGCAGCGAAAGCGGTGTTCTTGCCACGGCGAAGGTGAGCGGCTGTGCCAAGGCCGCCGTGGTGCCGATCACCAGCGCTCCCAGTGCGGCACCACGGGCCAGCGCAGCGCGCCAACGCCGCGGGAATCCAAGGGAGGCTTGACGTGGCGAGCGGGCAGGTAGGTGCATGGCGATGAGGCAGCGTTGGGCGAACACACGGGAGCGGCTTTCTCCACGCCCATCCATCATCCTGCGGGGTGCTCCGGGGAGAGGGCTGAAACAGACCTCGCTTTCGGCCGTTTCTCCAGAGCTTGCCCAAACGCCAGAGGGCCCGCTGAGCCCGCGCAGGCCACTGCCGCCCGCGGGAAAACCCCGGCGCTGCCACGCAACGCTACAGCGACTGCATACAAGCGCTCAGCGTCTACTGCCGCGACCATCACCTCCGAGGCTTTGAGCCGACGAGTGACGCACTGACCGCTGGGGCGAGCCTCACTGAGCTGGCGCGGCCCCGCTACCCGCATTCGCCCATGAGTTCTTTTGGCTCTGTTGAATTTCGAATGGATGCAGCGCCCCCCGTTT
>NZ_JBKJOQ010000104.1:0-17355 GCF_046595475.1 Rhizobacter sp.
CGATCCAAGAAAGACGGTCGCCTGCCGGGGCGAAATCCCGGCGCGGCCTCACGCAGTGAACAAGACCCAGGCAAAACCGAGCGGGTCTTCGATCCGCGAAGCGGACCCTGTCCTGAGCTTGTCGAAGGGTCAGGCTGAGCGGGTAGTGCTGAGGCTGAGCGGCAGGCGATCAGCCGAGCGAGCTGAGGCGCGCGAGCAGGTTACGCCTGCCCGCCGATGATGGCCCCAATGCGTATCGAATGCGTCTCAGGTATCTCGCTGTGCCCCAGCACCCGCAGCCGCGGCGCCGCACGCTTGAGCAAACGAGCCATCGGCGCGCGAATCATGTCGGGCACCAAAAGACACGCCGGGTGCCCCAGGTCTTCTTGCCGCTTGGCCGATTCCGCGGCACTGCGGGTGAGCGTGTCTGCCACACCGGGGTCTAGCGCGGCGCCATGCGGCGAGTTCAAAGCCTGCGTGACCAGGCGCTCCAGCTCGGGCTCGAGCGCGATCACTTCGAGCTCTTGCACCGGCCCGTAAATCTGCTGCACGATGGCCGGCGCGATATGAATGCGAATGCGGCGTGACAGCTCGGCCGGGTCGCTCACCGTTGACGAGTGCTCGGCCAGGCATTCGACGATGCTGCGCATGTCGCGTATGTGCACGCCCTCTTCGAGCAGCAGCTGCAATACCTTCTGCAACGCCGGGATGCTCACCATCTTGGGCACCACGTCTTCGATCATCTTGGGTGCGAGCTTGGTCACGTGCTCGACCAGTTGCTGCACCTCCACCCGGCCCAGCAGCTTGGCGGCATGCAGCTGCATCAGGTGCGAAAGGTGAGTGGCGATCACGGTCGAGCAATCGACCACGGTGAAGCCGTTCATCTGCGCGGCTTCGCGCTGGCGCTCTTCGATCCACACCGCGGGCAGGCCGAAGGCGGGGTCGGTGGTCTTGGTGCCGATCAAGTTGGTGGTGGCGCCGCCCGGGTTGATGGCCAGCAGCATGCCGGGGAAGGCTTCGCCCTCGCCCACCACCGCACCACGCAGCGTCAGGCGGTACATGCTGGGCTTCAATTCCAGGTTGTCGCGTATGTGCACCGGTGGCGGCAAGAAGCCCACGTCTTGCGCAAACTTGCGGCGCACGCCCTTGATGCGTTGCAACAGGTCACCTTGGCGCGCCTTGTCTACCAGCGCGATCAGGCGGTAGCCCACTTCCAGGCCCAGGGTGTCGACGGGTTGCAGGTCGTCCCAAGTGGCTTCAGCGTTCGGCTCAGCGCTGATGACAGGCGTGGGCGGCGCGAGCCTGGCGCGCTTGTTGCGCCGGTTCATCCACCACGAGGCATAGCCCAGCCCCCCCGCAATGAGCAAGAACACAAAGTGCGGCATGCCCGGGATCAGCCCCAGCAAGCCGATCACCGAGGCGGTAATGGCCAGGGTGCGCGGCGAGTTGAACACCTGAGCGGCGATCTGGGTGCCCACGTCTTGCTCTTTGCCGACGCGCGAGACCACCATGGCGGCGGCCACCGAGATCAGCAGCGCCGGCACCTGCGCCACGAGCGCGTCGCCCACGGCCATCAGGATGTAGCTGTTGGCGGCTTGCGCGGCCGACAGGTCGTGCTGCGCCACCCCGATGATGAAGCCGCCGATGATGTTGATGAAGAGCACGAGCAGGCCCGCGATGGCGTCGCCACGCACAAATTTGCTGGCGCCGTCCATGGAGCCGAAGAACTCGGCTTCGTTGCCCACTTCCAGGCGGCGGCGCTTGGCTTCTTTCTCGTCGATCAGGCCAGCGTTGAGGTCGGCGTCGATCGCCATCTGCTTGCCCGGCATGGCGTCCAAGGTGAAACGCGCGCCCACTTCGGCGATGCGCTCTGCGCCCTTGGTCACCACCACGAAGTTGATCACCACCAGAATGGCAAACACGATCAGGCCGACGGCGAAGTTGCCGCCGATCAGGAAGTGGCCAAACGATTCGATCACCTGCCCCGCAGCACCCGGGCCGGTGTGGCCTTGCAACAGCACCACGCGGGTAGAAGCAATATTGAGCGACAGACGCAAAAGCGTGGTCAGCAAGATGACGGTCGGGAAAGCCGAGAAGTCGAGCGGCTTGACCATGTAGGCCGCCACCATCATCACCATCAGCGCCATCGCAATATTGAAGGTGAACAGCAGGTCGAGTGCAAAGGCCGGCAGCGGCAGCACCATCATGGACAGCACCATGATGATGAACACCGGCGCCATCAACGCCTTGATGGCGGTCGCGTGCGGGCCGAGGAAGGCTTGCATCTGCTTCATCAGCGCATTCATTCCATCACCTCATCAGGCACGAAGCCGGGTTTGTTATGCGGGTCGAGTTCGGCCGGCACGTTCAGCTCAGGCAAGGCACCCGGCATGGCCACGCGGCCGGTGAGCGCGGCGCGCAGCTGGTACACATAGGCCAACACCTGCGCCACGGCCGAGAACAACGCCGCAGGGATCTCGCGGTCAACTTCGGCATGCGCATACAGCGCACGTGCGAGCACCGGGGCCTGCAGCACCGGCACCTGCGAGCTCTTGGCGATGTCGCGAATCTTCATCGCAATGAGGTCGGCACCCTTGGCCACCACACGCGGCGCACCCATCTTGGCATCGTCGTACTTGAGCGCGACGGCGTAGTGGGTCGGGTTCATCACGACCAGGTCGGCATTCGGGATGGCGGCGAGCATGCGCCTGTTGTTCATCTCGCGCATGCGGGCACGCGCCTTGGCTTTGACTTCGACGTTGCCCTCGGTTTCCTTTTGCTCCTGCTTCATTTCCTGGTGGCTCATCTTGAGCTTCGCAGCGTGCAGGTGCTTTTGCAGCGGTACGTCGACCACGGCGAAGGCGGCCAATGCCAGCAGCAGCAGCAAGATGCCGCCGACGACGGCGCTGCCGGCGTGCGACAGCGCAGCCGGCAGGGGCATGGCCAGCACGCCCCCGAAGGTGGCGATGTTGGCGCGCAGGTACAAGCCGCCTATGGTGCCGAGGATGAGCGCAAGCGTTGAGGCCTTGAGGGCATCAATGAGCTGCTGCTTGGAAAACAGGCGAGGAATGCCGGTGATCGGGTTGAGCTTGCCGAAATTCGGCATCAGCGGCTTGAAGGTCCAGACCCAGCCGCCGACGGCCACGCTCATGGCCAGCGCCACGGCCATCATCAGAAAACCCAGCGGCACCACGATCCACATCATCTGCAGCGTGAGATCGCCCAGGCGCTCGGCCATGAACTCGGGGCTCTGCACCGATGCAGCGTTGAAGCGCAGCCCGTTGCTCAGCAGCCGGGCCGACCAGGTCGTGACCTGCGGCGCCACTGCCACCAGCAGCGCACCACCGGCCGCAATCGCCGCGAAATGCCCGAGGTCACGCGAACGCACGACCTGCCCCTCTCTGCGGGCCTTGTCGAGTTTTCGCTGTGAAGCGGGAAGGTTGCGGTCTTGGTCGGAAGCGGCCATGGCGAGGGTGTTCTAGGGCTTCTCTATTGTTTCCGGGTGTGACGGGAACTTGAACCGGATAAGAGGGCAAAGCGCAGCCCACTTCCCGTCTTGCCCGCGCCGCCTGCCTGCGCAACGACAACGTGGTGGTGAAGCTCGGTCGGGTCTGACCCGCGCCCCTACTGGAAGCGCGCCAGCATCTGCTCCAGCGCCATCGTGAACGGCGCCTCCATCATCGGCAGCGTGAGCAGCACCCCCAGCAGGCCCACGCCCAGGGTGACCGGGAAGCCAATGGCGAAGATGTTCATCTGCTGCGACACGCGCGAGATCACACCCAGCACCAGGTTGACAAAGAACAGCATGGTCACCACTGGCAGTGCGATCCACAAGCCCAGCTTGAAGACTTCGGCGCCCCACACCTGCGGCTGCAGCGCCCGCAAGAATGCAAACGGCTCGGGGCCTACCGGGAAGGCGTGAAAGCTCTGTACCAGCGCCATGATGAGCAGCAGATGCCCATTGATGATGATGAAGAGCCACGCCACCGTGGTGCCGTAGAAGCGGCCCACCGCCGTGCCCTGGCCGCCGGTAGAGGGGTCGAAGAAGCCAGCGTAGTTCAGGCCCATCTGCAAACCCACCAGCTCGCCGGCGAACTCGATGGCGGCGAAGACGATGCGTGCCGAAAAGCCCATCGTCGCGCCGACCAACACTTGCTGAATGACCACCAGCACCGCCAGCGGGGAGTCGAGCGCGATGGCCGGCATCTCAGGCAGGGACGCCTGGGCGCAAACGGTGATCAGAAAGGCCAGGCCTACTCGCACGCGCAGCGGCACGTTGCGCTGCGACAGCACGGGCGCTGTCATGAACAGCGACAGCACACGCAGGAAAGGCCACAGCAGCGGCGTGATCCACGCCGTCAGCTGGGCTTCACTGAAGGTGAGCATGGGTGCACGTTGCCTCAGCCCACGACACTTGGGATGGCAGTGAGCGTGCGTTGGATGTATTCGACAAGGGTGGTCAGCATCCATGGGCCGGCGACGGCGAGCACCGCCACCGCGGCAATCATCTTGGGCACGAAAGACAGCGTCGATTCATGGATTTGCGTGGCCGCCTGGAAGATGCTCACGAGCAAACCGACCCCCAGAATCGTCAGCAACACCGGGGCCGAGATCATCAGCAGCAGGTACAGGCCTTGTTGGCCGTAGGTGAAGACTTGTTGGGAATCCATGGTCTCAGTTCACTCCGTTCGCCCTGAGCCTGTCAAAGGGCAGCGAGGTTCTCGAAAGGGGCTTCGACAGGCTCAGCCCCAGCGGCGCACTAGGTGGCAAAGCTCGCCGCCAGCGACCCGAGCAGCAGGTTCCAGCCATCGGCCAGCACGAACAGCATCAGCTTGAAGGGCAAGGCCACCAATACCGGGCTCAGCATCATCATGCCCAGGCTCATCAGCACGCTGGCGACGATCATGTCGATCACCAGGAACGGAATGATGATCAGAAAGCCGATCTGGAACGCGCTCTTCAGCTCGCTGGTCACGAAGGCGGGCACCAGCACCTTGAAGGGCACGTCTGCGCTCTTCACCGCGGGGTCGATCTTGGCCAACTTCGCAAACAGCATCACGTCGGCCTGCCGCGTTTGCTTGAGCATGAACTCGCGCATGGGCACCTCGCCACGCTTGAGGGCCTCGTCGAAGGCGATCTTGTTTTCAGAGTACGGCTGGTAGGCCTGCGCATACACCTTGTCGAGCGTGGGGCTCATCACGAAGAAGGTGAGGAACAGGCTCAGGCCCACGATCACCTGGTTGGGCGGGGCCGACTGGGTGCCCAGCGCCTGGCGCAACAGGCTCAGCACGATCACGATGCGGGTGAAGCCCGTCATCAGCAGCAGAATCGCCGGCAGAAAGCTCAGCGCGGTGAAGAACAGCAGCGTCTGGATGGGCACCGAGTAGCTGGTGCCGCCTGCGCCTTGGCCCACCACCAGCGGCAGGCTCGCACCACCCGCGGTTTGGGCTAAAGCTGCAACTGGCACGGCCGACAACAACGACAAGCCGGCGATGAAGCCCAGGCGCTTCAAGCGAGGCGAAAAAAAAGTCATGGCGGCGTAGCTCCCTGATCGCGGCGCAGCTTGCTCAGCATCTGCGAAAACGCTGAAGCAAACGCAGGCGCCGGCATGCCGGCAGCAGGCGGCTCGGCCTGCGGCGCCATGGTGTGCAAGGTGGTGATGCTGGTGGCGGTGACACCCAGCACCAACCATTGGCGAGCGTCGCCCTGCCCCACTTCGACGGTCACGATGCGCTGGCCGGGTGACAGCGGCAGCATGGCCACGCTGCGCATCACGCCTTGTGCGGCACCGCCGCCCATGGGGGTGCGCTTGAGCAGCCACAGCGCGACCGGGATCATCACGATGATCGCGATGAACCACAGCACCGAGGTGAACGCAGTCGTTGCCATGTGTCGCGGTCAACCTTTGCTCAAGCGGCGCATGCGCTCGCTCGGCGTCACGATGTCGGTGAGCCGAATACCGAACTTGTCGTTCACCACCACCACTTCGCCCTGGGCGATGAGGTAGCCGTTGACCAGCACGTCCATCGGCTCGCCGGCCAGCGCGTCGAGCTCCACCACCGAGCCCTGTGCCAGCTGCAAGATGTGCTTGATCGGGATGCGCGTGCGCCCCAACTCCACGGTGAGCTGCACCGGGATGTCGAGGATCATGTTGATGTCGTTGCCCGCCCCGGGCGCACCCTGCGCGCTGAAGTTCTGGAACGCCACCGGAGAGGCCTGCTCGGTGGCGGTTTGCACCTCCGAGGCCACTTCGGGCTTGGATTCAGCCAGGGCCGCGGCCCATTCAGCGGCCATTGCGTCTTCGGCGGACGCTGCGCCTGCTTCTTCAGCTGCCATTTTGGTCTCCCAGCCACCCCATGTTCGAGGTGGACAACATGTGATCGATCTTCAATGCGTATTTGCCATTCGAGGTGCCGTAGTGGCAGTCGAAGATGGGCACGCCCACCACCTTGCCCTGTATGCCGGCTTCGAGGTCGAGCTCGATGAAATCGCCCGCCTTGAACGACAGCAGTTGCTCCACCGTCGCCGGCGCCTTGGCCAGCTCGGCCACGATCTCGACCTCGGCGGCCTGGATCTGCTGCTTCATCAGGTTGACCCAGCGGCGATCAGGCTCGTTGCTGTCGCCCTGGATGGTCGAATACAGCACGTCGCGTATCGGCTCCAGCGTGGCGTACGGTATGCAGAAGTGAATGGTGCCGGTGGTGTCGCCCACTTCCAGCGTGAAGCTGGTGGCGACCACGATCTCGCTGGGCGTGGCGATGTTGGCAAACTGCGGCTGCATCTCTGAGCGCTGGTATTCGAGCTCCAGCGGGTAGATGCCGTGCCATGCCTTCTTGTATTCGGTGGTGATGACCTCAACCAGGCGGGTGATGATGCGTGTCTCGGTGGGTGAGAAATCGCGCCCTTCGATGCGGGTGTGAAACTTGCCGGCACCGCCGAACAGTGCGTCGATCACCGCAAACACGAGCGTCGGGTCGCACACGATCAGGCCCGAGCCGCGCAGCGGGCGCACCGACACAATGTTGAAGTTGGTCGGCACCACGATCTCGCGCAAGAAGGCGCTGTACTTCTGCACCTTGATGCCGCCGATAGAGATCTCGGGGCTGCGGCGAATGAAGTTGAACAAGCCGATCCGGATGTTGCGGGCAAAGCGCTCGTTGATGATTTCCATCGTGGGCATGCGCCCCCGAACGATCCGCTCCTGGCTGGCAATGTCGTAATTGCGTATGCCGCCTTGCGGGGCATCTTCCTGCTCCAGCTTCTGGCTCTCGCCGGTGATGCCTTGCAGAAGAGCATCGACTTCGTCTTGCGAAAGAATCTGTTGATTCATGGCGTCTTACTGGACGATGAAGTTGGAAAAGTGCACATGTTTCACCGGGTTCGGTGTGGCGGCTCTTTTGCGCTTCTTGGGCTTGGGGGTGTCTTCTTCCGGGTCGTCGGCGGTCTTGGAAATGGCCTTCGGCTCGGGCGCCGCCTCAACCTCGTCGTCTTCGCTCACCTCGATTCCCATGGGCAGCACCGATTCGCGCATGATTTCTCGGGCAAGCGCAACCTTGCCTTCGCGCGACAGCAGCTGCGCCGAGGTCTTGTGGGCCAGCACCATCAAGATGCCGTTGCGAATGGCGGGCATGTAGGCCTTCATCTCTTCGCCAAACTTGGCGTCTTCCACTTCGAGCGTGACGCCGATCTGCGCGAAGCGGTCGGCTTCCTTGTCAGCAAGGTTGACCACGAAGGGCTCGAGTGCCACGAAGGTGGGCGGGTGCTTGGCGTGGTCCTTGCGCTTTTCTTCAGCAGCGGCCGACGCTTCGCCGTCGCCGTCTTCTTCCGCGGCGGCTGCCGCAGCAGCGGCCTTCTTCTTCATCATGAACACGGTTCCGCCGCCGCCCAGAATCGCGACCAGCAGCACCGCAGCGGCGATGATGATGATCAGCTTCTTCTTGCCCTTTTTGGGGACGACATCGCCCGCGACGACATCGTCGACTTTGGCGGCGGCAGTGGCCATGAACGCTCCTTCAATGGCAGGCCCGAAACGGGGCTGCCTCTGCTGAAATTATGAAAACCTGGTGGGTTTTAGATGGCTTGATAAGCGGGGGGAAAGCCCGGCTTCCCCCGAGGCGGCGGTGCCGTGAGCAAGTCTCTTCACCGCAATGACGCCAAGAACCCACAGGTCGCCGGGTGAAACCGGCTGACCTCCGCGTTCTTCGCGTTCTTAGCGCCTTGGCGGTGAAGGCTGGTCAGGCGTAGAGGTCCACTCCACCTGCCGAAACGCGTGCCTTCACAGGCCGAGCCGTGACTTCCGTCTCACTTGACGCACCACCACGACTGTTGCCGTCGCCACCGGTCGCGCCGTCAGCCTGGTCTCGCCCACGCGCCTGGCTGTGCACACCGCCACCTGAGAGGGTGAAGCCCGCGTCGCGCAGCGCAGCGGCCAGCTCAGGCAAGCCGCTTTCGATGATCTGCCGTGTGGCAGCCGAGTCGGCGCCGAAATTGACCTGCGCCTGCGTGCCTTCGAGTGCAATTTGCACCGAGATAGGCCCCATGTCGGCGGGGTTCAGGTGCAGCTTGGCGGTCTGCACGCCATCACGTGCCAGCACGCTCACCTGCACGCCCAGCGCCTGGGCGAACTCGGGGGCGGTGGCGGGCGTGGGCATGCTCACCGCCACCGGGGCAGCGGCTTCGGCCGCGCGCTGCGGGGCCGCCACGCCGTGGGCCGCGGCCAAGGCCGCGATGCCCGGGGTTTCATGCCGGGGTGTCACCTCGGCCGGCGCCACGCGCTCCATGGCGGCCTGCCACGAGCTTGCGCTCGTGTCTGTGGCCACCGCGTCGGGCTTCCCGCGTGCATCGCGTGCATCTCGTGTATCGCGTGCGGCATCCAAGCGATCGGCAGGCTCGGTGTCGCTGCGTGCGGTGCCAGCCGCAGGGGCGTCGGCCTTGAGCGCAACCACGCCGGGCTTGCCCTTGGCGCCTTTTACCTCGGCCGCGTCCCGAGTGAGATCGGCGCCGGCCGTGGTTGCGCTTCGGCCGGTGGCCACAGGGGCGTCTGCGGGCACGGGAGCGGCCGGCAGGTTAAGCGCTGCCAGCCAGTCGGCCAGAGCGGGGTCTACAGCCTCCGCAGGCTGTGCGTCGTCTGCCGAAACCGCCTTGTCGCTGGCCGAGGCCTTGTCTTCGCGGTCGGCTGGCTCAGTGGCCTTGGCTGCCGGGGCCTTGCCGGTCTTGGCAGCGGAGCGCTCGCCCGGCGGCGGGGTGGCAGCAGCTTGCTTGGCCATGCTCTGCGGCTTGGAGGCTGGCTCCTCAGCCGGCTGAGGCTCGGGCGCGGCATGCATCGCCTCGTGCGCCTGCGCCTGGCGCTGGCTGAGCATCTGGGCGAAGTCGTGGTGCGGTTGCTGCGGGGCGGGCGGCTGAACAGTCGCTTGCGGCAGCGGGGGCGCGGTGAAAGACGAGATGGCAGCAGTCATGGGGGGTGCGATCAAGAAAAGGGGCGATCCAGACAGGGGCGATCAGACGGTGGGCGACAAGGGGCGATGTTGCAGCTGGCTCCAGGCGGCGCGAGCGGCAAACTCGTCGGTCTGCTTCTGGTCACGGCGGTCGGCCATCTGGCGCAGCTCGGTCACCCGCCGCTCAAGCAGCTTGCGTACAGATGCAACACGCATCTCCTGGTCGCGCAGGCGTTCACGCGACTGCTCGACACGCAGCGCAGCGTGGCCGGCAACCTGATGCTGCTGGTCTATGGCCTGGCCCAGGCGGGCGCTGAAGCCCTGGTAGCACTGCAGGATGTCGATCGAACTCTTTTTGCTGAACTGCTCGCGAAAGCGCGCTTCGTACTCGCCGCGGTAAGCCACCAGTTGCTCGGCCTGCGTCAGTGCGGCCGTGTGCACTTCGTTGGCACGCTGCATGTCTGCCAACGCATCGTCTCGCTCGCGCTCGGCTTGACCCAACAGGGCCATCAAGGGGTCTAGCGAAGGATTGGGAGTGGTCATGGTTTACGTCCTGAGGAATCAACTGCCCACCACGCTGCGCAGCTCGCGCAGGCTCTGGGGCAAGGAAGCGGGCCGGTGCATGTCTTGCTGCAGCAGCTGGATCATTTGCGGGTGCAGGCGCACGGCGGTGTCGAGCTCTGCGTCGTGGCCAGGCGTGTAGGCACCGAGCTGGATCAGGTCGCGCGCCTTGTTGTGCTTGGCATGCAGCTGGCGGAAGCGCCGGGCGGCGTCCACGTGCTCGGGCGGGCTCACGTTGTTCATCACACGCGAGATCGAGCGCTCCACATCGATGGCGGGGTAATGGCCGGCCTCGGCCAGCTCGCGCGAGAGCACGATGTGGCCGTCGAGAATGCCGCGCGCCGCATCGGCGATCGGGTCTTGCTGGTCATCGCCTTCACTCAGTACCGTGTAGAAAGCGGTGATTGAGCCCACGCCGTGGATGCCGTTGCCACTGCGCTCCACCAGCTGCGGCAGCTTGGCAAAGCAGCTCGGCGGGTAGCCCTTGGTGGCCGGCGGCTCGCCAATGGCCAAGGCAATCTCGCGCTGTGCCATGGCATAGCGTGTGAGCGAATCCATCAGCAAGAGCACGTGCTGGCCACGATCGCGGAAGTGTTCGGCAATCGCAGTGGCGTAGTTCGCGCCTTGCATGCGGGTAAGCGGTGGTGCGTCGGCGGGTGCCGCCACCACGACGGAGCGGGCAATGCCTTCTTCGCCCAAGATGTCTTCGATGAACTCTTTCACTTCACGACCGCGCTCACCGATCAGGCCGACCACGATCACGTCGGCGGCGGTGTAGCGGGCCATCATGCCCAGCAGCACCGACTTGCCCACGCCGGTGCCGGCGAAGAGGCCAATGCGCTGGCCACGGCCCACGGTGAGCATGGCGTTGATGGCGCGCACGCCGGTGTCGAGCGGCTGGCGGATCGGGTCGCGGTCCATCGCATTGATGGCGCGGCGAATCAGCGGCTCTTTGTGCACGTGCTGCAGCGGGCCTTTGCGGTCGATGGGGTGGCCATGCGAGTCGATCACCCGGCCCAGCAGGCCATCGCCTACCGGCAAGTGTTGAGTGCGGTCTTCACCGCGGCGCCACGGGTGGTGCGCAGCACCGAGCAGCATGGGCACGATGGGCGAAGGGCGTGGCACCACACGGGCGCCACTGGCCAGGCCTTGCACGTCACCCGTGGGCATGAGATAGGCGCGGTCGCCCGAGAAGCCCACCACTTCGGCGAGCACGGGCGGGCGGCCGTCGATGCGGTGGTCGTCCATGTGAATCTGGCACACCGAACCCACCGGCACGCGTATGCCGGCGGCTTCGAGCACCAAGCCCGCCACGCGCACCAGGGTGCCCTGCGTTTCCAGTGCCACCGGTTCGGCCGCAAAGGTCTGCAAATCGGCGAGGTAACGCTGCCACTTCTCGGTGACGGCGAGTGCTTGGTTCTCGTGCGGGGAGGTGATCATGTGGCGGCTCCTGGCGAGGCTTCTAACGCCAGCGTTGACGCAAAGAGCGCAAAGAGAAGACGCAAAGGTCGCGAAGAAAGATGGGAGGCGAAATCTTGCTTGTTCTCTTCGCGTTCTTGGTATTCCCTCTTTGCGTTCTTTGCGTCAACGCTGGCGTTCGTCTTTGAATTCATCTTTTTACTCCGCCATCTCATCATCAACAGACGCTGCGCCATCCCAACCTTCGTCTATGCCCAGCGAGGCCGCCGCACGGCGCCAGCGCGCCTCCAGGCTGGCGTCGATCACGCCGATGTCGGATTCGACCAGGCAGCCGCCGCGGGTGACGGTCGCGTCAGACAGCAGGCGCGCGCCGCGAGCGGCCAGCACGTCGGCTGCGCCTTGCGACACCAGCGCGTGGTCATCAGGGTGCACACGCAGGGTGATGTGATGCGCGCTGAGCAGCAGCGTGTCGACGGCCTCTTGTGCCACCGCCGCCACCAGCTCGGGGCGCTGCACCAGCTCGCTGCGCACGATCTGGCGCGCCAGGTGTGTGGCCGACACGGCCAGCGCGCGCGCCATGTCTTGCTGCAAGGCATCGAGCTGCTGGGTGTACGACTGCGTGAGCGTGCCCAGCTGCGCGGTGATCTGCGAGGCAAAGCTTTGCTTGAAGCCTTCGAGCGCCACCAGGCCGTCGCGATAGCCGTCTTGGTAGCCGCTGGTTCGCGCGGTGCGCACATGCACCGCCAGCTCTTCCGCGGGCGAGGGTTTGGGGGGTGCCGGTGGCGCAGGTGGCTCGGCGCGCTGCAAGGGCGACACGGGCGAGTCTTCGCCACCGGAAAGCGCGCCGGGCTTCCACGCCGCAAAGCCATTGAGCTCTTCGCGGGGAATGAAGCGGCTGTAGGGCGAGGCCGGTTTCGGCGCGCCCCCCACGGGCGGTGGCGCGGGGCGTGGCGGTTTAGAGGAACTCATCGTCGCCGCCGCCTCCGAGCACGATCTGGCCTTCGTCGGCCAGGCGTCTCACGATCTTCAGCATTTCTTTCTGCTCGGCCTCGACCTCGCTCACGCGCACCGGGCCGCGGCTTTCAAGGTCTTCGCGCAGCGTCTCGGCGGCACGGGTCGACATGTTGCGGAAGACCTTCTCGCGCATCTCTGGCGTGGCGCCCTTGAGCGCGATGACCAAAGACTCAGACTGCACTTCCTTCATCAAGAGCTGTATGCCCTTGTCGTCGATCTTCTCCAGATCGTCGAAGGTGAACATGTTGTCCATGATCTTCTGGGCGAGCTCGTTGTCGGCTTCGCGGATGTAGTCGAGCACTGCCGTTTCGACACTGCCACCCATCAGGTTGATCATTTCAGCGGCCGTCTTCACGCCGCCCAGTGAGGCCTTGCGCAGCTTGTCGCCACCGGCCAGCACCTTGCTCATCACTTCGTTCAAGTCTTTTAGCGCTGAGGGCTGTATGCCGTCGAGCGTGGCCACTCGCACCAGCACTTCATTGCGCTGGCGTTCGGTGAAGCACTTGAGCACGCCCGAGGCCTGGTCGTAATCAAGGTGCACCAAGATGGCGGCGACGATCTGCGGGTGCTCGTTGCGCAGCAGCTCGGCCACCGAGGTCGCGTCCATCCACTTCAGGCTCTCGATGCCCGAAACGTCGCCGCCCTGCAAGATGCGGTCGATCAGCAGGTTGGCCTTGTCTTCGCCCAGCGCCTTGCGCAGAACGGTCTTCACGTATTCGTCGGTGTCGGTCACCAGGTTGCTCTGCTCGGAGGCCACGGTGGCGAACTTTTCCAGCACACCCTCGACCTTCTCGCGCGGCACGCTGCGCATGCGGGCAATGGTTTCACCCAGGCCCTGCACTTCCTTGGGCGTGAGGTGTTTGAAAACCTCAGAGGCCTCTTCCTCGCCGAGCGACATCAGCAATATGGCTGCGTCTTCGAGTCCCTGTGCGTCCATTCTTTTGCTTCTCTCTCAGGCCTTGAGCGTGTCGCCATTCACCCAGCCGCGCACGATGTTGGCCACGGCGGTAGGGTTTTCTTTCGCAAAGGCACGCGCACTGTGAAGGTGGGCGCTGACCTTGGGCGACTCGATGCGCAGGAATTCTTCTGGCGCGGCAGGCAGCACTTCGGCATCACCCACCACCGCATTCAACGTGTTGCCACGGGCGTCGGTCGGCAGCGGCCGCGTCACGGCCTTCAGGGCCGGGCGGATCAACACGAACACGATCACCAGCGCCACCAGGGCCAGGGCCGCGGGCACGGCGCCCGCGCGCAGCAGGTCGACGGTTTGCGGCTGCTTCCACAGCGGTGTGTCGTCCTTGGCCACGGCTTCAATCTTGAAAGGCGCATTGATCACCTTGACCGAGTCCCCGCGCTCTTGCTTGAAGCCGATGGTTTCGCGCACCAGCAGATTGAGCTTCTCGATCTCTTCGGGGCTCAAGGCCACGCTGGTGGTCTTGCCCTTGGCGTCGGTCACGCTGCGGTGATTGACCACCACGGCGGCGTTCAAGCGCTTCACCGTGCCAGTGGCATTGCGTGTGACCTTCACGGTCTTGTCGACCTCGTAGTTGGTGACGGCGTTGCGGCTGTTGTTGCTTTGGCCTCCGGCACCACCGCCCTGTGCGGTTTGCAGTGGCTGCGACACGCCCGTCAGCGGCGCGGTGGCGGCCACCGGTGGCTGGTTGGAGGTGGCCCCGGGGATGCCGGTGGCGCCCGCGCCGTTGCTGCCGCTCTGCTCGCTGCTCTGTGTGCTGCGAACGCTCACCTCGGCATTGGCGCCCTGGTTGGGTTTGAACGCTTCCGAGGTCGACTCGGTCTGCGAGAAATCAACATCGGCTGTCACCTGGGCACGCAGGTTGTCGCGGCCGACCACGGGCTCCAGGATGTCGAGAATTCGCTTGTTGTAGCTCGCCTCGATTTGGTTCACGTACTGAAGCTGCTGAGCGTCGAGACCGGCGCCAGAGGTGGTGTCTTGCGCGCCTGAGAGCAAGGTGCCGGTCTGGTCGAGCACGCTCACGGCCTTGGGGTTCATCTCGGGCACGCTGCTTGACACCAGGTGCACGATGCCGGCCACTTGGGCGCGGTCGAGTGTGCGGCCAGGGTAGAGCGAGAGCATGACGGAAGCACTGGGCTTTTGCTGTTCGCGAAAGAACCCATTCTGATTGGGCAGCGCCAGGTGCACGCGTGCGTTTTGCACGGAAGGCATGGCGGTGATGGAGCGGGTGAGCTCGCCTTCCAGGCCACGCTGGAAAGTAAGGCGCTCTTGAAATTGAGTCTGGCCGAAGCGCGCACCGTCCATCAGCTCGTAGCCGACCACAGAGCCCTTGGGCAGGCCTTGCGACGCGAGCTTCAGGCGCAGGTCGTGAACTTGTGACGCCGGCACGAGGATGGCGCCGCCGCCTTCGGTGTAGCGGTAGGGCACATTCATTTGGGAGAGCTGGGCAATGATGGCGCCACCGTCTTTGTCGGACAGGTTGGCGTACAGCACCTTGTAGTCACCTTGGCTGCTCCACAGCGTGATGGCGGCGAGCACGGCGATCAGCGCCGCTATGCCTATGCCAAGGCTGATGCGGCTCTTGGCCGGCAGCGCCGCCAGCCGCGCACCGAAGCCGGCCGGGTTGGCAAGTGTGTTGGGGTTGGCAATGGCGACCGCGTTGTCCATGTTCTTCGCTGAGGTTCCATAACGAGCAGGCAGACACCGCCCGGATGAGAACGATTATTTGGAAACTTGAGGTGCCGGGATGGGCTGAACAGCCCGCCAAAGGGCACCCAGTTCCAGACATCCCTGCTTACATAAAGCCCTAAAGTTCTCTGCATGGATGTCACCCTCAAACCCTTCAATTTCGCCCAAGCCGCCGCACGCGCCGGCCTCGGCACGAACGGGATGCCGCTGGTCAACACGACCAAGCCGGTGAATGGGGCAGGCTTCCAGCAGCAACTGACTCAGGCCTTGCGCTCGGTGAGCGAAACCCAGCTCAAGGCCGACGACATGCAAATGCAGGTGCAGATGGGCAACCCCACCGTCAGCCTGGAAGAAACCATGGTTGCCATGCAAAAGGCCCAGATCGGCTTCCAGGCGACGCTGCAGGTGCGCAACAAGCTGGTGCAGGCTTACTCTGAAATCATGAACATGCAGGTGTGAGGCTTGCGCGGCTTCAGGGTCAGATACTGAAGCGCGCTGCGCCCGCCACCCTCAAGCCCTGCGCCCCTCGACGCCACCCTCGGGTGCGCTACAGCTCGCTTCGCATCGGTGCCAGGGCTCGGCTTCTCGCAGAGAGGCAATAGCGCAAGGCGACCAGCGTGAAAGAATTCACGCCCATGACACCCGACACCTCACCAGAAACTGTCGTCCAGCGCCAGCTCGACGCCTACAACGCCCGAGACCTCCTCGCCTGGCTCGCCACCTATGCCGAAGACGCCCAGCAGTTCGAGCTTCCGGCCAGGCTGCTCGCCGCAGGCCACGCCGAGATCCGCGCCCGCAGCGCCACGCGCTTCACCGAACCCAATCTGCACGCACGCCTGATCCAGCGCTCGGTGATGGGCCACATCGTGATCGACCACGAAGAAGTCACACGCACCTTCCCGGAAGGCCCCGGCCGCATCGAGATGATGTGCATCTACGAGGTGCGCAACGGGCGCATTCAGACGGGCTCGTTCGCGTTCGGCGAAAAGCGGCTGGACGGGGTCGCTTCCTGAGCGCCACACTCGGTTGCAGTCTCCGCCGCCGTTCATGCCCACAATGCGGCTCGGCATGTTTCCCCACCCCAAGGCAGCTCACATGAGAACTTTGATCGCCCTCGCCCTGCTGGGCTTGCTCGCAGCCCCGGCGCATGCGCTTCCGTCAAAGGTGAAGGTATTGGCGCAGTTCGACCTGGGTTTTGCCAAGTGCGAAAGCCGCTTCGAGCACATGCGCGGCCACCGCGACGAGGCCTATCTGGCGCTGTGGAAGGTCAAGCCCGACGACAAGGCCCGTGCCGAGCTGGCCAAGGTGCGCCAGACCGCGAAGTACCGGCAAGAGAGCCAGCTCGCGGCCAAGGCCATGGACAAGGGCACTGGCCCCGAGATCGACACCAAGATCAGGCGCCAGTGCGAAGCCACCTGGGCCGAAACCCAGCGCAACGCGCCGGCTCTCAAGCGCTGAGGCGGCGCTCCGACAGCAGGTAAGGCAGCACCCGCTCGCCCGCGCAACTGGGCGCGCGGAACACCGTCATCACCTCCACCCGCTCATTGCAGAAGAAATGAGTAGGCGAGCCGCCGAATGACTTGAGCCAGGCGTTGCTGAAATGCGCAGAGTCGGTGAAGCCGGCCGCCAGTGCGATCTCGGTGAGCGAGAGCCAAGGCCTGGGCCTGCACGAGGCTGCTGCGCCCTTCATACAAGGCCAGCAGCGGCTCATTGAACTCGCTGAACAGGTTGCGCGGCAGGCTCAAGCTGCTGCTCTCGCCGATGTTGCGAAACAGGCGGTAGCTCGCATGGTTGGGGCTCACGCCCATGCTCACGATGGGCACGCCCTTGGCGATCAACGAGCGGCGCCCGAACGGCCGGGTGGCCACCGCCTGGCAGGGCCTGGCCTCGCCGCGTGAGATGAACTCGAAGCTGCAGTCTTCGCTCACGCTGAGCACGATGGAGGCCCGATCCTTGACGCAATCGGCCAACCCTCCGAAGTGCGGCAGCCTGGCTGCAGGCGGGAGATCGGGAAGAAAAGAACGCCTCTCTGAAATTTCGAGTGGGCAATGACCGCCGAATTTCCGTTCGGGCTGAGCCTGTCGAAGCCTTGCTCGCAGGGTGACTTCGCTCACCAGCCCTTCGACGCACGGGCCTTCGGCAGGCTCAGTCCCTGCTCAGGGCGAACGAAAACGGGGGGCGCTGCATCCATTCGAAATTCAACAGAGCCAAAAGAACTCATGGGCGAATGCGGGTAGCGGGGCCGCGCCAGCTCAGTGAGGCTCGCCCCAGCGGTCAGTGCGTCAC
>NZ_JBKJOQ010000045.1:0-146936 GCF_046595475.1 Rhizobacter sp.
CCTAGTCCAGCAGGGTCTGCGGCACGCAGCCGATCTTGGGTGCAATTGATTCGATCGCCGCCCACAGTGAGGTGTACTCGCCCTGGTGTTCCTGGACCATCCGCACTGCTCGCTCACGGACCTCAGGTGAAAACTTCTTCGACTTGTTCATGGCTCCATCTTCTCAAGGGTTGGAGCCTCCTCAAAATCCGGGGCGGTTCAGTGGCGTGGATTGAGTTCCCATGCAGAACCTTAGCGTTGCGCAGGTGTTGCACTTCAGATTTGAGCCGGCCCCGTTGCCTAACGTTTAAAATGAGAGGCAAACAACGGCGGCTGCCCGTAGGCAAAAGAACTCAGGCTTGATCCGCCGTTGTTCGTCCTCTCGATTGAAAATGGCCAGCGATAGAGCCCGCATCGCGTCATTTTCCAACCACGCACCCCAGCAACCCCAACAGCGTTGCCGCAGACCGCGTCAGGCGCCAGACCTTTGCGGTGCGATCCCATTGCCCTCCATGGGCCGAAATGTCTTTGCGCGTCGAGGCCATGTCCATTTTCCCAAGCCGTATCGCCACCACCTCGAACTCCTGTCTTCTCTTTTGAATAGGCGCTTCGTCCACCAGCAATTCAACTGTGGTGTAGCGGGTCAACCCGTCTGCGCTGCATCGGTAGCGCACGCAGACCAGTGCTTTGCCGTACCGGCGCAGCAGTTTGATGGCGCCAGGCTGTGCGACCGAGAGCGTCTTGATGATGCGAGTGCCCACGCAGGCTGGCGGCATGAAATTCCTCCCCTGAGATGCATTGCCAACTGGCGTGGCTTGTGGCTCAATATACTGTATATAAATACAGTAGTCCGCGCATGGAACAGCCCCACAGCCTTTTGCCACCCCTGCAATCCGAACGCTTGCTGGATCAGCTTCGTGAGCGCATCCGCTACCAGCACTACAGCATTCGCACCGAGCATGCGTATGTGTACTGGGTCGGCATGTTCGTGCGCTTCCACGGCATGCGCCACCCAGCCGAAATGGCCGGGCCGGAGGTCGAGAGTTTTTTGTCTTGGCTGGCCAACGAGCGCAAGGTCGCGGCCGCCACCCACAAGCAAGCCTTGTCGGCCCTGCTGTTCCTGTACCAAAAGGTACTTGGGCAAGACATCCCGTGGATGACTGAAATCGGGCGACCCAAAGAGCGGGTGCGCTTGCCCGTGGTGCTCACGCGCGATGAGGTCGCGCGCCTGCTCGGCCAGCTCACCGAGGCGCATCAATTGATGGGGCAGCTGCTCTACGGCACCGGCATGCGCATCATGGAAGGCGTGCGCCTGCGGGTGAAAGATGTTGACTTCGCGCGCCGTGCCATCGTCGTGCGCGAGGGCAAGGGTGCGAAAGACCGCGTGGTGATGTTGCCGGCATCGCTGGTGCCTGCGTTGCGCGAGCAGATGGAGCGTGCGCGCCGCCTATGGGCACAAGATCGTGCTGCAGGTCGGGCGGGGGTGCACATGCCGAATGCGCTGGCCCGAAAGTACCCACGGGCTGAAGCGTCATGGGCGTGGTTCTGGGTCTTCCCGCACGACAAATTTGCAATGGACCCACGCACAGACGTGGAGCGGCGGCACCACGTGCATGAGCAGAACTTTCAGCGCGCTTTCAAACGCGCGCTGCAGGAAGTGCACATCGTCAAGCCTGCCACGCCGCACACCTTGCGCCATTCCTTTGCCACGCACCTGCTGCAAAGCGGCTATGACATACGCACCGTGCAAGAGCTGCTGGGCCATGCCGATGTGAGCACCACCATGATCTACACCCACGTGCTGAAGGTGGGCGGTGGCGGTGTGCGCAGCCCGTTGGATGCCATGGCCGGCATGGATGCCTGGGGCAACGAGGCGGGTGAAAAAGTCCGCTACCACCAAGCGGCAGATGACGATGGCGCCGAGTTCGCGAGCCAGCACCTGCGCGTGAGCATGCCGTTGGCGCAGTACTGGGTGCCGGCGCTTGGCGTGGTGAGTCGCAGCCTCGCAGGCTGAGGTCGCTAGAGCATGTGGTGTCATGGCCTCGCGCTTCCAACTCCCGTCTTACGCAGAGCTGCATTGCCTGAGCAATTTCAGTTTCCTGAAGGGTGCGTCGCACCCCGAAGAGCTGGTTGAGCGTGCACAGCAGCTGGGCTACGGCGCACTGGCCATCACTGACGAGTGCTCCCTGGCGGGGGTGGTGCGCGCGCACAACGCGGCCAAGGAGCGTGGCTTTCATTTGATCATCGGCAGCGAGATCTGCCTTCATCTGCCAGGCACAAGCGAGCCCCATGCGCGGTTGGTGCTGCTGGCGCAAACGCGGCGCGGTTACGGCAACTTGTCGCACTGGATTACCGTGGCGCGCAACCGCGCAGCCAAAGGCTGCTACCTCGCGCACCCGGGCGATGTGGAAGGCAAGGTGCCGAATGCGCCCACCCTCACAGGCCTGCCCGAGTGCCTGGCGCTGCTGGTGCCGCAGGCGTCTCAATCGTTCGAAGAAGTGCTGGCGCATGCCAGTTGGCTGAAGCTGTGGTTTCAAGACCGCGCCGGCATTGCGATCGAGTTGCGAAATGCGCAGGGTGACGATGTACTGCTCGACGTCGTGCAGCGTGTGGCCCAGGCCACCGGCTTGCCCATCGCAGCGGCGGGCGGTGTGCTGATGCATGTGCGCTCGCGCAAGCCGTTGCAAGACATGCTGACGGCCACGCGGGCTAAGTGCTCGGTGGCACAGAGTGGCTGGCGGCTGCAACCCAACGCTGAGGCGTGCCTGCGCTCGCGTGCGCGGCTGGGCCGCCTTTACCGCGCCGAATGGCTGGCCAACACCATATCGCTGGCCAGCCGCTGCAAGTTTTCGCTCAGCGAGTTGCGCTATGAATACCCGCAAGAGATCGTGCCGCCTGGCGAGACGCCCACGAGCCACCTGCGCAAGCTCACCTTGGCTGGTGCCGCCCAGCGCTTCAAAGGCGCTTTGCCGGAAAAGATACTTGATCAGATCGAGCACGAGCTTGCCTTGATCCAGCAGCTCGAATACGAGCGCTACTTTCTTACCGTGGCCGATGTGGTGCAGTGGGCGCGCGCACAAAAGATCTTGTGCCAGGGCCGGGGCAGCGCCGCCAACTCCGCCGTCTGCTATTGCCTGGGCGTGACCGAGATCGACCCCGACCGCTCTACGCTGCTGTTTGAGCGCTTCATCAGCGTCGAGCGGCGTGAGCCGCCCGACATCGACATCGACTTCGAACACCAGCGCCGCGAAGAAGTCATTCAGTACATCTATGCCAAGTACGGGCGGCACCGCGCCGCGCTTACAGCCGTGGTCATCTGCTACCGCCCGCGCTCTGCCTTGCGGGACGCGGGGCGCGCCTTGGGCATAGACCTGCAGCGCATTGAAGCCGTGGCCAAGAGCGTGCAGTGGTTTGATGGCAGCGTGGGCGACGAGCGCTTGCGTGAAACGGGCTTCGACCCCGCGGCTCCGCTGGTGAAGCTGTGGATGGAGCTCACGCATCAGCTGATCGGCTTTCCGCGCCACCTGAGCCAGCACCCTGGTGGTTTTGTGATCGCGCGCGATCAGCTCTCGCAGCTGGTGCCCGTGGAAAACGCTGCGATGGAAGGGCGCAGCGTCATCCAGTGGGAGAAAGACGACCTCGAATCCTTGGGCCTGATGAAGGTCGACATCTTGGCGCTCGGCATGTTGAGCGCGCTGCGTCGCTCCCTCGATTTTGTGGGGCACAAGCTGGGGCGCGAATTCCCGCTGCAAGACGTGCCCGACAAAGACGCGCCTACCTACGAGATGATTTGCGCGGCCGACACCGTGGGTGTCTTTCAGATCGAAAGCCGTGCGCAGATGAGCATGCTGCCGCGCTTGCAGCCCACGCAGTACTACGACCTGGTGGTGCAGGTGGCCATCGTGAGGCCGGGGCCCATTCAGGGCGGCATGGTCCACCCCTACCTCAAGAACCGGAAGCTGCGAGACGACGAGATCGACTACCCCGGTGAGTTGAAGCCTGCGCTGCAGCGCACCAAGGGCGTCCCGATTTTTCAGGAGCAGGTGATGCAGATCGCCATGCTGGCTGCTGACTTCACCCCCGGCGAAGCCGATCAGTTGCGCCGGGCCATGGCCGCCTGGAAGCGCAAGGGCGGCCTTGGCCCGTTCCACGGTAGGCTGGTCGGGCGCATGGTGGAAAAGGGCTACGACCAGGAATATGCCGAGCGCATCTTCAAGCAGATCCAGGGCTTCGGCGAATACGGCTTCCCCGAGAGCCATGCCGCCGGCTTTGCATTGCTGGCCTACGACAGCAGCTGGCTCAAGCGCCACCACCCCGATGCCTTCTTGGCGGGCCTGCTCAACAGCCAGCCCATGGGCTTTTATGCGCCCGCTCAGCTGGTGCGTGATGCGCGCGCGCATGGCGTAGAGGTGCGCCCGGCCGACGTGATGGTCAGTGACTGGGAATCAACGCTCGAAGGCCCGCGCGGGCAAGACACCGGTGCCGTGCATGCACCGCTGCAGCCGGTGCGCCTGGGCTTGCACAGGGTGTCGGGGCTGTCAGCGGGTGCCGGCACGCGCATCGTGCAGGCACGTGCAGAGGCTGCCTTCACTGGCATTGAAGACCTCGCGCGCCGCGCCGAGCTCAATGCCCATGAGCTGAAGGCGCTGGCCCAGGCCAATGCACTGGAGGGCCTGAGCGGCCACCGCCACCAGGCCGCCTGGGCGGTGGCTGGTATCGACACCCGGCCCACCGCCTTGCTGCGTGCCACCCGCGTGCATGAAGCGCCTGCGCAGTTGGTGGTGCCGGCCGAGATCGAAGACACCTTGGCCGACTACCAGGCGCTGGGCCTCACCCTCAAGCGCCACCCGCTCACCTTGCTGCGTGACCAGCTCAACGCCTTCAAAGTGCAAACCTCCGCCGAGCTGCGCCACTTTCCCCACGGGCGGCTGGCGCGCGCCAGCGGCTTGGTTACGCACCGCCAGCGGCCGCCCACGGCCAAGGGCGTGATGTTCATCACGCTGGAAGACGACACCGGTGCCGTCAATGTGGTCGTCTGGCCGCAGGTGGTTGAGGCCCAGCGCACGCCCTTGCTCGCAGCCAGCCTGCTGACGGTGTACGGGCAATGGCAGCGCCAGGGCGACGACAAGTTTGCGGTGATGCACCTGGTGGCCGTCAAGGCCATCGATCACTCGGCGCTGCTGCAGGGCCTGGTGAGCCGTAGCCGCGATTTCAAGTGATGGCAGCGCCTGCACGTAGGAAGCGGCTCACACGCGAACACGCTTCACGCTGAACGACAAAACCCGGGCCGGTTTTTACAGTTCAGCTCATCGGATCCAGCGTGACCCGTACCAAACAAACCGCCAGCCAATCAACAGCAACCCAAGGAGCCCCCATGAAGCCGCAATCTGCCGTGTACGTTTTCGTCGCAGCCTTTTCTCTCGCCATGGGCGCCTGTCAGCCTGCAGAAGGCCCGGCCGAGCGCGCCGGGAAGTCGATTGACAACGCTGCCCATAAAGCAGGCGATCAGGTCGAAAAAGCCGGCGACAAGGTGAAAGACGCCGTCAACGACGCCAAGAAGTAAGGCGGCCTTTCAGGCCAGCTCTGCCACCGGCGCGGCGCTGCGTTTGCGTGCCGCCTTCGGTGGCATGGTCATTTCAAGCGGCATGTCTCGGCGCGCCACGATCTCTGCGCCGCGCAGCACATGCTTGAGTTCACGCGCACCGCCCAGCACCACGATCAGCTCGCAGCCTTCTTGGCGCAAATTTCGGGGGTGCTTGGCCTCAGGCAACCAGAGTATGGGCGTTGCCCCCCAGGCCAAAGCGGCCTGCATCAGCGGCGCTACAGGGTCGGTGCTGAACTTCTTGCCTCGTGGGCCTATGAGCAAGGGCTCGCCCTCAATCGGGTCGTTCCAGCCAGCGTCGGTGTGGCCTTGGATGTCGATCACAAAGCGCACGCCATCCGAGCGAATCACCGCCACCGGAATCACGCCGCCCTGAGGCACGCTTTTGTCGAACTTCACGGCCCACTGCGTGGGAAAGCTGAGCGCTCTGCGTGCCTTTCGCAGCACCCGCAAAGGGCGTTGGCGGTTCTCGGCAAATGCCATCAGCGCGAGCCCCAGCACGCAGGCCGTGGCGCCAGCGGCTGCCACCTCCCACATGCCGCTCCAGAAGATGCGGGCGACCTCGAAGCCCCCTAGAAAGAGGCAAAAGCCCAGGAGCATTTGTCCGAGCCAGGAAGCGATGTGTTTGTTGCGCATGACTGGTGTTCGAAGGCCGGGTATGTGGTAACCAATTTTGTCAAACGTGTCAGCCCGCACAAGAGGCGGATTGCACAGTTTTGCGGGCGATTCGCGCACTGATTGAAAATCAGCGCCATGCACTTCCTGATTTCCCCCGCAAAAACCCTTGACTTTCAGAGCCCGCCTGCCACGGCCCTGGCGCTGACCCGCCCACGCTTTCTCGCAGAAACTGCTGAGCTGATCTCAGTGCTCAAGGCCAAGACCGCGGCCGACATCGCCGAGCTGATGGATTTGTCACCGGCGCTGGCCGAGCTGAACGTGGCCCGTTACCGCGCCTGGTCCAAGCGATTCACCACTTACAACAGCAAGCCTGCCGTGCTCGCCTTCAATGGCGATGTGTACGAAGGCCTGCAGGCACCCAGTCTTGGCGAAGCCGATCTCGTCTGGGCGCAGGAGCACGTTTCCATCCTGAGCGGCCTCTACGGCCTGCTGCGCCCGCTAGACCGCATGCAGCCTTATCGCCTGGAGATGGGCACGGCGCTGGCAACGCAGCGGGGCAAGACGCTTTACGCCTACTGGGGCGACACCCTGGCCCGCCAACTCAACCGGCAGCTCGCTGCGCACAAGCCGCGCGTGGTCGTCAATCTGGCCTCGCAGGAGTACTTCCGGGCGGTTCAGGGCCAGGGGCTCAAGGCCCGGGTCATCGAGTGCGTGTTCGAGGACTGGAAGCCCGGGGGCTACAAGGTCATCAGCTTTTTTGCCAAGCGGGCCCGCGGCATGATGCTGCGCCACGCCATCACCGAGCGCTTGGCCGCGCCCGCCGGCCTGGAGAAATTCAAGGCTGAGGGCTATCGCTTCGAAAGCGCGGTATCTGAACCCGACAGGCTGGTCTTTCGCCGCCGACTGGACGGCTGATCCGGCAAAATCCGACCATGGCTGAGCAAAATGTCACCCCTGAGTTGCGTCTTTGGATCGTCGATCAGGCCAAGGCCGGTCGACCACCAGACGAAGTACTGAAGTCGATGATGGCCAGCGGCTGGGACGAAGACATTGCCCTCGCCGCGCTGGAAGAAACCCTGGCCGGCTTTCTGAAGGAGCACGCTCAAACCCACGGCTTGCCGGCCCCGGTGCCCGTGCCTGAGCCCGACCTCACTGACGCCCCCAGCTCGCTGGTGGTCAACGGGCATGAAATCAGCATCGTGATGGCGCTGCGCAACCCGCGGGTCATTGTGTTCGGCAACATGCTGTCGCACGACGAATGCGACCAGATGGTCGAGCTGGCGCGGGCGCGTCTGGCGCGCTCTGAAACGGTGGTCACCAGCACCGGATCTAGTGAGGTCAATGTGGCGCGCACGAGCGACGGCATGTTTTTTGGCCGCGGCGAGAACACCTTGTGCACGCGCCTAGAGGCGCGCATCGGCGCCTTGCTCGGCTGGCCGGTTGAAAACGGCGAGGGCCTGCAAGTGCTGCGCTACCGGCCGGGTGCAGAGTACAAGCCGCACTACGACTACTTCGACCCGGCGCAGTCGGGCACACCGAGCATCCTCAAACGCGGTGGTCAGCGGGTGGCCACCATCGTCACTTACCTCAACACGCCCGAGCGCGGAGGCGCCACAACCTTCCCAGACGTGAGCCTTGAAGTGGCCCCCGTAAAGGGCAATGCCGTGTTCTTCAGCTACGACCGCCCCCATCCCATGACCAAGACCTTGCATGGCGGCGCACCCGTCATCGCGGGTGAAAAATGGGTCATCACCAAGTGGCTGCGGGAAGGGCGCTTTGACTGATCTGGCGGCCGAGGCGCCTTTGCAGGGCACCCGCATCGTCGACCTGACCCGCCTGTTGCCCGGCCCGCTGGCCACTCGCCACCTGATGGAGATGGGGGCCGAGGTCACCAAGGTCGAAGGCCCCGCTGACCAGGGGCAAGACGATGGCTCGCGTGCCTTCTGGCGCTCGCCCGAAGAGTTGGCAGCGAACCAGCCCAGCCTCATGTTTCGAACGCTCAACGACGGCAAGCAGCTGCACTGCCTAGACCTGCGCACCGAGGGTGGACGCGCGGGCCTGCATGCCTTGCTTGAGACGGCCGACGTGCTGGTCGAAGGCTTTCGCCCCGGCGTGATGGATCGCCTGGGCCTGGGCTGGCGCGAGCTGCATGCGCGCTACCCACGGCTCGTGATGTGCGCCATCAGCGGCTATGGCCAGCACAGCGTGTGGGCACATCGCGCGGGCCACGACATCAACTACATCGCCATGGCTGGCGTGCTGGAGCAATTGGCCACGGTGGACGGCGAAGTCATCACGCCCAACTTCCAGATCGGCGACCTGATGGGCGGCACCCAAGCGGCGGTGTGCGGAATCCTCGCGGGGCTGTTGGGTGTGCAGCGGCATGGGCAGGGCCGTTTCGTTGATGTGTCGATGGCGCACGAAGTGCTGCGCCACCATGTGCTCGCGGGCATCACCCTGGCCGCCACCGGCCGCGTGCCGGTTCAGGGCCGCGAGCTGCTCTCGGGTGGGGCACCTTGTTATGGCGTGTATGCGACCGCCGATGAACGGTACCTTGCGGTGGGTGCGCTTGAGCTGCAGTTCTGGCGCCGCTTGTGCGAAACGCTGGGCCGGCCCCAGTGGTCCGAGCGGCACTGGTCGCGTGGCCTGGTGGTGGGCGGTGACGAGGCCATGGCCTTGCGTACGCTGGTGGCCCGGGAGTTCAAGGCGCACACACTCGCGCACTGGGTTTCGGTGTTCGAGAGCGTCGACTGCTGTGTCACACCGGTGCTGCGCTTGGACGAAGCGAAAGACCACGCCTTGAGTGCGCACTATTTCTCGAAGCCGAGTCAACCGGGCGTTTGAAGGCGGCGTTGTGGCTGGGAGCAAGTAGCTCTTAACCCTTTGCAAAGGAAACACCATGACCAAAATCATCGCTGCGCTGATCGCTGCCACCTTCTCCCTCGGCGCTTTCGCCCAAGCCGCTTCGGCTCCTGCTGCTGCTCCGGCTGCCAAGGAAATGAAGGCTGAGAAGCCCATGAAGGCCGAGAAGAAGGCTAAGGCCAAGAAGGCCAAGGCTGCTAAGAAGGCTGCTTCGGCTGCCTGAGCGTTTCGCTCCGCAGATAAAAAACCCGGCATTGCCGGGTTTTTTTTGCCATTCAAAAAGGCATTCAGTCTTGACTCAGGCGCGGCGACGCGGCGCAGGGTGGTCGACCAACTCGCCTGGTTGCGTGGGCGTGGCGCTCAAGCCAGCGAAGGGCCTGCTCAGCGCAATGCGCATCCACTTGCGCTGCTCCCAGGTTTGCGGGCCCACCAGCGGCCACGCGTCAACGTGTGAGGACAGCTCGGCCCGCGGCAGCCGCGCGTAGGCCGGTGTGCCCGGCCTCAGCAGCCACACACTGCGACGCATGCGTGCTGGCAACGACGCCTTGTGCTCCGGCACCCAGTACACGCATTGCTTCTCGGCCCAGAAGCTCAGGCGCTCGAAGTTGACGCGGCCCGAGAAGCCCGTGTCGGCGGGCATCACGATGTGCTCGTCGGGTAGCTCGACCAGTGCATACATCAGGTCGCCAAGCGTGTCGCCGCGGCCCCGGTGTACGAAGACGACGCGCTCGATCTGCGCGGCGACAAAACGATCGACCTCGGCATCGTCGCGAAAGACGACGAGATCCGGGCCTTGCCATGCGGTATTCCAAGGGGTGCTCATGTGACGTACTCCACAGTTTCAACCGAAGGTACACGTTTTAAGCGCATGTGCCTTTGTGGGCGCGACAACCTGCAAGCAGCAGGGGCCTTTTAGGCCCTGCGAGAAACACTTTGTGACAGTTAGGCCGGATGCGCAACTCAATACAGCGCGCCAGAGGGCAGCAGCGTGATGCCCGTTGGTGCGCTCGCCAGTGTGCGCAGCATGGCTTCGGCCACCTGAGACGCGGCGATGGGCCGCACGCTCTTGGGCAGCCAGCTCAGCAAGCGGCCCGCCCACACTTCGCCGCTGCGCACCGGTTGCCCCAGCGATGCGCGATCGCCCAGCAGCATGGAGGGCTGCACGATCACCACCGAGGCATAACCCAGCGCCGAGATCGCCGCTTGCATTTCGCCTTTGACGCGGCTGTAGAACACGCGCGAATGCACGTCGGCACCCAGCGCCGACACCACGGCCAGCCGTGTGGCGCCGGCAGCGCGTGCGGCGCGGGCGGTGTTGACCACGGCGTCGAAATCGACCTGCCGAAATGCCGCCTGCGAGCCAGCCACCTTGATGGTGGTGCCCAAGGCGATGAACACGTCGTCGACAGGTGGCAGCGCCGGCAGCGCCTGGAAGTCGACCACCTGTGGCTTGAGCTTGGGCTGATCGCGCAGATCCGGCACCTTGCGTCTAAGCAAGGCCTGCACTTCGGCGTAGCGAGGAGAGGCGAGGAGCAGGGGCAGCAGCGCCCGGCCGATGAGGCCGGTGCTGCCTGCAATCAATGCAACGCGCGAAGGAGAGGTAGAGGATGCAGAGGAGGTGGCCATGGCGGCCACTGTACTCAGCGCTTGGGTGTCGTCAAACGCGGCATGGGCTTGCCGCCGTCACGACGCGGCTCGGGGCGGGGGCCCTGCGGGCGTGCGGCGGGCTGCGCCTGGCGTGCAGGCTGGGCTTGGCGCGCGGGCGCGTGGCCACCACCGTCGCGTGCAGGGGCACGCGAGTCGCTGCGACCACCACCACCGCTGCGGCCCGAGTTGCCACCACGACCACCGCCGCCACCACCACCACCGCCACCACTGCGGTGGCCGCCACGACTCACACCTTCACCGATCGTCATGCGGCCGAGCACGATGGGCTCGGGGCGCTCGTTGGCGCCCGGTGCAAAGCCGGCGATGATTTCCTTGGGGATCTCGCGCTTGATGAGCTTTTCGATCTCGCGCAGAAAGCCGTTTTCATCGACACACACCAGCGACACCGCTTCGCCTTGCGCGCCGGCACGGCCCGTGCGGCCGATGCGGTGCACGTAGTCTTCGGGCACGTTGGGCAGCTCGTAGTTCACCACGTGGGGCAGCTGGTCGATGTCAATGCCGCGCGCGGCGATGTCGGTCGCCACCAGCACCTGCAGGTCACCGTTCTTGAAGTCGGCCAGCGCCTTGGTGCGCGCGCTCTGGCTCTTGTTGCCGTGAATGGCCATGGCGCTGATGTCTTGCTTGAGCAGGTGCTCGACCAACCGGTTGGCGCCATGCTTCATGCGGGTGAACACGAGCACTTGGTGCCAGTCGTTCTCTTTGATGAGGTGGCACAGCAGGTCTTTCTTCATCTCGCGGCCCACGGGGTGCACCTTTTGCGCGATGGTCTCGGCCGTTTGGTTGCGGCGTGCCACTTCGATCAGGGCCGGCTTGTTCAGCAGGCGATCGGCGAGGTTCTTGATTTCGTCGCTGAAGGTGGCCGAGAACAAGAGGCTCTGCTTCTTGGCGGGCACCAGCGCGAGCACCTTCTTGATGTCGTGGATGAAGCCCATGTCGAGCATGCGGTCGGCTTCGTCGAGCACAAAGATCTCGATGTGGCTCAGGTCTAGCGTGCGCTGCTGCGCATGGTCGAGCAACCGGCCGGGCGTGGCCACGAGGATGTCGACGCCGCGCTTGAGCTTGTCGATTTGCGGCTGCATGCCCACGCCGCCAAACATCACCATCGAGGTGAGCTTGGTGTACTTGCCGTAGTTGCGCACGCTCTCTTCCACCTGCGCCGCGAGCTCGCGGGTGGGCGTGAGGATGAGCGCGCGTATGGGCAGGCGGCCGCGTGCATCGCGCACGGCTGGTGTGGCCATCAGGCGCTGCAGCAGCGGCAGCGTGAAGCCGGCGGTCTTGCCGGTGCCGGTCTGTGCGCCGCCGAGCAGGTCGCCGCCGGTGAGCACGATGGGGATGGCTTGCGCCTGGATGGGGGTGGGCGTGGTGTAGCCCTGTTCGAGCACGGCACGCAGCAGCGGCTCGGCGAGGCCGAGGGAGTCAAAGGACATGGGGGATTCCGGGGAGCAGATCGGCCCGTCGCTCGCAGAAGGAGCGCCAGTCGCAGGCAGAAGAGGTAGGGAGCGGGGCTCGCGTTTGAGAGCGGTGCTCGTGTCAGAACTGACGTCAGCAAAGGGACTGGGGCCTGGGCTGGTGCGGCAGTGTAACAGCGCGTCACCCCCCTACGACGAGGGGTACGTGATCCTTTTCGCGGCGCCCCTGCGTCTTTCCATGCAAGCCGCCTCGTTTTGACGCGGACAACCCACGGAGACGCTCACCATGAGTACCAAGGCCCAACAGTTCCTCGAACAAAAGCTTCGCGAAACCATCGCCGAATGCGCAGTGCCCGCGCTGGCCGCGGTGCTGGTGCGAGACGCCGGCAGCACCATCGTCAGTGCGCAGCAGGGCGTGCGCAAGCTCGGTGCCTCGGGCGCGGGCAATGCCATCCAGCCCAGCGACAAATTCAACCTTGGCTCGATCAGCAAGGTGTTCACGGGCAATCTGATCGGCAAGCTGATCCAGGACGGCACGCACAACCTGCAGTGGACAACCAAGATCGCCGACGTCTACGCCAGCATCTGGGATGTGGCGGCCTCGCGTGACGGCTACAAGGCCGTGACCGTGGAGCAGCTCATCGCCCACACCTCGGGCATGCCCTACACGCCAGCCACCGACCAGTTGAACGATTGGAAGACCTACACCGCGGCCGACATGACCAAGCCGAAGCTGATGGCGCGCCGCCGCACCTACATCAAGGCCGCCGTGCTGGACGCGCCCACGTACTGGCCACCGGGCAGTGGCTTCGAATACAGCGGCGGCGGCATCATCGCGGCTTCGATGGCCGAGCACCGCACCGGCCTGACCTATGAAGACATGCTTCAGCAGCACATCTTCCAGCCGCTGGGCATGAGCAACTCTTCCTCCGGCGTCACCAGCACCGCCGCGCTCAACGGCCCCTGGGAGCACAGCTGGGACGCCGCCAGCTTCACCACCACCCCCGACCCCGAGACGCACAAGCCGGCCTACAGCTGGCATTGCCGCGCACCCGTCGGCAGCGTGTGCACATCGGCCGCTGACATGGGCTTGTTCATACGCGAGCAACTTCGCCCCGACCCGCAGCTCTTCACCGCGGCCACGCGCAACACGCTGCAGACGCACCAGGTGTCGACCGCGTCGACCTTTCTGCGCGGCGGCTGGTCTTCCACCCAGCCGGGCTCAGCCCAGGCCGAGATATGGCACACCGGCGACATCGGCGTGAGCTATGCCGCGCTGTCGGTGCATCTGGACGGCAAATTCGGTTTTGCGTCGATGTCCAACACCAACTCGACCTTTGCCGGCCCCGCGGCGGGTGAGATGCTGCAAGTGGCCCGCGCCATGCACGACCACTGGAGCGAGCTCTTCGCCGCCGGCAGCGCCGAGCTGATCGAAGGCGTGCACCCCATGCCTGCCATCACACTGGCTGGGCAGAACATGATGCTGTTCGGCCGCAAGCACGACGGCCGCGTGATGCGCTACCGATCCATCGACAGCGGCAGCAGCTGGCAGGCCGCAGGTGACTTCGGGCCGGTGCGTGTGAACTCCGGCCTGGGCGCGGCTGCGTCAAGCGATGGCCAGCAGCTTTATGTGATTGGCCGTGGTCTGGACAACCACGCCTGGTTCGGCTCGTCGACCGATGGCGGCACGCACTGGCAGGGTTGGTCTTCGATACGGGCAGGCGTTTTCACCACTGGACCGGCCATCGCCTGCAGCTCGAGCGGCGCTGTCGTGCATGCGGTTGGCATTGGCAACGACAAGCGCATGTGGCGCACCCACTCGCTCGATTCGGGCAAAAACTGGGTCGACTGGACGCCCATCGGCGAAGGTGTCTTCACGTCGGCACCGGCCATTGCCACCTCGGCCGACGGCAAGACCGTGCACGTTGCAGCCCGTGGCAATGACATGCGCGCCTGGCGCAATGTGTCGTTCGACAGTGGCGCCACGTTTCAGCCACATTGGGCGAGCGTGGGCCAGGGCATTTTCAGTGCGGGCCTCGGCCTTGCTGCCTCCGACGATGGCAAGCGCGTGCACATCATGGGCCGCGGCACCGACAGCCACATGTGGCTCAACACCAGCACTGACGCCGGCAGCAACTGGCAGGCGCACTGGCACATGGTGCCCGATGGCATCTTCACCTCGGCCCCGTCACTCGCCACCAGCAGCAACGGCCTGTCGCTGCACGCCTATGCGTACGGAGGCGACTTCCGCGTGTACGGCACCCACTCGATTGACGGCGGGCAGAGCTTTGGCAACTTGACGCTGAAGACCTCAGAGCTTTTCATCTGACCACTCGCCGGAGGCACCCATGAAGTTCAATCGTTTGCAAGCTTGGCGCGGCATCGCGCTTTCGACCTTGGCGCTCTGCGCCGGCTCGGCGGCATGGGCCGATGAGCTGATGACCGACCGCTGCAGCGCAGAGGTCGCAATCGTCGGCTATGGCTCCAAGCCCAATTCGCCCGGGGCCGTGGTGCTCAAGCGCCACTCCAACGGCAGCACCGGCTGGACACCGCCGTTCACTGTGGCATTGAGCGGTGACGGTCACATCCGCTGGTGGTGCCGCTCAACGACCGGCAATGCCTTTGACGCCGGCACCTGGCGCATCCGCGAGTTGGCATTCGGCACCGGCACGCGCTGCGAGACGCATGACGATGGCTCGCCGGAGAATTGCGTGTCTGATGTCAAGATCAGCATCGCTTCGTCTGAGTGGCAGGGCTGGACGCCAGAGCGCTCACGTTGCAGCAATCACTCGCGAAAGATCCGCGCCCGGCTCGGGCCCAACCGGCTGCTGCAGATCCAGTGCATGGGCAAGTGAAGGGGGCGGCCTATTTCGTTTTCGCGAGATAGGCCTGCGACTGCTGGCCCACGATGTCGACCAGGTCGCCCAAGCCGAGGTTCATGTCGATCAGGTGCAGGCCCCAGTCGCGCAGCGTGTAGCCGCCCACCGTGACATCGCCTCCGATGTCGTCGGTACGGCTGTCGCCTTTCACCTGTACAGAAAGGTAGGAGCCGTGGGCGTCTTGCTCGCAGCGGGTGGTCACCAGACCGGGCAGGGCGAAGAAGGGCGTGTCTATCGATTTCGACAAGGCTTGCCACATGTCGCTGCCCGCGCCTGAGCTGCTGCTCACGTCGGCGCGCCTGGAGAACCACACCTTGGCCTGCGCAGCGCCGCCGCCCAGCGCCGCCGGGTTGGTGCAGGCCACCATGTTGTCACCGCTGGGCTTGGCAAACAGCGACTTGGCAGGCGGCGGAGAGCCGGCGCGGAACGACACGTAGGCGATGGCGCAGCCGGTCTGGGTGGCGCTGCGGCACAGCGGCGTCGACTTGAACGAGCCGCCCACGTCTTTGCCATTCGGCACCAGCAGGTTGCCGCCGGGAATGATCACCGACACGATCTGACGCTGCACCGGCTTGCCTTCGATCTCTTTGGCCACCAGCTCTGTGAGCATGCGCGTGCCCTGTGAGTGGCCTATCAGCACCACGCCGCGGCCCTGGTTGTCGTGGGCGAGGTAGTGCTGCCAGGCAGCCTTCACGTCGTTGTAGCCCATGGCCCAATCGGCGGCCATCGGCGTGCCAGTGAAGCGGCTGCGCAGCGCGGCCAGCGTGACCTGCCGGTACAGCGGCGCGAACAAGCGGCACTGCGTGCGGAAGGGCGAAAACTGCGCAAAGGCAACGCCCAGCTCTTCAGGGCCGGCCTGCATGTCGCTGTTGCCACCGGGGTCGTTCGAGACGGTGGGGTAGACGTAGAAACAGTCGATGGGTGCCTTGGGGTCGGCCACTTGCGGGGCGCCGCGCGTGCGGCCGCCGTCAGCGCCGATGGTCGTCACGGTGAGGCTTTGCGTGCACACGTCGTCCCGGCCAGGGCGGCACAGCCAGGTGTCGGGCTTGCTGTAGTCGTTGCCGCCTTGCATGGCAGCAGCAGAGGGCTGGGCCGCGGCGGGAGATGTCATGGACGGCGTGGGTGCCGGGCTGCTGCAGGCGGCGAGAAAAACGCTGACCGCGCACAGCGCCATAAGCAAGGCGCGCTGGAAGAGAGGGTGGTTCATCGTGGCTCCGTGGGTGCTCTGCGGCAGGGGGTTGATTCAACTTGATTATGTGCGGCCCCCTCGCATGGGGGATCAACGATCCGCTCGCCTGCCGGCTTGCGTCTTTACCAGTAGGAGCGCTGCAGTTACTGGCGCTCCACATCAACCACTGATCGGAGAACTGATATGCCAACACTCAATACGCCCACGCTCACCCTGGGCGCCACCGACAACAACAAGCGCGACGTGACGGTCGCCGGCAGCATCACCTTCACGGCGGCCGACGTGGGCAAGTCATTCCGCCTGGAATTGAAGGTCTACGGCGAAGACAAGGCCGGCGACAACCTGGCGGCGGGCGACGCGGTCGGCGATGACCTGCTCTACACCTACGCCTTTCCCGGTCCCTTTTTCCCCAACCTCTTCAAGACCATCACCGTGGCCTCGGCCGGCAACCTCGCCTACTCTGAAAAGCGTGCGATCAGCACGGCCACGCTCGACGAAGACCCGGGCAAGGTGTTGATCGGCATGGCCGACATCAACACGCCCATCTTCGCGCCCCGGCAAGACGAGCTGTATGCGCGCGTGAGCATCTCGATGGCACCGGGCACGGTGACGGCGAAGTCAGCGACGGTGATATCGGGCTTCGGGGTTTGACCACCACGAAGGGCCATGTGCGGCTTTACTGGCCGGGGGCTGACGCCGTGCCGGTGGGCCGCGCGGGACCCTGCTTCCCTCCGCTGTCGGTGGAGGCTCTATCACGCGGACTCGTGTGACTGGGTGCGCTGGCATGTGCCCGCGGGGGGGCGATGGCAGGCTTGGCCACTTTGGCGGCTTTGCTGCTTGTTGCTGGCGCCGAAGCCACCGATTCGGCAGCGGTTGAAGCAGCACACGCAAAGGACAGCGATGCAGCGGCAATCAAGACGGGAACGCAACGGTCAAGATAGGTCGATTTCATGGGGTCACTCCAGTGGTCAGTACATCAACAATGGCCAGAGCTCTGGCGGCATGAGCTTTGCGCGAGGTGGCAGCGAAAGAAGTTTTTGAGCATAGACGGAAATGGCTTGCAGATCGGATCGACCGGCCAGGGTCGCCTCAAACGCTTCGCCACTTTGCAGTACTGCGCGGCGCGTCGATTCGCTCGGTGAAATGCGCCACGTGGCCTGGGCGGCGAGGAGTTCTGCCAGTGCGCGGTCCGGGTGCCCCGCAGGCAGCATCGCCGACGCGACCTGCTGTGCCTCTAGGTAGAGTGGCAACGCTTGTGCCAGGCCTTGCGAGGAATCCACCGCCATGGCCCACAGTGTGAGTGTCGACCACATGTCTTTGTGGCGGGTTCCGAACAGCGTCTTCTGATTTTCGTAAACGCGGCCAAGCGTGGCCGCTGCTGACTGGGCATCGCCTCTGCGCAGCTGGCATTCCCCGAGCAAAGCCCGCGCCCTCGCGGCGCGTGCACGGGCCGATGGGCCTGCTGCTTCATCAGCGCGCGCCGCGGCAAGCAGCAGGGGCTCCGCTTGATCTACCGCGCCGCGTCGCAGGGCCAGTCGGGCCTGAATGACCTGAACGACCCGGGTGACGCTCGGGTTGCCAGACTTGGGTGCCGACTGCATGGCCCGGGCAATGGCCTTGTCACTCTCTGCATAGTGACCCAGGTGATGCAGAGCGATGGCGTGCCAGGCGCGGGCGTAGATGGTGTACGTGTCATCGTCCCCCCACAGCTCGACCAGCAGATCGATCAGGGGCGGCATCGCTGGGGAGGCACGCGCGTATTGGCCCAGTTCCACATCGAGTTCCGCCATACCGTATCGGGCGCGTGCTGCCTCCGGAGTGCGTTTGTCTGCGAGGCCGGAATAGACCGCCTCGAAGAGATCGCGGGCCTCGTTCCATTGGCCTGCCTCCTTGACGACCTTGGCCAGTTCCGACATTGCAAGCCGATGGATGTCATGACCTCGGCCCAACCTGCTTTCTGCTTGGATGGCCGATTGGCGCAGCCAGCGCTCAGCTTCCGCCAGTTTGCCTTCGCTGCTCGCCAAGGAGCCCAATCGCACCAGCGCGAGGATTGGCTCCATGGGCTTCTCGGCGCCCATGGAAACTGCAGCGTCCAGCACCTCGTGGTAGCGCATTCGCGCTTCGTCATTCCTGCCCAACATTGCGGCGACGTAGCCCAGCTCAAAGGTGACTTGGAGAAAGTCCTTCGTGTGGGTGCGCCCCGCACGTTGAAGGTGGGCATGGCTGAGCGTCAGCGCCGAAGACGCCGCGGCCAAGTCGCCCGCAGCGGCCAGCATCAGGCCGAACGGCTGCGCCACCTCGGCTTGCAGCGATGCATCGTGGCTTAGCGTCTTTTGCGATTCGCTCCAGCCACGGCGCAGCAGGTCGACCACGGGGACTTTCGAGGCACCCGTGTCTTCCGGATTGAGTTCGGTGAAGACGCCTGTGAGTATCTTCACGACCGAGTGCGTGCGATTGGCCTCTTGCGTGGCCACGCGCCACTGCCACGTGGTGGCGAAGATGCCCGCCAGCAGCGTCACCATGACCCCCGCCAAGGCCACCACCTGCACCCGGTTGCGCTGCGCAAACTTGTTGGCGCGATAGCCGAAGGTGTCAGGCCGCGCGCTGACCGGTTGGTGATCGAGGTGGCGCTGCAAGTCGTCGCGCAGCTCTTGCACCGTAGCGTAGCGCTCCTGCGGCGCCTTCTTCAGCGCCTTGGCGACGATGGTTTCCAGGTCACCTCGCAGGGCCTGCTCGAGCGTCGCCATGCTGGTGTTGCGCGAGAGCGCGGCTTCGGGCGATTCGCGCAGCGCGGCCGTCAGGCTGCGCGGTGGCTCTTCGACGATGGCGCGTGCCATCGCGGCCACACCGCGCGAGGTGCCGCCGTAGGGCCGCGCACCGCTCATCAGGCCGAACAGCACCACGCCCAGGGCGTACACATCGGTGGCGGTCGTGATGGGCTGGCCTTCAATCTGCTCGGGCGCGGCGTATTCGGGCGTGAGGCCGGCGGCGCCCTGGCGGGTCAGCTCGGTGAGGTCGGCGTCGCCATCGCCGTCGCCAAGCAACTTGGCTACGCCGAAATCGAGCAGCTTCACGTGGCCGTCGTCGCTCACAAGGATGTTCGCCGGCTTCAGGTCGCGGTGCACCACCAGGTGAGCGTGCGCATAGGCCACTGCCTCGCACACCTGCATGAAAAGGTGCAGCCGCTCGGCGATGGTGAGCTTGCGCTTATCACTCCAATGGTCGATGCGCTCGCCCGGCACGTATTCCAGCACCAGGTAGCGGGTGCCGTCGGGCATGAGGCCGGCGTCGAGCAGCTGCGCGATGTGCGGGTGCGACAAACGCGCCAGAAACTCGCCTTCGCGTGCAAACCGCGCCTGGGCCTGCGCGCCCATGCTGGCCGCGTGCAGCAGCTTCACCGCGGCGCGCCCGCTGTACAGGCCGTCGCTGCGCGTGGCCAGCCACACTTGGCCCATGCCACCTTGGCCGATGGGCTCGCGCAGCTCCCAGGCGCCCAGGCGCAGGCCGGCGTGTTGTGCTTCGGCCGGCACCGGGGAGGCGTCATCGCCCAGGAAGTCGCGCGCTTCGGCGGCCTGGTCGGCGTGGATCATCGCCAGCAGGCGCGGGTAGAGCGCGGGGTGCTGGGCCTGCACACTTTGCAACTCTGCCTCGCGTTGCATCGGCTCTGATGCGGCCCAGCGGTCGAACAGTGCCAGCACTTCGCGCCATGCGGCGGTCGAAGTGGCCGGGTTGTGCATCGCCTCAGGCGCTCAGGTAGTCGAACAGAAAAGCGCGCGCACGCCGCCAGTCGCGCTTGAGTGTGGGTACCGACAGCTCCATCACCTCGGCGATCTCTTCCATCGTCATGCCGCCGAAGTAGCGCATTTCCACCAGCTTGTGGCCTCGCTCGTCGATGCGGCCCAAGGCCTGCAAGGCTTCGTCCACGCGCACCGCGTCGGGCTGGTTGGGCAAGTCGTCAAAGGCGGCGGTGCTGAGCGTCACGTCGGCCACGCCACCACCGCGCTTTTGCGCCGCGCGCTCGCGCACGTGGTCGACGATCACGCTGCGCATCACGGCACTGGCGTAGGCGAAGAACTGCTTGCGGCTGCCGGTGGTCTGGCCGCCGTCGCAGCGCATCCAGGCCTCGTGGACGATGGCGATGGGGTCTAGCGTGATGGGCCCGGACTTGGACAGGTGGGCCCGCGCCAGGCGCTTCAGGTCGCTGTAGAGCAGGGTGTAGAGGCGGTCCTTCGCGGCGGTGTCGCCCGATTGGCATTGCTCCAGCAGCAGGGTGATCTCGCTCATGTGGCGGCCATTCTATGCAGGGGGCACCCCCCTAAGTTGGCAGATCCGTTTGTGCGTGAGCCTGCGTCTTTACATGCAGGAGCCCATGTCGGGCCTCCGCGTCAACCCAACTCCATGGAGTACATGTCATGCCTACCCTCAGCAGCCCCAAGTTGAAGATTCAGTCCACCACCGGCACCAACCAGATGAAGGTCACGACCTCGGTCACGGTGGGCTTTGACGCCACCGAGGTCAACATCATCAAAGTGCTAGGCCTCAAGTGCAAGCTCGCCTGCCGCGTGTGGGGCGAAGACAGCGGCTTCAATGGGGGCGACGACTCTCTGTTTTCGCTCTCCACCAAGACCATCACCAAGAGTGGCAGCTACGAATTCGTTCGCGTGGTGGACGCGAGCCTGCTCGACGAAGACTGGGAAGGCAACGACGAGCTGTATGCCAAGTTCGCCTTGAATGCGGTGTCGTTCCCGATGTCGGCCGCCACCCGCACGGCCACCCAGGTCGGCAACTACTGAGGCCCCAAAAGGGCGGTGGAGCCGCGGGTGCAGGGATAATCCCTGTTTTCCCCGGTTCCACCAGAGAGTAGCCCCATGGCCCAGTACGTTTTCACCATGAACCGCGTCGGCAAGATCGTCCCGCCGAAGCGTCAGATCCTCAAGAACATCTCTCTTAGTTTCTTCCCTGGGGCCAAGATCGGCATGCTGGGCCTGAACGGCTCGGGCAAGAGCACCTTGCTCAAGATCATGGCCGGTGTCGACAAAGACATCGAGGGCGAAGCCACTCCCATGCCCGGCCTGAAGATCGGCTATCTGCCGCAAGAGCCGGTGATGAACCCCGACCAAACCGTGCGCGAAGCGGTGGAAGAGGGCATAGGCGGCGTGCTGGCCGCGAAGAAGCGCCTCGATGAGGTGTATGCCGAATACGCCGCTGAAGACGCTGACTTCGACAAGCTCGCCGCCGAGCAGGCCGAGCTCGAAGCTGTCATCTCGGCTGCCGGGTCTGAAAACACCGACCTGCAACTGGAACTTGCCGCCGACGCGCTGCGCCTGGCCCCATGGGACGCTGTCATCGGCAAGCTCTCGGGCGGTGAGAAGCGCCGTGTGGCGCTGTGCCGCCTGCTGCTCTCCAAGCCCGACATGCTGCTGCTCGACGAACCCACCAACCACTTAGACGCCGAGTCGGTCGACTGGCTGGAGCAGTTTCTGCAGCGCTTCCCTGGCACCGTGGTGGCCATCACCCACGACCGCTACTTCCTCGACAACGCGGCCGAGTGGATTCTTGAACTCGACCGCGGCTCGGGCATCCCGTGGAAGGGCAACTACTCCACCTGGCTGGAGCAGAAAGAAGGCCGCCTGGAGCAGGAGCAAAAGACCGAAGACGCCCGCACCAAGGCGATGAAGAAGGAGCTGGAGTGGGTGCGCCAAAACCCCAAGGGCCGCCAGGCCAAGAGCAAGGCGCGTCTGGCCCGCTTCGAAGAGCTCTCCGACGTTGACTACCAGAAGCGCAACGAGACCAACGAAATCTTCATCCCGGTGGGCGAACGCCTGGGCCATGAAGTGATCGAGTTCGAGAACGTGACCAAGAGCTTCGGCCACCGGGTGCTGATCGACGACCTGAGCTTCAAGGTGCCCGCGGGCGCCATCGTCGGCATCATCGGCCCCAATGGCGCCGGCAAGTCGACGCTGTTCCGCATGATCTCCGGGCAAGAGAAGCCCGACAGCGGCAACGTGAAGATCGGGCCGACGGCCAAGCTGGCTTTTGTGGACCAAAGCCGCGAATCGCTGAGTGCCGACAAGACCGTGTGGCAAGACGTGTCGGGTGGGCTCGACAACATCATCGTCGGCAAGTTTGTGATGCCCAGCCGGGCCTACATCGGCCGCTTCAACTTCAAGGGCAACGACCAGCAGAAGCTGGTGGGCAGCCTCTCGGGGGGTGAACGCGGCCGTTTGCACTTGGCCAAGACGCTGTCGCAGGGTGGCAACGTGCTCATGCTCGATGAGCCGTCGAACGACCTCGACGTTGAAACCCTGCGCGCGCTCGAAGATGCCTTGCTTGAGTTCGCCGGCTCGGTCATGGTGATCAGCCATGACCGCTGGTTTCTCGACCGCATTGCCACCCACATCCTGGCCTGCGAAGGCGATTCGAAGTGGAACTTCTTCGACGGCAATTACCAGGAGTACGAGGCCGACAAGAAGCGGCGCCTGGGCGAAGAAGGCGCACGGCCCAAGCGGGTGCGGTTCAAGGCGATTTGAGCGGCATGACGTCGTTCCTGCTTTCGCGGGAATGACGGGGTTGCCCCCAAGCTTTGCAGTCTTGACGCTGCTTCGAGCCGGTTCGACCATGCTCCTTCGCTCATCGGAGGAGACACCCCATGGCCACCCGCAAGAAGACGACCGCCAAGAAGCCCACCGCCTTGTTCATGCGCGTTGCGCGCCCCGACCCGCCTGACTCGCGTGACAGGCCTTTTCGCCCCAACGTGGGCAGGGCCCCTGCCTCCACGCTGTTCCCCGCGCAAGGCCTGCCCGTCAAGAACCAGGGTGACACCATGGCCTGTACCGGCTTTGGCCTGTCGCTGGTGGTGGAGCACCTGCTGCGCAACGCCCAGCGCGAAGCTGCACCGGCCATTTCGCCCTTCATGCTGTATTCGATGGCGCGGCGCTACGACGAGTTTCCCGGCTCCGTGCAAGACAAGGGCTCTAGCTTGCGCGGGGCGCTCAAGGGCTGGTTCAAGCATGGGGCGTGCAGCGAGGTGCTGTTTCCAGAGATCGGCATGCCCGCTGCCAGCAAGAAGCTCGACGACGACTGGTGGTTCGATGCCGTCAAGCGCCCGCTCGGGTCCTACTACCGCATCGACACCCAATCGATCATCGACATGCACGCCGCGCTCAACGAGGTGGGCATCATCTACGCGAGCGCAGGCTGCCACACAGGTTGGGATGAAGGCATCAACCTGCCCGCGCAGAAGCGCCGACCTACGTCGTTCAAGGGCGTGTGGGAGATCCCAGTGCAAGGCGGCCACGCCGAGCACCCGGGCCATGCCTTTGCCATCGTGGGCTACAACGAGCGCGGCTTCCTGATCCAGAACTCTTGGGGCCCCGAGTGGGGCTCGCACGGCTACGCCATCCTCGGCTATGACGACTGGCTGCGCAACGCCATGGACTGCTGGGTGGCGCAGCTGGGCGTGGTGACGCGCGACCACACCGCCATCTCCAAGGCCATCAGCCTGCGCACCGATGCGGCAGGCCATGTGGCGCTGGCGGCGAGCCAGGTGCTGCGCAACCGCGAGATCTCGCCTTTCATCGTCAACATGGGTAACAACGGCGCGCTCAGCAACAGCGGTGTTTTCCGCACCCAGCCCGACGACGTGCGCGCGCTGGTCGACGTGCACCTGGCGCAAGCACGCAGGCATTGGGGCAAAGAAAACGGCGTGGTCGACGTGTGCATCTATGCGCACGGGGGTTTGGTGAGCGAGGAGAAGGCGGCCGACATCGCGGCGCAATGGATCCCGCTGCTCTACGACAAAAAAGTGTTCCCCATCTTCCTGATGTGGGAGACCGATTTCTTCAGCACCTTGCTCAGCTGCATCGAAGACGCGGTGAAAGACGTGCCGCGCAGCACCGCCTTCTCGGTCAAGGGCTGGTGGAACCAGCGGCTAGAGCGCTTGCTGGCGCGCACCGGCACGCGCCTGTGGGGTGAGATGAAGCAGAACGCCGATGCGATGAGCGCCTACAAGCCCGACGTGCCCGACGACGAGCAGGCCGGCGGTGTGCTGCTGTACCGACACTTCAAGCACGGCGTGGCCAACAAGAAGATTCGGATGCACTTCGTGGCCCACTCGGCCGGCAGCATCGGTGCGAGCTTCATGATCGACCGGCTGGCGAAAGAGGGCATGACCTTCGAGTCGGTGAGCTTCATGGCGCCGGCGGTGAAGGTGTCGACCTTCGACGAGCACGTGCGCCCGCACCTGCTGTCAGGCGTGGTCAAGCGCTACCAGCAGTTCCACCTCACCGACCACGCCGAGCAAGACGATGGCAGCTGCGGGCCCTACCGCCGCTCGCTGCTGTACCTGGTGAGTGAATCGTTTGAAGGTGGCATCAGCGCGCCCATCGTGGGCATGCAGAAGTTCTTCGATGCCTACGCCAGGAAGCTGCCCCACACCGCGGCGTACACCGCGCCGGGTGCGGTGAGTGCGAGCACCACGCATGCCGGCTTCGACGACGACCCGGGCACGCGTGCCCAGATCGTGAAATTCATTCTGGGTCGATGACGCGTCGCACGCTGTCGGCCTGCGCGTGGCTCAGGCGGTGGGTGGCTTGCACCAGCTCCAGCTGGCGGCGGCTGAACTCGCGGTAGAGCGCGGCGTGCTCGGGGCCTAGTGCGGTGAGTGCCGCGAGGTGGTGCGCGATCACGCCCGCATCGCCGCGTGAGAGCGGGCCCGCGACTGCTGCTGACAGGCCCTTGGTCTGCGCGGCCGACAGGGTGCCGTGCGCCATCGGCAGCAGCGCTTGCAAGGCCTGCGCTTCGTCGATGCCGAAACTCGCCCAGATGCTCGCCGCCTCTTGCAGCATCGACAGCAAAAAGCTCGCCGCATAACTGGCACCACCGTGGTACAGCGCGCGGCTGCCTGGCGGCAAGCGCAGCGGGTGCATGCCTAGCGTGGCGGCAATCTCGCGCAACTGCGCTTCGAGTGCGGCAGGCCCTTCGATGGCCACCGAGCTGCCGTGCAACAGCTCAATGGCACGCGCCGGGTCAGAGAAGATCTGCAGCGGGTGAAAGCCGCCTATGGCCGCGCCTGCATCGGCCGCGGGTTGCAGCACCGACACCTCGGTGGCGCCACTGCAATGCACCACCGACTGGCCCGCGCGCCACGGCAGCTGCGCGGCCAGCGGTGCCAACGCGTCGTCACGCACGGTGAGAAACACAAGATCGGCTTGTGCGGCGGTGGCCGCGTCAACGGCCTGACAGCCGGCCAGCTTCTCCGCCAGTTGCTGTGCGGCCATCGTGTTGCGATTGGCCACCATCTGCACCGCCACACCGCGCTGATGCAGCGCCTGGGCCAGGGCGCCACCCAGGCGCCCGGTGCCGATGAAGGCAATGTTGCTCACGTGCTGCCTCAGGTTTGCACGGGCTTGTCGCGCGCCAGCTCGCCCCCGAGCGCGGCTATGAGTTCAGGGAACAACTGGCCCAACTCGCCGGTGGTGATGGCCACGTCGGTGTCGAAGCCGTTGTCGTCTTTGCCTGAGCCTCCAACTGAAGAGCCGGCGCCTTCGAGTGCCACATCGAGCAGCTTGATTTTTTTGACGGCCATGGCTTCGTTGAGCACGAAAGACACGCGGCTGTTCCACGTCATTGCAAGCTGCGTGGGCAGCTTGCCTTGGGCGATGTGCTCGCCCACCTCTTCGATGTCTAGCGTGTGGCGCGCGTAGCGCACGCTTGACTTCTCACTGTCGGGCTGCTTGAGCTCGCACTCGCGGTCTATGCTGAAGCCGGCCGGGGCTTCACGCGTCTTGAGCCACTCGGCCATGGCCGTGGCGGGCGACATCTCGGTCTGCAGCAAGGTGAGGGTGATACCGCCACCCAATAGCTCAACCAGCATGCTTACGATGCGGTCGGACGCCTTCACGCTGCCTGCGCCCACCACCACCAGCTTGGCGCGCGGGTCTATCCACACCAGCGTTGTGCCACGTTTGGGGAAGGCGCGCGGCAGCAGGCCGTGCACGATGTCTTCTTTCAGCTCTTTGGCTTTCTTGCCTTTGGGGCGGCGACCGGTGTCGGCTTCGATCTTCTCGAGCTGCTGCTCCAGTGTGTTTTTCACCACCTGGCTGGGCACGGCCTTGCGCTCCACGCACAGCTTCAAGATGAGTTGGCCGCCCACGCCTTCCATCAGCACGCCGTTCTTTTCGCCTCGTGGCTCGACCCAACCTATGGATTCTTGTTGCGAGGCGCCGCACTCGGCGAAACGGCCCGCGTCGAGGCGGCTTTCGATCTCGGCACTGGAGGGCGGCTCCCATGGGCCGATGCGGTAGAGAAGGGCGTTTTTGAACATGGAGGCAGGGCGGTGTTGGGGGGGCGGATTGTAGGTGGCCGATACCTTGGGCTGCGGCGGCGTGGGCGTTGGCGTGCGGGTGCGAAAAGACTCACCGGCAAGACGCGGAGAACGCAAAGGTCGCAAAGGCTTTTTGGGGGTGGGCCAAGAACGCATTGCTCACGATTGCTGCACTGCGCCATGACGGAATTTGATCCGGCAGGCCAATAAACCCGGTTGACAGGCGGGCTTGCGGTCTTTATAAAACAAACATTCTGTAAATGATTCAAATAGAACAAATATTCTATTCATCTTCTACGAAATATCGTTCTGCGAAACGACGTTCTACAAGTTGACGTTCCACGCAATAACGTTTTGAGCAACAGCGATTCACTCATACAGCGGTGCCGATGGTCGGACGCCGCGAGGAGACAACGATGAACCACGCCATGCAACCATCGCGCGCCCGCGCATTCTTGGGGTCGAGCTTGCTCGCCCTTTCTGCCTTGCTGCCCGGGGGCGCCTTTGCCGATGGTCCGGGCTTGCCCAACCTGAGCTACAGCAGCAACGAGGTGTTCAAGTCCATCTACACCTTCAAGAGCGACGTGAACGGCAGCGCCCGCGGCCATGGCACGGTGCAGATGGTCAACGGCTACCTGTTCGTGCCGTTTGGCGTTGATTCCGGTCACCCCGGCGGCGGCTTCTCGTTCTATGACATGTCCAATCCGCGTGCCCCGGTGAAGGTGTCGCAGACCAACGTCACCGAACTGCGCGAGCCCCACGGCTACGGCTTCAGCAACAGCTACCCGGGCCGCTACATCGTGATGCAGGCCATCAATGGCATCGAGTTCTGGGACATCACCAACGCCCTGGCGCCCAGCCTGCTCAAGTACCTCACCTTGCCCGGCATCATCGAGTCCGACTACGACAACGGCAACTGGTGGACCTTCTGGCAGGCCCCTTACGTCTACGTGGGCGGCTCCGGCAACGGCATCTACGTGGTCAACGCCAGTGACCCGCGCAACCCGACGCTCGTCAAACAGGTGAGCACCAGCGCCTGGGGCGGCTTCCGCGTAGGCCCCGTCTTCGCGGTGGGCAACCTGCTCACAGGCATCAGCACCGACGGTTCCGGCCTGGTCAACCTCGACATCAGTGACCCGGTCAACCCCAAGGTGCTGGCGTCGACCACCAGCACCGGGGGCCAGTACAGCGGCGTTGTGAGCGGTGAACGCATCGTCACCGCCGGCACCGACAACAAACTGCGCGTGTATGACATCAGCAACCCTCGCGCGTTCACGCAGGTCGCCGTGTCAGGCGACATCGGTGGCAAAGGGGGCTATGTCTCCACTCAGCGTGGCTTTGCCCACGCCGGCTTCTCCAACAACTACGCCAAGGTCAACCTTGCCACCGGCGCCATCGCCGGCACCGGCAGTTCCAACATCTCCGGCCGAGATGAAGACTTCGGCACCGTCCTCGGCAACCTGGTGCTCGTCGGCAGTGACCATCCCGTCGGCAGCGCGCTGATGCCGCACCAGGCCGGGCCGATCACCGGCGCGCCGGTGGTCGACATGGTGTCTCCGAAGAACAACTCCACCGACCAGGCGGCCACCAGCCGCATCGGCATCACGCTCACCGACCACATCGACCTGCGCACCGTCTCCACCAGCACCTTCATCGTGCGCCCCGTTGGTGGGTCGACCCTCGCGGGCAAGTACAGCGGCCAGTCGACCATCCTCAACTTCTCGCCCGACGTGCCGCTGCAGTCGGGTGTCACCTACGAAGTGGTGATTCCCGCGGGCGGCATGAAAGACGACGTCAACAATGGCGTGGCCGCGTTCACCTCGCGCTTCACCGTCGCCGGCACTGCCGTTCTGGATTGCCAACTGGGCAGCCGCAACCCCGCGCTTGCCGGCAGCACCGTGTCTTTCAGCCCGGCCAGTGCCAGCGGCTCAAACCTGCAATATTCGTGGAGCTTTGGCGACGGCACCAGCACCGCCTTCTCCGGCACGTCAACCGCCAGCCACATTTACAACACGCCCGGGCACTACCCGATCGTGTTGACCGTGCGAAGTGGCACCGCCACCGACACCTGCTCGTCGACGCAAACCATCCATACCCAGCCCACGGCCACCGCGCCGCGCTCGTCGAGCACGCTGGCCTTCGACTCGGGTCGCAACCGCGTCTGGGTGGTGAACTCTGACAACGATTCTGTCTCTGCCATCAACGCGGCCAACAACACCCGCGTGTTCGAGCAGGCCGTGGGTGTGAGCCCGCAAACCCTGGCGCAGGCCCCCGATAGCCGCATCTGGGTCACCAACTCCGGCTCGGGCAGCATCAGCGTGCTCGACCCGAGCACGGGCGCCTTGGCGCAGACCATTGAGCTCGGCCGCGGCTCGCGCCCCTTCGGTGTGGTGTTCAACCCGCTGGGCACCGCTGCGTTCGTCACGCTGCAAGGCTCGGGCAAGGTACTCAAGCTCAACCCCAGCACAGGCGCCATTCAGGCCACGCTGACCGCCGGCAGCTCGCCGCGCGGCCTGGCGATCTCGGGCGACTCCAACCGCCTGCTCGTCACCCGCTACATCTCGCCGGTCGACCGAGGTGAGGTGCTGGAAGTGAACCCCAGCGCCTTCACCGTCACCCGCACGTTTGTGCTCGCCAAAGACCTGGGCCCCGACACCGAAGCCAGCGGCCGTGGCGTGCCCAATTTCCTGACCTCGGTGGTCATCCAGCCCGATGGCAAGCGGGCCTGGATTCCCTCGAAGAAGGACAACACCGACCGTGGCAGCTTCCGCGACGGCAACGCACTCACCTTCGAAAGCACGGTGCGCACCATCGTCTCCCAGATCGACTTGGACAACAACGCCGAGGTGCTCAGCGCACGGGTTGACTTCAACGACCGTGATCTCGCCAACGCCGTGGCCTTCACCCCGCGTGGTGACTACGCCCTCATCTCGACCCAGGGCACCAACGACGTTGAGGTGATGGACGTCTACAACCGGCAAATCATTGGTGGCCTGCCCAACGTAGGGCGCGCGCCGCGCGGCGTGCTGATCACGCCAAGTGGCCGTGCATTTGTTCAGAACTTCATGTCGCGCAACGTCAGCGTTTACGACGTGAGTACGCTCGTCAACGGCAGCGGCACCACCCTCACAAAACTGACCGACATCGCCGCGGTCACCAGCGAGGCGCTGGCGGCCAACGTGTTCCAGGGCAAGCGCATCTTCTACAACGCCGACGACCGGCGCATGAACCGCGACAAGTACATCAGTTGTGCCAGCTGCCACCAAGACGGTGGCCACGACGGCCGCGTGCTCGATTTCACCGACCGCGGCGAAGGCCTGCGCAACAACATCCCGCTGAACGGTCGTCGCGGCACGGGCCAGGGCCGCGTGCACTGGACCGGCAACTTCAACGAGATCCAGGACTTCGAGAACGACATCCGCAACAGCTTCAGCGGCACCGGCTTCCTGACCGACGCGCAGTTCAACACCGGCACCCGCAGTTCGCCTCTGGGTGACCCCAAAGCCGGGCTCAACGCCGACCTCGATGCGCTGGCGGCGTATGTGAGCTCACTGACCAGCGTGGGGCCCAGCCCCTTCCGCAATGCCGATGGCAGCCTGACGGCGGCCGCGGTGGCGGGGCAGCAGATCTTCAACGGCAGCGGCCAGTGCGCGACCTGCCACACCGGCGCCGACTTCACCGACAGCGCCACCGGCGTGCTGCACGACGTGGGCACCATCAAGGCCTCGTCGGGCAAGCGCCTGGGCGCCACGCTGACGGGCTTTGACACGCCGACGCTGAAAGGCCTGTGGGACACCGCGCCCTACTTGCACGACGGCTCGGCCGCCACGCTGCTGGACGTGCTCACCACCGCCAACCCCGGCGGCCGCCACGGCACCACCAGCGGCCTGAGCACCACGCAGCTCAACCAGCTTGTCGCCTACCTGCAGCAGATCGACGATGCCGTGGATGCGACCACGCCGGTCACCATCAGCAACCTGTCGGTGAAAGACACCGCCAACGCCGTCGACTGGTCGGTGCAGAACAGCCTGCAGAACGGTGCCGTGCAATACGGCGACCGCACCTATGCCTTCACCACGGTGCCTGCCCTCGTGGCCGGCGGCCGCTGGATACGCACGGCCAACGACTCGAAGGCGTTTACCGCCGACCCGACCGTCACCTTCAACATCAGCCAGGCGGCCGATGTGTACGTGGCAATGGACGACCGCGTTGGCGCGCAAGGCTGGATGACGGGCTGGACCAACACCGGGCAGAAGCTCGTCAACAACGAAGGCACGCCCAGGAGCTTCACCCTGTTCCGCAAGAACTTCCCTGCCGGTGCGGTCAACCTGGGCCCCTCAAGTGCCTCGGGAAGCATGTACACGGTCATCGTCAAGTAAAGCTGCCTGAGCAGCCTCTCGCAAAACACATCAGGAGTACCTTCCATGACACTTTCACGTTGGCTCTTTGACAACCCCCTGGCTGCGGCCAGGGCCCGGCCGTGGCGCCAGCTTTTGGCTGGCGGCGTGATGGCTGGCGGCTTGATGGCGGCGGGCCTGGTGCAGGCTGCCGGTGTCCCTGCCGGCTTCAACGACCGCCAGATCGCCACGGGGCTCACCAGCCCCACCTCGATGACGGTGCTGCCCGATGACCGCGTGCTGGTGGTTCAGCAAGACGGCATCGTGCGCATCATCAAAGCCGATGCGATGCTGTCCGCCCGTTTCTATACGGCGCCCAACGTCGACTCGAGCAATGAGCGCGGTTGCCTGGGGGTGATTCCGGACCCGAACTTCGCGAACAACCACTTCGTTTACTTCTACTGCACCACCAAGGTGGGCACCGTGTCGCGTAATCGCGTGGTGCGCGTCACCGAGGCCAATGACACCGTAGTGGGCGGTAGCGAGCGGGTGATTTTCGAATTGCCTGACGTGCCCACGGCCACCAAGTGGCACATGGGTGGTGCCATGCGTTTCGGTACCGACGGAAAGCTCTACATCGCCGTGGGCAACCACGAAGACAGCAAGCAGCCGGTGAGCAGCTCCAACTCGCAAAAGATCTCCACGGCTTTCGGCAAGCTGCTGCGCATCAACGCTGACGGCACGGTACCGACCGACAACCCATTCTTCAACACCGCGGGGTCCTACCCAGCGGTCTGGGCGCTCGGGTTTCGCAACCCCTTCGTGTTGGACATCCAGCCGGGCACGGGCCTCACCTACATCGGTGACGTAGGCGACAGCAGCTGGGAAGAAGTGAACCGTGGCCAGGCCGGCGGCAACTACGGTTGGCCAGGCGCCGAAGGCCCGAGCAACACCGCGGGCTACATCAGCCCGCTCTATGCCTACGATCACAGCGTGGGCTGCGCGATCACCGGCACGGCCTTCTACAACCCGAGCAATGCGCAGTTCGGCAGCAGCTGGGTCGGCCGCTTCTTCTTCTCTGATTTCTGCAACGGCACGGTCAAGTGGTTCCACCCCAATACGCCGAACACGGTGACCACCTTCGCCAGCAACATCGGCAACCCGACCAACATCGCCATCGCCCCGTCGGGCTCGATGTATTACTTGGCGCGCAACCAAGGTACCGGCACGCCGTCAGCCGGTGCTGGCACGGTGGGCAAGATCACCTTCACCGGCAGCCAGGTCCCGCGCATTGCGCAGCAGCCGCAAAGCCAAACGGTCTTCATGGGAACGCCGGTCACCTTCACGGCCAGCGCCGATGGCGCCACCTCGCTGCAATGGCAGCGCAATGGCGGCAACATCAGCGGCGCCACCAGCGCCAGCTACACGCTGTCCAACCCGCAGGTGGCTGACAGCGGCTCGCGTTTCCGCATGGTCGCCACCAACTCCTTCGGCAGCGTGAACACCGACGAAGCCACCCTCACGGTGACCAACAACCGCCCACCGGTCGCCCGCATCGATACGCCATCAGCGAGTACCGGCTTTGCCACGGGTGACGTCATCTCCTACAGCGGTGTCGGCACCGACACTGAAGATGGCAACCTTCCCGCTTCGGCGCTGACGTGGAAGGTTGACTTCCAGCACGACTCGCATGCCCACTCGTTCGTGACCCCCGTGACTGGCAGCAGCGGCCAGTTCACCGTGCCAGACTTCGAAGCCGCCCAGGCGAACATGTGGTTGCGCATCACCCTGACGGTACGTGACTCGTCGGGTGCGACCAACAGTGTGAGCCGCGACATCTTCCCGCGTGGCGCGGTGAGCAGCTTCCCGGTGCTCGGCACGCCGGCCAACGGCTGGGGCCCGTATGAAGTGAACCGCAGCAACGGCGAGCAAGGCGCGGCTGACGGCCGCACGCTCTCCATCGGTGGCGTGCCCTACCCGCGCGGCCTCGGCGTGCATGCGCCGTCGGAAATCCGCTTCAACCTGAACCGCGCCTGCAGCGGCAACTTCATCGCCGACCTCGGCATTGATGACGAAGTGGGCGACAACGGCAGTGTGGTGTTCCAGGTGTACGCCGACGGCACCAAGGTCTATGACAGCGGCAACATCACTGGCGCCTCGCTGCGCGCTTCGGTCAACGTGAGCGTGGCCAACGCGGCCGAGCTGCGCCTGGTCGTCACCGACGGCGGCAACGGCAACGGCTTCGACCACGCCGACTGGGCTGGCGCCCGCGTCAGCGGCTGTTCGGGTGGCACGGTTGGGGCGAGCATCTCGAATCTGCAAGTCTCCGACGGCGCCAACTCGGCAGACTGGTCGGTGCAAAGCAACTTGCAGTCGGGCAACACTTTCTATGGCGACCGCGCCTACACCTTCGGCACCGTGCCGGCGGTCGTGGCCGGTGGCGCGTGGATCCGTACTGCCAATGACTCCAAGAGCTACACCGGGACCCCGACGGTGACCTTCGGGCTCTCGGCCGCCGCCGATGTGTACGTGGCGCTCGACAACCGTTCGCCGCTGCCGGGCTGGGTGGACAGCAGCTGGACCGACAGCGGCTCCGACCTCACCCAGGTCGAAAACGCGACCACCACGCGATCTTTCAGCCTGTTCAGGAAGCGCTTCAATGCCGGCACCGTCACCCTCGGTCCCTGGAACAACGGCGGCACCAGCATGTACACGGTGATCGTGAAGTAAATGCCGAAGTAAATGGCTAAGTAAATGGCTAGGTAATGCGGGGCAGCGGCAACGCTGCCCTCTGCGGGGCAAGCGCCGGTTCGCTGGTACTTGCCCCGATTTTTTGATGTCACACAAAAAAATGGAGACACGATGAAAACAGTTTTGCGCGGTCGGTGGGTGTCTGCGGTGGGCGCGATGGCGCTGCCCTTGGCGTGCGGAGCGGCCGGCGGGCCCGCCGCGTCCTACACGGAGTTGAAGCGAGAGAATTTTCAGAAAGAGGTCGACGGCAAGAAGACCGACCTGTACACGATCCAGAACAAGAACGGCATGGTGGTGAAGATCACCAACCAGGGCGCAAAGATCGAGCAGATCCTGGTGCCGGACAAAAAAGGCGTGTTGGGCGACGTGGTTCAGGGCTACGAAAACATCGACCAGGTCATCAATGGCCAGGCGGCCATGGGTGCCTTCATCGGGCGCCACGCCAACCGGATTGCCAAGGGTAAGTTCAGCCTCGACGGGCAGGACTACCAACTGTCGATCAACAACGGGCTCAACCACCTGCATGGGGGCACCAAGGGATCGCGCTTCGTGGTGTTCGATGCCAAGCAGATCGACGAGACCACGGTACAGATGAGTTACGTCTTCAAAGACGGCGAAGAAGGCTACCCCGGCAACGTACCGCTGCGCGTGCTGTACAGCGTGACGCCTAAGAATGAGCTGGTCGTGAGCTACGACGCCACCACCGACAAGAGCACCATCGTCAACTTCACTTCGCACGCCTTTTTCAACCTGGCGGGTGAAGGCAACGGCGACATCCTGGGCCATGTGGTCACGATGAACGCCGACCATTTCACGCCCATAGACGAGACGCTGATCCCGACCGGCGAGATCCGCTCGGTCAAGGGCACGCCTATGGATTTCACCAAGCCACAGAAGATGGGCACGCGCATAGGGCAAGCCGATGACCAGCTCAAGTTCGGCAAGGGCTACGACCACAACTGGGTGCTCAACAAGACGGGCCCCGGCCTGGGCCTGGTGGCCAGCGTGTACGAGCCGGTGTCGGGGCGCGTGATGACCGTGTATTCGACCGAGCCCGGCATGCAGCTCTATACCGGCAACTTCCTCGAAGGCAAGGTGCCGCGCGACGTGGGCAAGGGCGGCCATGTCTACAACTTCCGCACCGGGTTCTCGTTGGAGCCGCATCACTTTCCCGATGCCCCCAACAAGCCCAACTTTCCCAGCACAACGCTGGCTGCGGGTGATTGGTACAGCGGGAAGATCGTCTACGCCTTCTCGGTGAAGAAGTAGCACCTGCGAGGGCGGGCTTTCGTGGCCTGACCCTCAAAATCCGTCACTCGTCGCAGGCGGGGTCGCCGGGCCTTTGGAAAGCTGGCGATTGCCCGTATGGTGTGGGCCATGAACCCTTCTGTCCCGCACCGACCCGGCTTGGCAGCGCTGCTGAAGACCTCGTTCAAGCCGCAGCGCCTTCTGGTCAGCTTGGCGCTGGCCACGCTGGTGGCGTTATTGCTCAACCCCATCTTCGAAACCTCGCTCGTCAGCGTCTGGGCGCGCACGGTGTTCGTCGGCGTGGTGCTGCTGCTGGCCTTTGACATCGCAGGGCACTGGCCCTTGCGCCTGGTGCCGCGCTGGGTGGCACAGCTGCTTGCAGTGGGCCTGGCCGCGCCCCTGGCCACGCTGCTGGCGTATCTGTGGATCGTGAACGGCGACGTGCGGCGCTTTCTTCAGCACGAGGGCTTGATCTCGGGCTTCGTGTGGATCAGCTCGGTCAGCCTCGTGGTGGGCTTGATGTTGGCGCTGGGCTCGCTCTACCGCCAGCGTGACAGCCAAGCCCGCGCGCAGGAGCTGGCCTTTGCGCTCGAGCGCAGCACACTGGAGAAGCAGGCGCTCGACGCCCGCCTGCGCCTGCTGCACGCGCAGATCGAGCCGCACTTCCTCTTCAACACCCTGGCCAATGTGCAGCAGCTCGTTGAATCGGGCTCGTCGCGCGCCGCACCGGTGCTGCAAAGCCTGATCGCCTACCTGCGCGCGGCCGTGCCCACGCTGGGCGACGACAACGCGACCCTGGGCACCGAGATGGCCCTGGTTCAGGCCTACCTTGAGCTCATGCGCATGCGCATGCCCGATCGCCTGGAGTTCAGCGTGTCGGCCCCGCCAGCGCTCGCGCACCTGCGCTTTCCGCCCATGGCTTTGCTGACCTTGGTAGAAAACGCCGTGCGTCATGGCATTGACCCTAGCGAGACCGGCGGTCGTATCCAGGTCGAGGTTTGCGAGCATGCTGGGCAGGTCGAGGTGTCGGTGGCCGACACCGGCGTAGGCATGAGTGAAACCGCGGCCCCGGGCACCGGCCTCAACAACCTGCGCGAGCGCTTGCGCGCCTTCTTTAGCGATGCGGCGCAGCTGCAGATGCTGCACGAGCCGCCACACGGCTTGAAGGCTGTGATCGTGTTTGGCAAAGTCTGACCCCCATGCCCACTGCGCTCATTGCTGACGACGAACCCCTGCTGCGCGAGCGCCTGTGCAGCCTGCTGGCCCGCCTGTGGCCCGAGCTGACGGTGGTGGCGCAGGCGCGCAACGGGCGCGAGGCGGTGGAAATGTTCGACGAGCACACGCCGCAGGTGGTGTTTCTCGACGTGCACATGCCGGGGCTGAACGGCGTGGAGGCGGCACGCTCGATCGCGCGACGGGCCGAGGTGGTATTCGTCACCGCCTACGAGCAATACGCCGTTGCCGCATTCGAGCAGGGCGCACTCGACTACGTGGTCAAGCCCTTCGACGAAGCGCGCCTGGCCGACACGGTGCAGCGCCTGCAGCAGCGCCTGGCGCGGGCGCCCGGCAGTGAAGGCGCCGCGCTCGATGCGGTGATCGAGAAGATGTCGGTCGAGCTGCGTCGGCGTGTCAATGTGGGCGGCTGGCTGCAATGGATCAAGGCTTCGGTGGGCAACTCGGTGCGCCTGATTCCGGTGGAGCAAGTGGCCTATTTGCGGTCAGACGAGAAGTACACGCTGGTGGTGTGGGAAGGCGGCGAGGCGCTGATCCGCAAGACCATACGCGAGCTGGCCGACGAGCTTGACCCCGATCGTTTTGCCCAGGTTCATCGCTCGGTGATCGTCAACCTGCACCAGGTGAGCCAGGTCGAACGGGGGGCTAACGAGACGGCCGAGGTGCGCCTGAAAGGCCGCAACGACGTGCTGCCGGTGAGTCGCAGCTTCGTGCATGTGTTCCGGCACATGTGAGCGCGCGGGTGTCGCTTGTGTAGTACAAATTTGTAGTCATACGACACGATCCATTTCGGATCTAAGTTGAAACAAAATGATTTACAAAGCCGCGCAAGAAATGCGCCTGAACAGAAAAATATCATTTAAAAACAACATCTTGGTTTGATTTCTCTGTGACGGTTCTGAGTCAGCTCTCGCGGCTCATCTGGATAGGCGAAGCGGGTTTGCGTACCTACATTACGCCTCGATGACGCGAAGACGTCTCAGCCAAATGACCCGTGGCCGCAGCACCCACAGGAGACAAACATGTACACGCTTGACCTTGCCGGGGCTCAGCGCCCCAGCAGCCGCACCCGCACCCGCTCGCTTCGATCTACCCTGCGCACCCTGGCCGCCGTGGCCATGCTCAGCGCAGCGGCGGCGGGCCACGCCCAGTCCACCGCCCGCACGGCTTTCGTGCAGTTGTTCGAATGGCGCTGGACCGACGTTGCCCGCGAATGCGAGTCACACCTAGGCCCCAAAGGCTATGCCGCGGTGCAAGTCTCACCGCCCAGCGAGCACAACTGGCTCGCCAGCGGTGACGGCGCGCCCTACCCGTGGTGGATGCGCTACCAGACCGTGAGCTACAGCCTTGACCGCAGCCGCAGCGGCACGCGCGCCGAATTTCAGAGCATGGTCAACCGCTGCAACGCCGTGGGCGTGGGCATCTATGTCGACGCGGTGATCAACCACATGTCGGGCGGCAGGAGCGGCACGTCCAGTGCCGGGCGCAGCTGGTCGAACCACAGCTATCCGGGCCTCTACAGCGAGCCCGACTTTCATTCGCCGGTGTGCGGCATCACCAACTACAACGACGCCAACAACGTACAGAACTGCGAGCTCTCGGGCCTGCAAGACCTGAACACTGGCAGCATCTACGTGCGCGGCAAGATCGCTGACTACCTGGTCGACCTGGCCAACATGGGCGTGAAAGGCTTTCGCGTCGATGCCGCCAAGCACATCAGCCCCGGTGACCTGAGCGCCATCGTCGACAACGTGAATTCGCGCTTGGCGACGCGGCCGTTCTGGTTTCTCGAAGTCATAGGCGCCGCGGGCGAGGCGGTGCAACCCAGCCAGTACTTCGGTCTGAGCGGTGGCCAGGCCACCGTCACCGAGTTCGCCTACGGGCCTGCGCTGTACGGCAAGTTTGCGGGCGGCGGCAAGCTTGCCGACCTCAAGACCTTTGGCGAGAGCTGGGGGCTTGTGGGCAGCAGCAAGGCCGTGGCCTTCACCGACAACCACGACAAGCAGCGCGGCCACGCTGGCGGGGGCAGCTACCTCACTTATCACGATGGCGCGACCTACGACCTCGCCAACGTGTTCATGCTCGCCTGGCCCTATGGCTACCCGGTGGTGATGTCGAGCTACGCCTTTCAGAAGGCCAACAACTACGACACCAGCTTCGGCCCGCCTTACAACGCCGATGGGTCGACCCGAGGCCCCTGGGCGGCCGGCGCGAGCGCACCGGCCTGCTTCGACCAGACGCGTGGCGGCTGGGTGTGCGAGCACCGCTTCCGCCCGATCGCCAACATGGTGGGTTTTCGCAACGCGAGCGCGAGTCGCTGGGGGGTCAGCAACTGGTGGGACAACGGCAACAACCAGATTGCCTTTGGCCGAGGCGACAAAGGCTTCGTGGTCATCAACAAAGAGGGCAGTGCGCTGTCGCGCAGCTTCCAGACCGGCCTGCCGGCCGGCAGCTACTGCGACGTGATCAGCGGCGACTTCGCGGCCGGTGCTTGCAGCGGCGGCGTGGTGACGGTTGATGCATCAGGCCAGGCGACGATCAACGTGGCGGCGAACTCAGCCGCGGCGCTGCACGTCGACGCCAAGCTCGGCGGCTCGCAGCCCGCGGTGAGCACCACCTTCACGGTGCAAAACGCGGCGCCGGCCACCGGCCAGCAGGTTTACGTGGTGGGCAGTGTGGCTGCACTCGGGGCCTGGGACCCCTGCAAGGCCGTGGCCCTTGCGGCCAGCGCGTCAGAGCATGCGGGCACGGTGAACCTGCCGGTGTCGAGCAACGTGCAATACAAGTTCATCAAGTACAGCAGCTGCACCAGCGCAATCTGGGAAGGCGGCAGCAACCGCAGCCTCAACACGCCGGCGGGTGGCACGGCCGCGGCCTGTGGCGTGTTCAACAGCGCTGCGGCTTGCAGCGTGCCGACGGGTGATGCCACCGTGATCTTCAACGAGACGGCCAGCACCGCTACAGGGCAGAGCGTTCACATCGTCGGCGGCCTGCCCGCGCTCGGCAGCTGGGCGCCGGCGAACGCCTTGCGGCTTACTTTGGTGTCGGGCACGCAGTGGCGCACTCAGCTGACGCTGCCTGCCAGCACCGCGCTGGAATACAAGTTCATCAAGAAAGACGGTAGCGGCAACGTGGTGTGGGAAAGCGGTGCCAACCGCACGCTCACCACGCCGGGAGGCGGTGCGTCGCAAACGGTGACCACCAGCTGGAAGTAGCGCTCGGGCTTTTGTTTTGCGGCCGTGGCGCAGTAGACCGCGCCACCTTCAAGCCGATCTGTCGCGAGGTGGGTCGGCCTTTTTGTCAGCGGGTGAAGTGGCGCGCGAACACGGGGGCGACGCTCGCGTGGGCCTCGACGCGCAGCAGCGTCGCAAAGAATTCCGGCCGCGACGCCTTCAGATGCGCCCGCGCACCCGACCACTTCGACACCACTGCCGCCAGGATGTCGAGCGCGCTCGGCGCGGCGCCGGCTGGCAGCAGCTGTGCCTGGAACTGGTCGGCAAACACGTCCCAGCAGTGGTGCAGCCGGGCCCGGGTGCCGCGGATGATGCGCTCGCGCGCCGAGTCGTCGATGTCGGCGCACCAGCGCTCGGGGTAGTCGTTCACGCCTATGGCGGCGTAGCAGTTGGCTGCGATGTAGACCAGGCCGCGCAGGGCCTGTGCGCGCTGCATCTCGTCGTTGGGCAGCAGCTGCGCTTCTGGGTAGGCCAGCCCCAGGTGGATCAGGATGGCAGCGCTCTCGGTCATTGCGCTGCCGTCAGGCAAGGCCAGCGTGGGAATCTGCTGCAGCGGGTTGATGGCACGCAGCTCTGCCAGTGCGGAGTCGGGCTCCCAGGTAGAGGCGGTGACGTTGCGGTAAGGCGCCCCGGTACGCTCGAGGGCAGCCTCGATGGCGGCCGAGCCCGAGCCTGCAGAGCCGAAGAGTGTGTACATGGCGGTGCACCTGTTGACGCGTGACCGCAAGGTTAAGCCGTACGTCATTCCTGTGAACAGAAAAAAGGCGACAGGGCAGTGCCGTGTCGCCAACAGGAGATCCGGGTTCAGCCGGCCGACGCCGGGGTCACCGGTTCGGCCCGCCTTGCCCGGATGTTTCAGGAGCCGCAGCTTCGTGCACGTGTTTCGCCTCAGGTAGATGAAAAGTTTCGGCGCTTGAAGCGGCGGGCGTTGATCTGCGCGTCGACAGCGCCTGCCGCTCGCTGAGCGGCGGTGGCGAAGCGCCTCTCGCTCGGGATTCTCGCGGCCACTGCTTGGAAGCGGGCTGAGGGTAATCCTAGTGTTGACTATATTTCCTAGTCCAAACTAAAAATACCTCATACACAAAGGGCTTCCATCGATGGAGCTCTCAACATGAGGAGACGAGTTCATGCGTTACCGACTTGCTGCCGGATGGCTTTTGCTGGGAATGATCGTCAACGCTTCAGCGGTGGCCCAGACGGCGCCCGATCCGGCGGCCCCATCGGCTTCAGCGCCGGCGCCGGCCGCTGCAGCTGTCGACCCGGCTGTGTCGCCACCCGCTGCTGCTGCGTCGGCAGTGGCGCCGCCGGCAGCGGCCGCTTCTGCGGCAGCGCCCGCCGAAGGCCCCGCCACGGCGACTCTCGAGCCCGTCATGATCACGTCTGCCAAGCGTGAGCAGACGCTGCGCGAGGTGCCTATTTCGGTGGCGGTGACGACGGCGGCCACGCTCGAAAAGTCGCATGTGCGTGACCTCATCGACCTGCAGACCACCGTCCCCTCGCTCAAGGTGGCGCAGTTCAACGCGGTCGGCCAAACCAACTTCATCATCCGCGGCTTCGGCAACGGCGCTGGCAACGACGGCATCGAAAGCGCGGTCGGCGTCTTCGTCGACGGTGTCTACCGCTCACGCACTTCGTCGGCGCTGGACGACCTGCCCGAGGTTCAGCGCATCGAGGTGCTGCGTGGCCCTCAATCGACTCTCTTCGGCAAGAACGTATCGGCAGGGGTGATCAATATCGTGACAACTCCGCCGCAGTTCAAGTTCGGCGGCTCGGCCTCGGTCGACTTCGGCAACTACAACCTGCGCCAGCAGCGCTTCACCGTCACCGGGCCGTTGAGCGACAGCGTCGCCGCACGCATCTCAGGCAGCCACAACGAGCGCGACGGTTACCAGCGCAACGACACCACTGGCAATGACGTCAACGACCGCAACCGCAGCTCGCTGCGCGCTGACGTGTTGTGGAAGGCGACGGACGAACTCTCGGTTCGTGTGATCGGTGACTACAACAAGATCAAGGAAACCTGCTGCGGCGTGGTGTCGCTCTACAACGGCCCGGCCACCCAATTCATCGGTGCGCCATCACCCTTTGGCCTGGGCCAGCCGGTGGGCGACCCTGAGAAGAAATTCGACGACCACATTATTTTCAACACCGACCCCACCAACCGGCTCAGTGGCAAGGGGCTCTCCGCACAAGCCGACTGGAAAACCGCTGCCGGTACGCTGACTTCGATCACCGCGCAACGCAAGCAGACCAACTCGTCGATCCAGGACGTGGACTTCACGGGTGCTGACCTGGCCAACAAGAACCAGTCGAGCGACATCTCCACCTTCACACAAGAGTTGCGCTTCGCGTCCAAAGGCGACGAGCGGGCGCGCTGGTTGCTCGGTGGCTTCTACCAAAAGGAAAAACTCAACACCGGTGTCGACGTGGCCTACGGGCCCGGTCTGCGCGCCTATGCCGACGGCCTGAGCGGCCCGGTACCGGGTGCGCTGCTCGCCGCGCTTCCGGCGGCTTTGCAAACGGCATTGGCGGGTCGATCCAACATCTATGCACTTGAGCTTCTGCAGAGCCTGGTGACGCCGAGCATCGTGCCAGGGTCGACCTATTTCCAGGCGGGCCAGGGCATCAACGACCACTACAAGATGACCCAGGACTCGTACTCGATCTTCGGCAACCTTGACTACGACGTCACCGACCGGCTCACCCTCACCGCCGGCCTGGCCTACCTGCGCGACCGCAAGCGCGCTGAGTCCAATGTCGTGCTCACCGACAGCTTCGCTGCCCTCAACCTGCAGAGCGTGCCGCAGTTTCCTGTGATCGGTCTGCCGGGCAACCTTTACGGCCCGCTGGGCGGCCTGCAGTTCTTTTACGCCAACTCGCCCGATCACGCGCCCGTCAACTACCCCAACGCCAGCGAGTCCGGCACGTTGAACGGCGACAAGCTCACCAAGACTTTTCGCGCCGCATATGACTTCGGGTCCGTGAACACCTACGCCACCTACGCCACCGGGTGGAAGGCGGGCGCGTACAACCTGTCGTCAGACAGCCGCCCGCCCACCAACGGAGTGGGCCGCAGCGCCGAGCCTGAAAACGTGTCGGTGATCGAGCTAGGCCTGAAGTCGGAGTTCCGCCGCGGCTACGTCACGCTTGCGGTCTTCGACCAGACCATCAAGGGTTTCCAGTCCAACGCCTACACCGGCACCGGCTACAGCTTGGTCAATGCGGGCAAAGAGTCGACACGCGGTTTCGAGTTCGACGCGGCCTGGCAGCCTATCCCTTGGCTGGCGCTCACGGGTGCGGCCACCTACCTTGATGCCAAGTACGACTCGTTCCAACAAGCACCGTGCGTTTCATTCGACACCGTGCGCTGCCCGACCGACCCCGCCACGGGCCTCACGCCCAACTTCCGCGACCTGTCGGGTGACCGGCCCGCCGGAATCCCGCGTTGGTCGCTCTCGGCCACCTTCACCCTCTCTCACGATTTCGGTGAGGGGCTCAGCGGCTTTCTGCGCGGCGAATACGACTACGCCAGCAAGACGCTCCTGAGCGAAACCACACCACCTGAGCTGTCGACCTGGGGGCGCAGCAACGTCAACGCCAGCCTGGGCCTGGTCAACAAGCCCGATCACTGGGAGGTGATTCTGTGGGCGCGCAACCTGACCAACCACCGCGACATCGCTGGCGCTTTCCCGACGGTCGCGCAGAGCGGGAGCTACAGCGGTTTCCCCAACGCGCCACGCATGTTCGGCGTGACGCTCGGCACGCGCTTCTGATCCCCTCGAAACGAAACTCGCAGAGAGAACAGCATGTCAATCCTGGGCCACGAGCAAGCGACAGACGATGGTCGGCGGGCTGACTCTCGTGCGAAACACACCACGCGTTCAGGTCTTCGGCGGCAAGCAGGTCTCGATCGATGGCCCGCCCTATGCCCCGCAGAACCACATGCTCTACGAGGGCGTGCTGACGACGGCCATTCGAACTTCGCTGGTGCATGACCAAGTGCATGCATTCGAGCACACAGAAAACGCTTGAGCTTCGGGCGTGAACCGCACTCAGCAAACCAACACGCCTGCAGCGCAGACCGTGCCATTTCAGAACACCCCAAGGAGACAAGCATGAACATCGAAAGACGTGAGGTTTTGCAGTCACTGGCCGCGATGGCGGCCCTGGCCACCATGAGCTTCAGCAGCAAAGCCAGTGCGCACGCGCCCGCCCTCGATCTGGCCGCGCAGCCCTTTGCCAAGCTGGCCAGCGGCGAAAAGCCCGTGCGCGGGGGCACCCTGCGGCTGGCAGCACCGCAGTACATCGGGTTCTTGAACCCGAACCGCTGGCCGGTCAACGACTGGCTCAACATCAACTTCGTCCATCAGAAGCTCTTGGTCACCGACGGCTCGTACCGGCCGACGATCCCGTTCCTTGCCGAATCGGTGCAACGCGAGGGCGCCACCGCGGCGCTGGTCACCTTGCGCGATGGCATCAAGTTTCACGACGGTACGCCGCTGGATGCCGAGGCCATCAAGCGCCAAATCGCCTGGATCCGCACGCCCGCGAATGCCACCTTCACCATCAGCTGGCTGGCCAATCTCGATACGGTCGAGGTCGTGTCGCCACTGAAGCTGCGCTGGACCTTCAAGAAGCCTTGGGCGGCGTTCGAGGGCACTGTGGCCAATGTGCCGGGCTACGCGCTGTCGCCGACCGCACTCGAGGCCGACGCCAAGCGCTTCGAGACCGTCGATCCGAAGGGGGTCGGGCCTTACATCGTGGAAGAAGCCAGCCCCGGCAACTTTCTCAAGCTCAAGCGCAACCCGAATTACTGGTTGGCCAAGGTGCTGGGCCAGCCCGATGCGCCCTATCACGACCATGTGCTGATCTCGGTGATTCCCGACCCGGCCATTCGCCTGGCGAGCTTTCGCGCCGGCAAGCTCGACATCCTCGCACTGGAGAAGTCGCAGTACGCCACGCTCAAGGACGACAAGACCTTCAACACCTACACCATGCCGGTCAACACCACGGCGGCCCTGCGCATGAATGCGGTGAAGGGCCCGTGTGCCGACATCAGGGTGCGCCAGGCCATACGCCATGCCGTCGATGTCAAGGCGCTGATCCAGGGCACACAACGCGGCCTCGGCCGCATCGCAAGCGGCGTGCTCCCCGGCGACCACTGGGCCCACAACCCCGAGCTGAAGGCGGTGGAGTTCAACCCCAAGCTGGCGAAGACGCTGCTCGCGCAGGCCGGGCACGAAAAGGGCGTCACCATCCGCGGCTTCATCATCAACGTGGCAGCGGCGGTCGAGGTGTCGCAGGCGATCAAGTACATGCTGTCCCAGGTGGGCATCGACTGGCAGGTTGAAGCGCTTTCTCCGGTGGCGGCTGACGCGCGGCGCAAGTCGCTCGACTGGGACTTGTGCACTGGCGGATGGACCTACATCTATGACCCCGATTTGGTGATCACCGGCTTGTATTCACCCAAGGGCAGCTTCCCCGAAGGCCGCCCGGAATCGCCGGCACGCACGGCCGCGATCGAGGCTGCACGCGAGGAGGCCAACCCCGAAAAGCGGCAGGCGATGTATCGCGAGCTGGAAAAACAAATCAGCGACGAAGCCCTGGATCTCTGGCTCTGGTGGGAAGAGTCGGCCACTGCCTATCAAAAGTGGGTGCTTGGCCACGACAACGATGCCTTGGTGAAACACAAGGAGGCCTACTTTGTCACCCACAGCACCTGGTTTGCCAATGGCAAGTCCGGTTGAGCGCAGGCGCAGGCACGGCTGATCCATGCTCTCCTTTGTTGTAAGCCGCGCCGGCCAGGCGCTGGCGGTGCTGTGCATGGTCGTTGTGCTGTCCTTCGCGGCGGTGCAACTGATGCCGGGCGACGCCTTGCTGGTGGCCCTCGAAGCCACCGGCAACGTTGCCGATACGCGCGGGCTGGACGAGGTGCGCAAGGCCTATGGCGTCAACGGCACGGTGGTCGAGCAGTTCTCGCGCTGGCTGGGCAAATTCGTGCGCGGCGACTGGGGCACATCGATGGGCACCGGGCAAGACGTGCTGGAGATGTTCTTGCAGCGCGCGCCGATCACGCTAGAGCTGTTCTTTGGTGGCTTGCTCTGGGCACTGCTGATCGGCGTGCCCGTGGGCATGGTCTGCGCGTTCAAGCGCGGCTCCAAGCTCGACACCTTCCTGAGCGGCGCGAGCCTGACCGGCGTGGCGCTGCCGCCGACCTTCGAGGCGCTGGCGCTGATCTACATCTTCAGCGTGATGTTCCGCATCCTGCCGGTGTCGGGCTACACCCCGTTCAGCGTCGACCCGTGGGAGAACATCTTGTCGATGCTGCTGCCCAGCTTTGTCATCGGCTCACACCTGGCCGGCGTGCTGGCGCGCTATGTGCGTGCCAGCCTGCTCGAAGTACTGCGCCAGGATTTCATTCGCACGGCGCGCTCCAAGGGGCTGACCGAAACGCAGATCATGCTGCGCCATGCGATCAAGCCATCGATGATCCCGATCGTCACGGTGCTGGGCTTTACCTTCGGCGGCATGCTGGCGGGTTCGTTCATCGTCGAGGTGATCTTCGCTCTGCCCGGCATCGGCCGCATGGCGGTAGACGCCATCTTCGCGAAAGACTTCCCGGTGATCCAGGCGGTACTGGTGGTGGCTTCGGTCAACGTGCTGCTCGTCAACTTTCTGGTCGACATCGCCTACGCGGCGCTCGACCCTCGCATTCGGCTTCGCTAGGATTTCATGAGCGCCATTTCCTCAACGCTGCCCTCGCTGGCACCCCGCGTGCACCGGCGCATCGCGTCGATGATCGGCGCGCTGTGGCATTCACGCGGCGCCGTGCGCTTCGGCATGGCGGTGATCGTGACGATGATCGCCGTGTCGCTGCTCGCACCCTGGATATCGCCCTACGACGTCAACGCGCAAGACATGTACAACCTGCTGCAAGGGCCGACGGCCCAGCACTGGCTGGGCACCGACAACCTTGGCCGCGACATGTTCACCCGAATCCTCTGGGGCGGGCGGGTGCCGCTGGTGGTGGCTGCCGTGGCCACGCTGTTGGCCGCGACGATCGGCATCTTCATCGGGCTGGTCTCGGGCATGGCCGGCGGCCGCGTCGATGCGGTGCTGATGCGCACCGCTGATGCCTTCATCTGCTTTCCGGCCCTGGTCTTCACGCTGGTGTTGTCGGCGATCGTCGGGCCCGGCATCCACAACGTGATCATTTCGCTGGCGGTGTTCGGTTGGACCGGCTTTGCGCGCATCACGCGTGGCCAGGTGATGGTGGTGCGCGAGCTGCAGTACATCGAGGCGGCGCGGGCCATCGGCATGAGCCGCGCGCGCTTGCTACGGGTGCATGTGCTCCCCAACGTGCTGGCGCCGCTGATCATCGCCAGCGCGCTGACCGCGGGAACGGCGATCTTGGTCGAAGCCGCAGCGTCCTTCCTGGGTGTGGGCGTGCAGCCCCCCGCGGCCAGCTGGGGGCAAGAGCTGTACACCGGGTTTCGCCTGCTCGAGCAGGCGCCGCAGATCGCCTTTGCCGCCGGCACGATGGTGACGCTGGCGGTGCTGGCCTTCAACTACCTCGGTGACGGTCTGCGTGACCTGCTCGACCCGCGGGTCGGCCGATGAACGACGTCTCCCCCTTGCTGCAGGTGCGTGACCTGCGGGTCGACTTCCCTGGTCGCGGTGGCGTGGTGCACGCTGTCGACGGCATTTCATTCGACGTGCGGCCGCACGAAGTGGTGGCGCTGGTGGGCGAAAGCGGCTGCGGCAAGAGCACTGCGGCTTACTCGATCCTGCGCTTGATCGGTGAGCCCGGCCACGTCAGTGGCGGCCAGGTGCTGTTCGAGGGCCAAGACCTGCTCGGCCTGAGCGACGACGCGATGCGCTCGGTGCGGGGCAATCGCATTTCGATGGTGTTCCAGGAGCCGATGTCGAGCTTGAACCCGGTGCAGCGCATAGGCGACCAGGTGGCTGAGCCCTTGCTGCAGCATGGGCTGGCCAACAAGCGCCAGGCCTTGGAGCGCGCCGCCCAGCTGCTGGAGCGCGTGAACATACCCGACCCGCGTGCGCGCCTGCGCGACTACCCGCACCACTTCAGCGGCGGCATGCGCCAGCGCGTGATGATCGCGATCGCGATGGCGTGCTCACCTCGGTTGATCGTGGCCGACGAGCCCACCACGGCACTCGATGTGACGGTGCAGGCGCAGATCATCGAGCTGCTGCGCAGCGCCGTGCAGGCCGACGCCACCGGGTTGCTGCTGATCACCCACAACCTGGCGGTGGTGGCGCGGTACGCCGACCGGGTGTACGTGATGTACGGCGGGCGCATCGTCGAATCGGCCAACGCCGACGACTTGTTCGCCAGCCCCAGCCACCCGTACACCGTTGGCCTGCTGAATTCGGTTCCGACGCTGGCCCAGACGAACGGTGAACCGCTGCAGCCGATCGCCGGCCAACCCTTCGACCCCCTGCAGCGCCCCACGGGTTGCAGCTTCCACCCACGCTGCCCGCGTGCCATGGCGCGATGCAGAACCGAATCGCCGCCCGATTTCGAGCCACGCCTGGCGCACAAGGTGGCTTGCTGGTTGGCGGCCGATGTCGGCACCGACACGCCCTAGGAGCACCGCGTTGCTGCAAGTCAAAGACCTGCGGGTCAGCTTTAAACGCAAGGCCTCGGGCCTCTTCAAACCCGCACCGGCGCCGCTGGTCGCGGTCAATGGGGTTGACCTCGGCATTGGCAAAGGTGAGTCTGTGGGCCTGGTCGGCGAAAGCGGCTGCGGCAAGTCGACCCTGGCGCGCGCGATTCTGCAGCTGGTGCGCCCCGCCAGTGGCGGTGTGGTGTTCGACGGCGTCGATCTCTGCCAGCTCGGCGAGGCCGCGTTGCGACCCTATCGACGTCACATTCAGATGGTCTTTCAAGACCCTTTCAGCTCGCTCAACCCGCGCCTTACCGCAGGGCAGGCAGTGGCCGAGCCGATCATCGTGCACGGCCTGGTGCCCGAGCGCGAGGTCGCGGCCCGGGCGGCCGAGCTGTTCGAACTGGTCGGCCTGAACCCCGGCATGCTCGGGCGCTACCCGCATGAATTCAGCGGTGGCCAGCGCCAGCGTGTGGGCATCGCGCGAGCGCTCGCCGCCAATCCCAGGCTGCTGATCTGCGACGAGCCGGTGTCGTCACTCGACGTGTCGATCCAGGCGCAAATCGTCAACTTGTTTGAGGATCTGCGCGGCCGCTTGGGCCTGGCCTACCTGTTCGTGTCGCATGACCTGGCGGTGGTGCGGCACTTGAGCGATCGCATCGCGGTGATGTACCTCGGGCGCATTGTCGAGCTGGCGGCCAAAGACGATCTATACCGCCGGCCGGTGCACCCCTATACGCAGCTGTTGATCGAGACCATTCCAACCACGAACCGAGAGGCAGAGAAGCTGCGCCCGCCGACCCGGCTGCGTGGCGAGCTGCCCAGCCCGCTGAACCCGCCCGCGGGTTGCGGCTTTCACCCACGCTGCCCCCATGCAATGGACATCTGCCGCACGACTCCCCCCGAACTGAGCTTGCGAGCCGATGGCCGGCACGTGGCCTGCCATCTGCCAGCCTTGTCAGTCCTGTGAAAACGTGAACTCAGTCTCTGCGCACGGCTCAAGCGCTCTCGACGACGAGCCGTACTCAACAGAAAAAAGGCGACAGGGCAGGTGCCGTGTCGCCAACAGGAGATCCGGATTCAGCGGGCCGACGCCGGGGTCGCCGGGTCGGCCCGCCTGGCCCGGATGTTTCAGGAGCTGCGCTTGCCGGTGATGATCACTGCTTCAAGCTGGATGACAGGGGCGGGGGCTTTTGCGACTTCAGCAGCCGGCTTGGCGGCCGGTGTGCCGAGCAGTGCGCTTGCAAGCGCCACGTGGCCGGCGATCAGCACGACGAAGGTCAGGGCGGGGGCGGCGATGCGTTCAAACATGATGGGCTCCAAGTGCTTTGTGTGTTGCGTTGGAGTGAACTCTAGGCAGCGGCCCCCGCCTTGCCTACCGGATTGCGATGAACTGCCTGAAGCGCGGCATGAGCCGCGGTGGGGCTGGACGGTCAGAGCGGCTGGGTGCGCTTGTTGAGCCAGGCGAGTGCGTCGCCGGCCACCAGCGGCGCCACGCGCTCGCGCACCACGGCGTGGTAGCGGTTGAGCCAGTCGATCTCGTCGGCGCGCAGCAAGCGCTGGTCGATGCAGCGGGTGTCGATGGGGCACAGCGTGAGCGTCTCGAATTCAAGGAACTCGCCGAAGGCGCCGCCCTCGGGTGTGTCGCAAGGCACGTTGAGTACCAGGTTCTCGATGCGCACGCCCCATTGGCCTTGGCGGTACAGGCCGGGCTCGATGCTGGTGATCATGCCGGGCTCCATGGCCATGTGCGGCTCGGGCAGCGTCTTCGAGATGCTCTGCGGGCCTTCGTGCACATTCAGGAAGTAGCCCACGCCGTGGCCGGTGCCGTGGCCGTAGTCGAGCCCCTGCTCCCACAGCGGGGCACGGGCGATGGCGTCGATCATGGGTGACAGCGTGCCGCGCGGGAAGCGCGTGCGGCTGAGGGCGATCGTGCCCTTGAGCACCAGGGTGTAGTCGCGCTGATGAGCCGACGTGATGGTGCCTATGGGCCAGACGCGGGTGATGTCGGTGGTGCCGCCCAGGTACTGGCCGCCGCTGTCGATGAGCAACATGCCGTCGCCCTCGATCACGGCATGCGACTCGGCCGTGGCGCGGTAGTGCGGCATGGCGCCGTTGGCGTTGTAGCCGGCAATGGTGTTGAAGCTCAGGCCCACGAAGCCAGGGCGTTTGGCGCGCGCGGCGCTCAGCTTCTCGTCGACGGTGAGCTCGGTGATGCGCTCCTTGCCCAACGCTTGCTCGAACCACGCATAGAACTCGCACATGGCCGCGCCGTCTTGTGCCATGGCCTCGCGCACCTGGGCAGCTTCGCTCTTGCTCTTGCGGCTCTTGAACAAGGTGCTGGGGTTGATGGCTTCGATCACGCGCACGCCAGCCCCCACGTTCTGCTTCAGGCCGAGCGTGACGCGGCGCGGATCGATCAGCAGCGTGTCTGCTGCGTTCAGAGCCTTCAGGGCCACGCCCGCTTGCGCGTAGGGCGCGAGCTTCACGCCGTCGGCGATGAGCGCCTTTTGCAGCGCCGGTGGCACCTTGCCATCGGCCACGAACAGCGTGGCACCGTGCAGGTCGATCAGCGCGTGCGCCAGGAAGACGGGGTTGTAGCTGACGTCGGAGCCGCGCAGGTTGAAGAGCCAGGCGATGTCGTCGACTGTCGAGACAAAGTGCTGGCCGGCGCCGTGGCTTGCCATGGCCTCGCGCACTTGCCCCAGCTTGGCGGCGCGTGACAGGGGCGCATGTGGCGCCAGGTGTTCATAGACCGGCGCGTCGGGCAGGCCCGGCCGCTCGGGCCACACGGCGGCCAGCACATCGAAGGCGGTGCTCAGCTTCACACCCGCTTTGGTGAGGGTGGCCTGCAGCGCCTGCGCTGCGGCCAGGCCGAGCACGCTGCCGTCGACGCCCACGGTCTGGCCTGCGCTGACATGCGTGGCCAGCCAGTCGAGGTGGTGGCTGGCGGTGCCGGTGGGAATCTTCACGAGCGTGATGCCCGTGCCCGCGATCTCGGCTTCCGCCTGCACCCAGTAGCGGCTGTCGGCAAACAGCGCGGCCTCGTCGAGCGTGATGGCCAGCGTGGCCATGGAGCCGGTGAAGCCGGAAAGCCACTGCCTGCCTTGCCAGCGCTCGGGCAGGTATTCAGACAGGTGCGGGTCGCTGGAGGGTACGAGCACGGCGGCCAGGCCGCATTGTTTCAGTGCGTCGCGCACGCGCTCGAGTCGCAGGCGGATGGGGGAGGTGCGGGTGTCCATGGTGCGGTCCGGGTGTGCCGCGCTGCTGCTCCGTATGGGGGCCACGCGCGGGCGATGTGGGGGTCGCTGGATTCTAGGAGGCTGGGCAGGTCATAGCGCAAAGGCACCACTGGGCTTCGCCCTTGGAACTTGGGCGCCTGCTTCAGGCCCGGTCTCAGGCCAGGGGTTGAGTGTCGACCGCGTCCACCAGCGTCGGGGGCAGGGTGTCGGGCTCGCCGTGCGCGGCGGGCTCGGCTACCACCCGCGCATGCCGCTCAAAGGTGAAGTAGGCCCAGGCCCAGTCGATCAGCACGAACAAGCGGTTGCGAAAGCCGATCAGGAAGTAGATGTGCGCGAAGAGCCAGAACAGCCAGGCGAAAAAGCCTGAGAAGCGCAGGCTGCCGATCACCGGCACTGTGAGGTCGACCACCGCCGCGCGCCGCCCGATGGTGGCCAGGCTGCCGTAGTCGCGGTAGCGGAAGGCAAGCGGCGTCTCTTGCTTCAGGCGGCGCAGCAGGTTGGTGGCCGCCAGGCGGCCCATCTGCTTGGCCGCAGGGCTCACGCCGGGCACCGAGGCGGGCGTGCCGGGGCCATGGCTCTTGGCCGCGGCCAGGTCGCCGATGACCGTGATCTCGGGGTGGCCGGTGAGGCTCAGGTCGGGCTGCACGACCACCCGGCCGGCGCGGTCGAGCGCAGCGCCTGCGGTGGCCTCAAGTGAGCGGCCAAGTGCTGAGCCCGCCACGCCAGCGGCCCAGACCACGGTGCGGCTGGGCAGGTGGTGTGCGAGCTCCACATCGCCTTCATGCGATGTGTAGCTCACGCCGCTCGCGTTGATGCCGGTCACCAGGCAACCGGTGCGCACGTCGACATGCAAGCGCTTGAGCTGCTCGCGCGCACGCTTCTGCAGCACGGGCACGAAGCTGCCCAGCACTTTGTCAGAGGCTTCGAGCAGCACCACGCGTGCGAGCTTTGAGTCGATGCGCTTGAATTCGCGCGACAGCGTCTGCTGTGCGATCTCGCTCAGCGTGCCCGCCATCTCCACGCCGGTGGGGCCGGCACCGACCACCACGAAGCTCATCCACACGGCGCGCTCGAGGGGGTCGCTGCAGCGCTCGGCGCGCTCGAAGGCGCCTATCACCCGGGCGCGAATGTCGAAGGCATCGGCCAGCGTCTTCAGGCCCGGCGCGTGTGGCGCCCAGCTGTCATGGCCGAAGTAGCTGTGGCTTGCGCCCGCGGCCACGATAAGGTGGTCGTAGCCCAGGCGCTCTCCGTCATCGAGCACGATCAAGCGGGTGGCGGCGTCGATGGCGCTCACCTCGCCTTGCAGCACCGTCAGGTTGCCGCGTGCGATCTGTTTGCGCAAGATGTGGCGTATGGGCGCCGAGATGGCCGGCGCGCTCAGGCCTGCTGTTGCCACCTGGTAGAGCAGGGGCTGGAACAGGTGGTGGTTGGTGCGGTCTATGAGGGTGATGTTCACCGGCGCCTTCGCCAGCGCGCGCACGGCTTCGAGGCCACCGAAGCCGCCGCCGATGATGATGACCTGGGGTTTGTGGTTGGGTTGGGCTTTCATGGCAATCAGATTTCGGTGGAGATTTGCAGGTCGGCGCCGAGCTCTTCTTCGATCTTTCTGAAGAACGGTGCACGCGTTTTCTCATTGGCCATCTTGAGGGGCAGAAAAATGGCGAGCTGCTCTGGGTAGTCGCCATACGACAAACCGTCATCGCGCAGGATGTTGCAGTAGTTCCAGAGCTTCTGAACGAGGGTGGATGCGTTCATGGAAGGCTCAGTGAAGCAATGCGTTGAAGGCAATCAAGCACGATGCCCGCGCGGATGGGTTGGGCCACGATACCGGGCAGCGCATTGGCCATCTCCGGGTGAGCCAACAAGGCTTTGGTCTGCTGCACCACGTGTTGGCGTACCGATGGTTCTGCCCGTGCCAACTCGTCGGCCAGCTCGGCTCGACCGTCGATCACCGTGATGATGTCTTCGAGATCGTGGCTCAGGTACACGTCGCGCCCGCCGCGGTCATTGAAGGCTTCGAACTTGGTGGCCAGAAAGTGCGGCGCATTCAGATGGCGCAGCGAGAGGCCTGGTGCGATTTGTGTGGCGACTGCGGTCGCGAAGCCAGGCCGGTACCAGCGGTTGGCAAAGCCCAGCACGCGTTCATCAACGGGCACCAGGTCGAGCTGCATGCGATTCCAGAACCAGCGAAAAGGTGGCGTGTTGTTGGCAATCGTCTGCTTGAAGCCGCGCGCGGCCAGCAGTGGTCGCATGGCGTTGTAGCCCGCGATCGTGGCCACTTCGATGATTGCGTCAACGTCTTCGGTGGGGCGCACATCAGCCGCTGCCGGGTTGGTGAGCAGCAGGCCGGTGGCGCACCCACCCACAAACACCAGGCGCTCGCGCAGTGGCCCGAGGGCCACTGCCATCGCACGCAGCAGCTCCAGGTTCGGGTCAAGCACGGCGCTTGCTCGCCGCCTTGGCGGCCGCCCCTGGCGGTGCCGGGTCAATCAGCTTTTGCAGCCGCGTGCCGGCCATGCCGCGCTCGCGCGCGCGGCCGGCACGCAAAGCGTCAAACAAGGCCAGCAGCTCGTAGAGCGCGGCATCACGCAAGGCTGCGTCGGGCACGCACGGGTGCAGAGGCAACAAGCCTTCGCCGCGCACTGTGCCGTGCGCATCGGGCCATACAAGCGGCTCGTGCCCTGGCGCAAACACGCCCACAAAGGCCGGGGCCGAATGGCTCGTGGGCACGCCTGGCCCCGCTGGTAGCCGCTCGGGGGCGAAAGCGTATTTGGCGCCATGCAGGGCGAACTCGGCGAGGTTGTGCCGGTTGACCACAGCCGCGCTGTCGAGGTGGCTGCGGGGCTCGGCGGCCACCGGGTTGGCGGCGGCTGCGTAGGCGCCTCGGGAGCGTGCTTCGCGGGCCACCATGGGTTTGGCGGCAGGTGACTGGGCGGCGGCTGAATAGGCCCGCGCGATGCCGGGATTGGCCAGCAGACCCGCGGTCAGCCCGCGTTTGACCGCGGCATGGGCTTCGGAGGCACTCAAACCCAGCTCGTGCGCGAGGCGTGCATAGGTCCAGTGCTGCTCACCCAAAGCGAGCAACTTCAAGGCGACGAGAAAGTCTTGCGGCTTGAGGTTCATATTCTTTATTCGCAAATCGCGAATAAAGAATGTACTGCAATCGGTCGCCGTCAACAAGCCTGCGATCGTGAGCCAGACGTTAACAATTGGAAGAACCCACAGGGTGCCGATTCGCCATTTTTGAAATGACAAACAAGGTGCTGCGTCGCATCCATCTGCTGGCGGGCGAGTAGTTCAGGCGTGGGCATCCAGGCGGGAAGGAGCGACTCTAGACGCAGGGAAACGCTCACTCCACCTGGTCAAACCTCAGCCCGCTCGAGCCTTCGCCGCGCCCGACCTGGCGTCGGTAGGCCGTCCAGACACAGGTGCTGCCGTCGGTCCAGCGCACCAGGCGGCGGGCCAAGGTGAGGCGCAGGCCTTCGCGGGGGATCTCTTCGTCATACACCTCGAACGGGTTGGAGGCGTTCAAGATGTGGCCGAGGGCGGGGTGCAGCACGGCCGAGCCATCGGGCTGGAGCACGGCGCCGCGGCGCAGGCGCGAAACGAGTTTTCCATCGACATGCGTCTGCACCGGCAGCAGCGGCACCCAGTGCGCCGGCACCTCGCTGGCCAGGCGATAGCGCAGCGGGTCATTCGTGCCCGTGCCCGTGCTCGACGGCTCGCCGCTCGCAATGTCGTTCGGCGGCGGGTTGGCCGCAGCGGCGAGCAGTGCTTCGCGGCGTGTCGATTGCTCGATCGGGCTCTCGATGCGGCGCTCTATGGCCCAGGCCAGGTTGGCCATTTCGTCGCGCATGAAGAGCACGTCTTCGAGCGCAGGGCCGTCGAGCACGCGCCCGGCCGCAGGCGGCAGGAAGAAGAGGTTGGTGGCTGGCCGCGCGATGAGGTCGGCCCCCGGGCGGCGGATGAACGCGTGCTGCCACATCGACCAGTTGGGCGCTGGCAGCGCCGGGTCGCCCATGGGGCGCAACAACAGCTTCACGCCGAATGAATCGGTGACGACCAGTGAATCGACGCGGGTGACCGAGCCCACCGGCAGTGTGAGCGGCACCACGAACCAGTCGTTGCCGTAGCCGCTGGCGTACTCGATCATCATCATCTGCGCGAGATCGGCCGGGCCGACGGCCACCAGCCCGTAGGCGAGCTGTGCGTCTTCCATCTCCCAGAAGCGCGGTGCTGGCCCGCCGCGAAAAGTGACTGGCGACGGCACCGTGGTTTCCACCAGCGTCGTGAACGCCTGGTCACCGTGGGTGCCGAGGTTTACTTCGCCGTCGAAGTCGAAGGCGCTCCAGTCGAGGTGGCCTTCGTCGTATTCGCCGGCGGTGAAGCTGAACTCGTCGCTCGGTGTGGCGGAGAGTCGCGCCGAGACGGAGAGGCCGTATTCGAGGCGGGCGGGGTCCCAGGCGTCGTCGGCCGCGGTGGCCGGCTCGCTGAAGAGGCTGTCGTACCAGGCGAGCCAGGCGTCGGCGGCCTGCTGCACTTCGGAGCGGTCGCCCGGCAAGATGTTGAGCACGGGATCAACCAGCCACTGCGCCACGCGCCCGGCGCGAATGTCGTCTGCAATGCGCCGCGCATCAGGTGCCCGGCCGAGCATGCTGCGGGCGAAGCGCGCGGTGGCGTCGTCGACTTGGCCACCCGCTTCGGTGGGCACCGCTTGCAGTGCGAACCTGACGATGAAGCCAGCGCGGTAGTTGCCGATGATCTCTTGCGCCGCCACCATGCGCAGGAAGTGCAGGCCAGCTTCGACGGCCACGCCGAGCAGGCGCGCGTCGTTGGCATCAGCGGCGCGCATGGGCCGGCGCTCGACCAGCGCTTCCAGCGGCAGCGCGGCGGGGTCGTAGCGCGATGCCACGAAGTTTGAGTCGGCCGGCAGCGCCCCCAGGTGAGCGCGTGTGAGCGACGCACTCGTGGCCTGCACGCGCGCTGCCACGGGTGTGCCGGTGTCTTCGGCCTGGTACTCGCCGGTCTGCCATTGGCGGGTCAGCAACCACAGCGGGTCGTACACACGCGCACTGGTGGTGTTGGCCATCTGCGCATCGCGGCAGTGCGTTTCCAGGCGGTGCCATGAGGTGATCGATGGCGTGCCCGCGGGCGGCAGGGGCGCCGGTGGCGGTGGAGGGGGTGGTGGCCGAGGGTGCGGCGGGCGTGGAGGTGGCGGCGCCGGAGGTTCCGGTGGCTCGGGCGGGTCACCGGGTCGGCGGCGCGCGAGGTCGGTTGCCGGGGTCGAAGGCGGCGACAGAGAAGGTGACAGCGGACGAGGCGGGAACGGTGAACTCATGGTGGGCTGCGTTCAGCGAGTGAGTGGGGCGAAGTCGGTCGACACCGCGTCGTCGTTCGCGTTGAACGCCAGGTAGAGCCCCGGCAGGTACTGGGCCGCATCGGTGAGCGATTCGGCGTCGAGCGCGCGCAGCTTGGCGAGGTCGAGTGTTTCTAGCAGCACGCGGTACAGGCTGCCCACGGTCCACGGCAGGTCGGGCTGCGGTGGCACGGCCAGCAAGACGCATTGCGGTGCGCAGGCGTCGGGCGGGTCGAGCTGGAAGGCGATGGCTGTGGTTTCGGTTGTCGAGGGCACCACCTCGGTCCATTCGTCGATCCAGAGCCCGGCCAGCAGCTGTGATGGGTCGAGATGTGCATCGGCTTGCAACACGAGCGAGAGCTTGCCCGTGGCGATGGTGTGACCAGTGGCAGGTGGCAGGCCTATCCAGCGTTCGCCTTCGACGAAGGGCAGTTGCGCCACCTTCAACGCCAGTTGCGCGCCGCTGCCCAGCACCTCGGCGCCACGCAGGCAGCTCGCGAAGCGGGCGGAGCCGTCGCGCACGCGCGCTGCGCGCAGCAGCCAGGTGTGAGCGGCAAAACGGTCACCGGCTTGTGTGGCAATGGTTGCCGCGAGTGCCGATTGCAGCTCGGCCGCAGCGGCCGGCGTGCAAGCAAAACGTGGCAGCACCACGAAGCCTGCGCCGAAGACGGCGCGCAGGCGCTCGTCGAGCTGGCGGCGGCGCGCACGCGGGTCGGTGGCGGTGGGCGGCACACGCAGCGCGGCGCTGGCCGCCAGCCGAGCCTGGGCGGCCTTCGCCACGCCACCGGCTTGCGCCAGCAGGGCAGCGAGGGTGGCGCCGTCGTGGCCGCTGGCACGCACGGGCGCGGTGGCCGGCACGCCGAAGCGGCCCAGGGCTCGCAGCGCCGAGCGCAGCACGCTGGCATCGGCACCGTTGCCGAGCTGCAGCTGCGCGGCAAGTGCAGCCTGCGCGGAAGCGAGTGCGGCCTCAGCGGCGCTGGCGCGCGTGGCGAGCTCATCCAGATCAACCCCATCGGACGTGCTGCGCTCGGGCGGGTTCAGGTCTTCTGCATAGGCGCCGCGTGCGTGCGACAGCATCGCGCGTGCGGCGCGAGCTTGTTCAAGCAGGTCGCCAAAGGTCGTCTCACCGGCAGCCAAATCCGCTGGCCGGGGCAAGGCCAAACGCAACGCGTCGTCGGTGTCGAACGCACCCACGGCGCGCGCATGTGCCAGCACGGCCTGCTCCAACTCGGTGGCTGCGGTGCCGGCCTGCGGTGCGGTGCCCGCACTGTCTTCCACGCCATAGATGGCGTCCAGCGGCGCCAGCCCCAGCTCGGCCAATGCGAAGCGGCGCTGCTCGACCACCTGGCCGTCGTCGCCCAGGCGCTCGACGGTGCAGCGTGTGCGGCGTGGGTCGCCGAGCAGGCCCGCGGCCCAGGCGTTCAGCACCGGCTCGGCGGCAGCGCGCGGCGAGTTCGCTGCGCTGCCCCAGCCTTCGGGTGCCAAGGGCTCTGCGGCAAAGAGCACCAGCAGCCGGTGCGTGGCGGCCAGCCCGCTGCGTGGTGTGCGTATCACTTCCAGCTCGGGCGCGGGGGCGTCACCGGTGGCCACGGCGGCCAGCGTGGCGGCGGTGCGCAAGGTGTTGCCGCGCGCCATCTGGTAGGCCGTCTCGGCGGTGAGCGCATCGGCCAGGCCGTCGACGGTGTCGCTGAGTGCGTCCAGCTCCTTGCCGATGGCTTGCACGTCAACCCCCAGCGCGCCGTCGTCTCGCAATGGGTTGGTGATCTGTGAGGTGTTGGCCGCCCACATTTGTTGCAGCACCAAGCCATCGACCACGTTGTTCGCAGCAATGGCTTCGGCGGGCAAGTTGGTCTGCTCCAGCTTGCCGGCCACCAGCGGGGCAATGCGGCGCAGCGTGGTGATAAAGCTGTCGAGGTGCAGCTCGTGCAGCGTGCGCTCGATGCGGTAGCCCAGCAGCGCGCCCAGCGGCTGGCCTTGGCGCACACCGGCTAGCAGCCGTGCTGCCTCGCGGGCACGGCGCGAAGAAACGTCGATGGCGAACGGCCCCTTCGCCTGCGCGGTGTTGCCAGCGCCCAGGTGCGCATTGCGCAGCAGTGCGGCGGCAGCTGCGTGCGTGGCCGAGGGCGCGTGGACGAAGCCGGTGTCGCCGGGGGCGGCGATGACAGTGCCGGTCTCGCCAGCCGGCGTGGGCACAGCGCTGCCCGCCGCCGCAGGCCGCAGGTTCTCGACCCAGCCATAGGCGCCGGTGCGCAGGCCGACAGGCGACGCCGCGCGCATGGCCGCGAGGCGCTTGCTGGCGAAGGCGGTGATCCACGCATCGAGCCGGTGGGCCGAGAGGTCGAGCGTGCCGTGCATCAGCGTCTGCAAGCGTTCGCTGTCGAGCGCCTGCAGGTGCGCAAGGCTGCGGCGCGCGTCGCCGAGTGCGGCCAAGGCGGGCAGGTTGAACTGCGTCTGGCTTTCGAGAAAAGCGCGAATGGTGGCGCTGCCGGTGATGGGCGCCACCACGCTGTCGAGCTGCCGCCGCCAATGCGGCGTGGGTGTTGAGCCGCCGACCAGGTCAACGAGCTCGGCATCGCGCAGCAGGCTCGCAAGGTTGGCGCCCGGTGCGCTGGCGGCGATCTGCGCTGCGGCACTGGCCACCTCGCGCAGCAGCGCGTGGCGCAACAGCACTTCGAGCAGGCTGGTGGCCACCACCGGCGCAGTGGGATCGGAACCAGGGCGGGCCTGCACGAGTGCGTCGATGCTCGGCTGCGCGAGCAGGGTGGCGATGTAGTTGGGCGCCAGCGGCTGCTGCGGCGAGACCTCGCCAGCCTGCACAGCCGGCACCTTCACCGGCCAGTCGAAGTTGGCATACGCGGCCTGTGCCAGACGCGGGCGCCAGGTGATGCCGGCTTTGGCCAGCGCCTGCGTGGCGATCGTGTCCTGCGCGGCCACAAAGCCGCTGGCGCGCAAGTCTTCACCGAGGAAGGCACGCAAGTGCTGCAGGTAGTGGCGGCCCAGCACAGCACGCGCTTTCGCACCGACTGATAACGCATCAGAGCGCATCACGTCGGCCAGATCGGCGTCGGGGTCGGGCGGGCTTTGGCGCAGGCCGACACGCGGTGCTTGCGCAAGGTGCGGGCGCCACAAGCCGTCGCGCAGTGCGACCAGCAGCGAGCGCAGCTTGCTGTCTCGTGTGAACGCAGCTGCATCGGCAGCAGGTGGTTGCCAGAGGTCGAGCGAAGTCACGGGCAGCACGCCATAGGGCTGGCGCCCGCAACGCAAGGCGGCCAACGCGCCGAAGGCGCGCACGTGGCCCACGAAATGCTCACGCGCCCAGGCCACGTCGTCGGGTGTGAGGCCGGTGCCTTCAAAGCCGATCATGTTGACGAGGTAGTTGCCCCAGCCGCTTTGCCACAGCGCGCTGTTCATGCTGCGCTGGTCTTTCTCGTGCGTGCCGGCCGCCGAGGGCACACGGCCCAGGCCTGCGGCCACGGTGCCTGCTGGCAGGCCGAGTGCGGCAGCCAGGCGCGACGCGTTGGCGGCCGCATCAAGCTGCGCGGGGTTGGCAGCAATCTCCGCTGCAAAACTCAAGCGGTTGCCGAGGTCATCGGCGCCCTGGCCAGAGCGGCGCTCGGCGGTGTTGTTGGTGGGTGTGCCCAGCGGCAAGAAGGCCAGCCCGTCGGTGTAGTGATGCGCGTCGAGCAGCGCAGCCATGTCGGCAGCGGCTTGGGCCGGCGCGGTTGCCGCGGCGGCGCCGAACACCAGCAGGCTGTCGAGCCCCGCTTGCAGCAACGCAGCGGGCACGCGAAGGCGCAAGGCCATGCCCACGGATTCGGCGACGGCAAAGTCGACCATCCAGCGCATGCCTTCGTCGACGGCTGGGCTGGTGTTGTCGGCGGCTTGCTCCGGGGCGGTGGGGTCGGGACCAACGGCCAGGCGCGGCGCGATGGTGTTGCCGCTCGCTGCGAGCACCGGCTCGCCGCCCGACTGCAGCACAGCAATCCAACGGTCAGGCAGCAGGCGAGCCAGTGGGGCGCGGCGCCAGGCGGCGTTCTGCCCATCGTTGACCACGGCGACGGTTGGAAATTGCGGCGGCACGGCGGGCCGCTGCGCTGCGTTGGTCGGCAGCAGCAAACGCGCGATCCATGCGGCGCGTTGCGCGCCGAAGCGCGTCGCGAGCTGGCTCCAGGCGGTTGTGCGTGGTGGCTCATCAGCACCCGCCAGCCAGTCTTGCGTCCAGTAGTGCTGGCCCCAATCGCGTTCGTCGGGCGTGAGCTCGGTTTCGTGGGTGTCGATCTGCAGCTTGTCGGGATAGACACGCACGCGCAGCTCGCTGCTGCCGTCGGGCTGCGCGAAGAAGCGCGTTTCCAAACGCACGGGCATCAACGCCAGCGGTTGGTCGCTGGCGCACAGCTGCTCGGCGAGTTGCGAAGGTGGCGTTGGTGCAGTTGCAGCGGGCGGCGCGCCGGGGTCGCGCACCAGCGAACTGGCCGGCAGCGTCAGACGCGACCTGAAGAAGAGGGGCGTGGTCATGGTGTGGCGATGAAGCGTGAGGCATGCAGGCAGATGCGCACCGGCAGCTGCCGCACGATGCCGGCCATGTGGGCGCCGTTGCGGCCCCACAGCTGGCCGGGGCTGGGCACCAGTCCGGTGGGCGGGCCGCTGCCCAGGCGGAGGTGGGTTGCGCTGCCGGTGTCGGTGCCCACGTCGAGCCCGAAGCGCGGCTCGGTCGGGTGCTCTTGAATGACGATGTAGCGGCCGGCCGAACCGTCGGCGCCGGTGGCTTCGTCTTCGTCGAAATCGAAGCCGAAGAACGCGATGTCGGGGTCCAGCGTGCCACGAAAGGCGGGTGTCTTTTCGTCGGCCGCGTGGGTGCTGGGCGAGCGCACGCCGTTCGTCATCACGGCGCGGGTGGAGGTGATCATGGCGTTGGGGTAGCGACGCAGCAGCGCGCTGCGCATCAGCATCACAAACTGCTCGCGTGGCACGTTGGGCTGCACCGCGCCGAGCGCGCGGTCTTGCCACTCGTGTAACGGGGTGATGTCAACTCGCGGTGCCTCGGCACCGGCGGTGTCCCAAAACTGGGCGAAGCAGGTGCCGCGCTGGTCGGTCGGGAAGCCGCGCCACAGCAGCTCGGCGCCCATCTCCGAATTCAAGCCAACCATGAAAGCCTCGATGAAGCGGCGGTTGGTCTTGAGGCCAAACACGCCGTCTTGCGGCAGGCCGTCGACACCGGGCAGCAGCAGTTGTTGCGACAGGTCGCGCAGCGGTGCATACATGGGCTGCGGGAAGTGCGGTGCAGCCATCACGGTGTCTATGCCCACCGCCGCGCTGGCGGGAGTGCCCACCGGCGCCACGGCGTTGGCACCGGTTTCCACCAGAGCGCTTGCCAGCGCAACGAGTGTGGCGCGTGGTTGTGTTTGTGCGCGCACGATGTTGCGCAGCTGGTCCATCGCCAGGGGTGGCAGCGGAAAAATCATGATGCGCGGCCGCTCGGGCCGCAGGCGCGTGAGGTGCGCGACCGCTGCGGCGCGGAAGGCAGCTGCCGCGGGGTCGTCAGACGCTGTAGGCAAGGCGGGCGGGTGCAGCACCGGTACCGGCAGGCCCTCGGCCACCACCTGGAAGAAAGGCTGGCCGCCCATGGCCGTTACGGCTTCTGCATTCGCCTGGCTGTACGAGCGCAGCGCGCTGGGGTTGGTGCTGGCTTGCCGCAGGCCATCGACTGTGGCCAGGTCAAGCACGGGTGTGTTGAGGAAGCTGCCCACCCCGAGGCTCAGCGTGCCGATCCAGCTGGCGGTGGGCGCACGCACCACACCTTGTGTGGCGGCCCGGCGGGTCAACGGCCCGCGCGTGCGGCCCACGGTACGCATTGCCACGCCGGTGGCGCGCAAGGGCAGTGCGCTGTGGGCCAGGCGCGCCACGACCGTGCGTGGCGCGGTCTCGTTGCCTAGCACCGAGCGTATGCGGCCGAACGCGGGCGCCGCCAAGCGAAGCATCGCGTCACCGGCCAGTGTGGCGAAGTGGCGCTCGTGCAGCCGCACACCCACCACCATGCTCAGCTGCAGTTGCCGCATGCGTTGGTTGGCTCGTTGCAGCTCGGCCGCCTGCTCCCAGGCCGAGGCCATCAGCGCCTCTTGGTGCACTTGCACGACGCGTGTGCCGAAGGCGGTGACGGTGCGCCAGCGCGGGTCTAGGTTCAGCTCGTCGAGCCACGGTGCGGCACCCGGCGTGACGGTGGCGCGCCCCGCAAACCAGCGGCCGTAGACCGGTGGTGCAAGGATGGGGTCGGCTCCTGGGGTCAAGGCCAGTGCACGGCCGGGGGTGTCGATGATGTCGGCGAGCGCGGCTTGCAGGTCGGCCTGCGTGTCTGCGGGCCAAGGCGCGGGTTCGTCAGGCGACTTGATGGTTTGCAGCGCGCCTTCCAGCGCCAGCGTGGCGCCGGCCGGGAAGGTATCGGGCAATGCAAAGCCGGGGGTGTCGATGCGGATGGGTCGCCGCCCCAGGCCTTCGGGCGCGGGCTGCGGCACCAGCCGCCGCGCGAGCGATTCGAAGTCGCCGCTGACGCCGGTGCGAAAGCCCCAGCGCAGATAGACCGGCAGCTGCACTTCCTGCAGGGACGGGGTGAGCGACCAGGCGGGTGCCAGCGCGTTGGTGGCCATCAGGTCGGCATCGGTCACCGGCAAGCCGAGGCCAGCGCGCCGGCCAAGCTCGAAGGCGGGCACCACGCAGGCGATGTAGTCGGTGTTGGGCGCCAGCAGGCGCGGGCACAGCAGGCGCGACAGTGAGAGCTGCGCAGGGCCTGCGAGTGCTGTGCTGACGGCTGCCGCACCCGCATTGCCCGAGGCGGCTTGTGCGTGCGCCCAGGCGTAGCTTTCAGCGAGATCGGGCAGCTCGTCGGCTGCTTTTGCCGGTGCGGTGATGCGCAAGGTGGGCAGCGGTGCATCGGGTGTGTTGGAAATCGTCACGCCGTCTTGCACGCGCACCACCACCAATACCAACCACGGCCGCAGTCGCGCGCTGTTGTCGGCTTTCAGGGGAGTGAAGAGCCAGGGGAAATCGGGGCGATCGAACTCGATGCACGGAAAGTAGTTGGGCTCGAAGTCGCTGCTGCCGGGGCGCGGGTCCATGCGCACGACCTGCTGCACATTGACGCCAACCACGTCGGCCGGCCCGCGCAAACGCACAGGCACCGAGAGCGGTTGGCCGCCGTTGATGGCGATGCCGGCCGCCAGGTCGGCCACGGCAGGCTGCGCGGCGGTGAAGGCATCGACCGTGGTGATCACGCTCGCCGCACCTTGCCGCACCCAGGGCAGGAAGGCCAGGTTGGCGGTGTCAGGCGGCATGGGGGAACTCCGGCAGAAATGACGAGGTGCTGTTCATGACATCAGCTCGTGTGCCGGCACGATTTGCCAACGCGGCGCGGCGCGGTTGAGCTGGGCCAACACAGCCAGGTTTTCGCTGTAGGTCTGCGTGGTGCCGGTCACCACCGGCGGCGGGGCCTCACCTACATCAGCCAGCGGCACGATGCGCCAGATGGGCGTGGCCAACACCACCGCGGGCGCTTCGCCTTCCACACGGAACCGCGCTCGTCCGGTGTTGTGCACCGCTGCCCGCGCGACAGCCCCCGTGGCGCTCCAGGCTTGCAGCCGCTCGACCGCCAGGTGCACCCGCGGCCGATCGCGCGGCGGTGGTGGGGGCGCCGCGAGGTCATCGACCACGATCTGCTCGTAAGCCAGCGGCGCCGCCACGCACTCGGCCGCAGCGAACTGCGCGGCCGCTTCGCCGAAGGCCAGGCCCGAGCCCATGTCTTCGAGCGCCGGTGCGCCCAGCTTCTCGTCATCGCTCATCGCGAAGAACTGCGCTGGCGCGAAGCCATCGGTCAGGGGGTTGTCGGGCTGCTCCACACCATCGAGCAGGGCCTTCAACACGAAGCGCCGCGCGCCGCTCAGGGGCGCGCCGCCGAAGGTGTCGATCTCGCGCACCGTCGACAAAGGCACCAGCTGCTGGCGCACTTGCAGCTGGCCCAGCGGCTCCAGCACCAGCCGCGTGGAGCTTTCCAGCTGGCGCAAGGCCACGCCTTGTGTGCGCCCGTTGGCTGGCAGCGCGCGCCAGCTCGAAGGGTTGCTGAGCGTCGTCACCAACTGCTCCAGCAGGTTGATGGGGTTGGGCAGTGGCGGCAGCTCGCCGTCGACCAGCGTCTTGTCGAGCCGCACGGTGAAGTCGCACCAGAAGATCGAGAACGTGGCCTTGCCGCTCACACGCAGCGGGCGCGGGCCTTCGAGCTCGCCTTGCACCGTCACCATGAAGAGGTTGGTGCTGCCGCGCTTCAACTGCACCGACGCGTGGAAGTCGGCGATGAAGTGCAGCGGCCAGAGCTGGATCAGCACGTCGAAGCCGACGTCGCCGTCGATGCTGAAACCGTAGGCCGCGGCGTGCAGGCTCGCGTGTGCGCCGAACTGCACGGTGTTGTCGGTGATGGCGATGTAGGCATCACACATCAGGCGCGGGTTGTCGCCCGAAGCGAGCGCGATGGCTACGCGCTTCAGCGCCGGGAAGGCCTCGGGCTGTGCGAAGTGCGGGTTGAGCCCACCGACCGCCAGCACGAAGCCGCGGCCAGGGCCTTTGGTCCAGCGGGCGCGCATGGCCATGTCGCCGGTGAGCGGGAATTTGTGTGCCAGCCGTGAGTCGACCAAGGTCGCGTCGATAGACGCGGTGCCTTCGTCGAAGTCGATCACACCCATCGCATCCAGAATCAGCCGCACCAGGTCGTTGTCGGGCGAGGGCAGCAGCGCAGCAATGCGCCCCAGGATCAGCAGCCGGTGCCGCTTGCCGAACTCGAAGATCAACGCGAGGTCGAGCGTGACCAGCGCGGGGGTGAACCAGCCGATGCGCACCAAGAGCCCCAGCAGGTAGCTGCCCGGCCGCGCCGGAAAAGCGGCAGCTAGCGCGGCAATGATGGCTGGCGCATTGGCCACCGGGTTGCGCGGAAACAGCAGTTGCCCGAGCGTGTCGTTCTTCAAGCCTGCGCGCAGCACGTCTTCGTCGAAGGTGCGGTTGATGGCGACCATGCCGCCTATGCCCAGCAGCGCGAAGCCCATGCCCAGCTGGACAGGCTGGAAGCCTTCGGCGGTGATGAACACGATCATCGAATAGCCACGCGAACCATCGGGCAGGCGCGTGGCCACCAGGCCGAAGGCCTTGAGGCTCAAGCGCTCATGCACCGTGAGTTCCAGCGAACCAGCGTACTGTCCGAGCGCGGGGTCGTGGTCAATGAAACCACCACCCGTGACCACGCCGTGCGCGTCGATCGACAGGCCTACACCGTGCGGCGGTACAAAGTCAAAGCCGACATCCACCGGCCCGAGGTTGCCCCCTTTGGTGTTGACCGAGATTCCCACACCCACCCCATCGACCACCACCACCACCGGCCCGAGCGTGGCCGAGGCGCTCACACCCACGTTGAGCGTGAAGGTGTCGCCTGACGAGGTGAAGCCGATCTCCAGCGCCTTGATCTTGGCGGGCCCGAGGGTCAGGGAAACGGGGATGGTGATCTTGGGCCCGGCGCCGCTGGCCCAATACAGGCCGCGCAGGTGCGACCAGCCGAAGGCCAGGTCCATCTCGACGGAAGCGTCTTTCGGCAGCAGCGCAGAGAGAAACGAGTCTTGCGCGAGCCCACCCAGCTGCAAGTGCAAGCCGGGCAGCGTGGCTTGCACATGAAAGTCAGTCGCCTGGTCGGCTCCAGCGCCGAAGCCGGCTTCGAGGCTGATGCCTTTGGCGTCTAGCATGAGGCCGTCGAAATTCAGCAGCGAGAGCTTTTGCTTGTCGGGCGGCGTGTACTGCAAGGCAATGGTGGCGCTTGCGCCGGCAATTGCCACGGGCAACGGCCCGCTGGTGTTGCCTATGAGCCGCGGCGCCTGGCCTGGCAACAGTGCGAGCGCCACGCCTGCGTTCAGGTCGATCTGGCCGTCAATCTTCAAGGTGAGCGCAGGCGACAGCTCGAAGGCCAGGCCCAGCTGCGACTGGCTCGCCAGCGTGAACATCAGCCCCTGCACCTCGGCCGCGTTGCGCGTGGGCATGGCGTAACAGCCGAGCACGAACTCTTGCGGCGAATCGGCCAGCAAAGGCACCACCACGCCGGGTTGACGAGGCACGTTGTCTGCCAAGCCCGCGACCACGGCGTTCATCAGCGGGCGCGGTGCGTAATCGAAATACACCGGGCATTGAATGGCGAACGACAAATCCCTCAGCGCGAGGAACAGCTTGCTGGCGTGGATGCTGGGCGTGCCCCAGCCGTAGAGCTCGCCCATGACGGCGGCCGGGTCGGAGACCAGGTCGACCATGCGATCCCAGCGAATCGTCTTCTTCTCGTATGCCGGCTGAAAGGTCGCCGAGTCGGCCGGCATGGCGGTGGATTCGGCCAGGCCCAGCAGCCGCAGCGCTTCGAGCGAAGCGCGGCCGTGGCTTTCGATTCGGCGGTAGATGGCATCGTTGAACAGCCGCTCGACGAACTCTTCGGCCAAATGGCTGCCGTCGATGAAGGCTTGCGGCAGCTCGGAGCGCAAGCCTGCGGGCAGCGCGCGCAGGGCCAGTGCCAGCTTGGCCAGGTCGGCCACGAACTTGGCGGCGGCCTCCAGCACAGCGTCTTCAGAAATGTCGCCACCCACTTGCTGGCGCAGCACGGCTTCGAGCTTGCCGAACGAGGCGACCCAATCGCCGCTGGCCGTGCGCAGGTTCGCAAGCGATGGTGGCACCGCCGGCAAGGCCCAGCCCAGTTTGCGAAAGTATTCGAGCAGCAGCCCGTCGCTGCCGGCCAAGGCCTTGGCAAACGGTGCCAAGGTTTGAGACGCGAGCCGCGCGGCGGTGGCCAATGAATCCATGGCTGCGGCCTTAGGGGTTGGGTTTGGCGCGAGGCCGGATCACGCGTACACGCTGCGGGTCGGTGGGGCTGGTGGCCAGGCCCGAGAACCAGCGCGCGTCAGACCGCACCGGGTCGAGCTGCGGGGGCCAGCGCGAATCGGCAGGGGTGTTGAATTTGGTCTCGAAGTAGGTTTCCCAGCCACCCATGGGCTGGAACAGCGGCACGAAGATGACGTCGTTGGCATCGCCCAGGGTGTCTCGCAGGTCTTCCAGCGGTGGCGGCTGAAAGTCCGCCCTGGTGGCGATGACGGGCGACGCCCCGGTGGCGCGCCACGGGTTGGGCCGGTTGGCAAACGTCACCTGGGTGGTGCTCGACATGATCAGCGCGCCGGGTATGCGCGCCAGCAAGGCGCTCACATCGAGGCCGTCGTCATCGTCGTTGTCATCGGCATCAGCATCGGCTTGTGCCACCAGGCCGAAGGCTGCGCGCCAGAGCTCTGTGTGAGCGTTGATCCACAGCCACCACGGGCCTGGCGCGTCCCAGGTGTCGTCGGCGTACGGGCTCCACAGGCGCAGCAGTGTGTCATCGCCTGTTGCGCGCTCGAACAAGTTGATGATGCCGATGTCCCACGGCAGCTTGGTGGGCGGCGTGAAGGGCTCGCCAGCGGCGGCGGCCTTGGCGCTCAGGCGGGCGATTTCTGCAGGGATGTATTCCTGCACGCGCTTCAAGATGGCGTCGGTGTTGCTGATGTGCAGCAGTTGAAAGTCAGGCATTGAAAGCTCGTCAGTGCCTAAGCCCTGCAGCTTGAGCTCGCCCAGGTTGATGCCAGGCTTGTCGGGTGGGGTGTCAAGGTCGGTCACCAGCACGGTGGGGTAGTCCCATGCTGTGGTGCCCAGGGCCACGAGCGCGGGGTTGGTGTCGAACAGAACCTGGTCGCCGATCTGCAGGTCGTCGAGCAAAGCCGCACCGTTTTCGAAGTACTCGTTCTTGCCCTTGGCCATGATGCCGTTGGAGACGTGGGTCACTTCACGCAGCTCAAAACAATCGTCAAGCGCCAAGCCAAACTTCCATGGCAACTCGTTGAACTCGTCGTCGGGGCGCAAACCGATGCCCGTCGCCTGCGGCTGGCGCATCAGTGCAAAGCGCAAGGCTTCGAGGTGCAGGCCCGACATCACGCCATCTGAATGCAGCCATGAGCGCGCCCACCAATCGCTGCGGTTGAAGCTGGGCGTGAACTGCGGGTTGCCGTTGCTGGCAGGAGGCAACTCTTTCGGCGGCACCAGCAAGGCAAACAACTCGTTGATGGTGTCTGCTGGCTGATCGCCCTTGGCCGGGTTGCGCAGGCCGAATTGCGGTGCTGCTTGGGGGTCGCCGGTGAGCTGGTTGGCACCGATGGCCAACGCGTTGGGTGACACCGAAGGGTGCAGGTAGAACGTGACCGACCCCGGCAGTGGGCCACCCATGCAAACGACCTTGGGGCCGCCGCCGGGCAAAGCGGCCAGCGCCTTGCGCACAGTCTCGGCGCTGGCAGAGACGCCGATCTCGGTGGTGGCCTGCCCATTGAAGCTGAGCGTGAATTTGCCGCCCGTGGGCGCGCCGCTGATTGAAAGTGACTGCGTGTCGGCCCGTGGCACGAGCATCCAGCCGTAGTTTTTCTTGAAGCCAGACTCGGGCACCGGCTTCCACTGGTTGCCGACGAGGCGTGTGCCCGGCCACAGGTTCCAATCAAGCTCGTCAGTGCTGTGGTTGAGAAACCAGAGCCTGTTCACTTGGTCCAGGGAGAAGCGCGGCACGGCGCGTGTTTCCACCGCGGTGATGTCTTCGATCACGCGCACCTTGGGTGTGGGGTTTTGGGTACCGGTCAGGTTGTTGCTATGCACCTTGAGTTGGCTGCCCGGGTTCATGATGCCGGTGAGCACAATCTTCAGGATGGAGTCGGGCATGGAGCCATTGGTGCCGGTCACGGTGAGGCTGCTGGCCGCCCGCATGGCGTGGATGGCGGTTTGAATCTGAGTCTGGTCTGCATCGAACGCAATGGCGGGCGACACATCGCCATCGAACTCGAGCGTGAAGCTGCCGCCGGTGGCGTTGCCGTCGAACTGCAGCAGCTGTGAGAGCTCGTGCTGGTTGAGAAAGAAATCTTCCACCGCCCACGAGCCGTCGAAGCTGCGTGCCGTGCGCGGCATGCTGGGCCGCTCCACGGCATGCAAGACGAAGCCATCGCTCCAAGGGCCTTCAGTGGTCGAGGTTCTGTTGCTCGGGGAGTCTGAGAACCTGCGGTCTTGCGTTACACCTGCCGACACCTCGTAGTGCAAGCGCTCCACCGCGCGCAGGCGCCGGTCAAGCAGCTTGGTCAGCTCGGCCGGCTTCAGGGCGGCGTCGTTTCCAGTGCCGGCCCAGACATCGGGCTCGATGGCGGCGGCGCGCCACACGATGGCATTCACGCGCATCTTGCGAACGTCGAGCTCGCGCAGGGTTTGCACCTGCGCTTGGCTGGGCGAGCTGGCCGCCACGGCGGCGGCCTCGGTGGTGGGTGCTGGGTCGACCAGGCGCACGCTCACGTAGAAGCCGAGATCGAGGTGGTGAATGCGTTGGGCAGGGTCGAGGGGGCCGCCGAAGTACGGGCCTCTGGCTCTGGCTAACGCAGTGCCGACCAGCGGTGTGAGGAATTGTTCGACCTGGCCGAACTGCTGGGCCACGCGTTGCTGCAAGGTTGCGAGGCCCGGTGCGACACGCAGCGAGGCATCGGCTAGCCCCAACTCGACGGCGCGGCGATACAAGAAGAAATAGCGCAGGCGGTCGACCTTGCCTTCTTCACCGGCGGCGCCGCACTGCAAGACTTTCTTTGTGGCAAGTGCATCTGCCACGGTGGTGGCAAAGCTGAGGTCGATTGCGCTGGGAGCGGCAGCATGGCTGCTGCCGGCTTTGCCGAGCAGCTTGCGGCCCACCAGCACGCCCACCGTCACGACACCGGCTCCAACCCCAAGCGCTACGAGCGTTTTGTTGACCACGGGTTCTGCATTCCTTGATCGCACCTGCGTTAGGAAGCAGGCGTGTGATGGACCGCATCGGGCTGCTGCATATGATGAGCGTGCCCGCGACTCGACCGCAGGGTAGCGGCCAGTCGCACACGAAGGCCATCCCTAGTTCCGAGAGGCGCCTTGTCAGGCTCCAGGCATCTGCAAGGGCGCGGCCGTCGTTTCCTGAAAAGGGGCAGCGTATTGACGCGCCGAGGCCACCACATCGTGGATGAAATCGAGTTTGCGAATCACCGGGCCAGAAATCAGAAAGGGGTACCCATCGTGAATGCCCAAGCTTCGTGCCATGGCGTTGACGAACTGAGCGGTCGGCAGCCAATCCTCCACGATGGATCTTTCAATAGAGCCGCTGGATTCTCCCAAGGCAGAGGGCTTGACCGCATCGGCCCCCGGCATTGCGTTGTTCAGTTGAATGCCCCAGGCAGCGGCCGTCTCCAACCCGTCTTGCAAATGCATGTAGTGCGCCCAGCACTCGGCCCAGTCTTCCCAGGGGTGGGACGCGGCATAGGCGCTGACGAATTCTTGGGCCCAATCGACCCGGGGGTTCGCGTAGTGCGCTTCAAGGGCAGCGGCGTAATCGGTGCGCTCGTCACCAAACAAGGAACGAAATCCCTCTTGGTGAACGGAGTTGGCGACCAGCCGATCCCAGTAGTAGTGCCCGATCTCATGGCGAAAGTGGCCCAGCAGGGTGCGATACGGTTCATTCAAGCGAGAGCGCGCCATTTCTCGCCGGGCATCGTCAGCCTCTGCAATGTTGAGGGTGATCACGCCGCTGTCATGCCCCGTGAAAACTCTGTGGCCTGGAGACAGCTCTTCCAAAAACTGGAACGACACGCCTGATTGCCGGTCGCTGTCTTTTCCCACGAGGGGCAATTGCAGCGACAAGAGACTGTAGAAGAGGCGGCGCTTGGCCTGCTCTAGGGCCAGCCAATACGCGAGGTTCTCGGGCTTGCTCAGCGCAGGCACGATTTCGGTGGTGCGGCAACACACGCAGAGCGACTGCACTGAACCCGCGGGCACCATCCAATTGCAAATCTGGAATGACACGTAGTTGGCACAGGGTTGCATGGCTGGCTTGTGCGCGGCGAGCCTGACCCAGCCACTTGCGTTGGCTTCGAATGCGCCCATTGCCAATTCGTCCGGCGCGAAGCCGAGTTGCGCTCCGCAGTTCTGGCACGCCACGTTTTCAAAGAAAACCCGAACCCCGCACTGCTCGCAATTCAGGGTTCTCATTGCTCGGCCGCTTTCGCAGCGAGATCACAACCCGGAGAAGTTTGGAATTTCATCGCGCAACGATATTGGGTGCGACGAAATTGGTGCATGAGACATCAGCTGCTGGCGATGTAGGACGCTGCCTTGTCAGTGAGAACTGTCGTGGGTGTTTGCGCCGCACCCTCGCCTGACGCCCGCCCCATCACTTTGATGCGCACCATGCCAATGTGGCTGCGCAACGAATAAAGCTCGTCGGCGTAACTCAGCGGAACGTTCACCGCTTCGACGCCTTGCTCGATGTCGGTCAGCTCCTTTATGAGCTCGTCAGTGGGACGCTGGCCCTCGTTGTCTTCCACGGCGCGCAGGCGACCGTACCAGCGGAACACACGCGAGCGGATGCGGAACTGGTACAGCGGCGGCACTACGCGGGTCATCGGGATGGCGATGGCGATGATGGACACCAGCACCACCCACATGCGGTCGATCAGGTTGGCCATCCAGAAGGGCAGGTAGCGCTGCAGCGTGGGCACGCCGGTGGCGTAGAAGCGCTGCGCCTCGGCGGCGAGCGGGCGCTCGGTGTTCTTGGCGCTCGGGAAGTCGCCCTTGCGCTGGAACCAGCCGGCTTCGCCGTGGATGGTTTGGGCGGCCTGCACGAAGAGCTGTATCAGCGCGGGGTGCGTATGTTTGCGCGCCACCAGCATGGCGGTAGGGGCCACCAGGCGCACGTCGTTGGGCGGTACGTCGCCAGCCAGATCGACCACGCCGCGCGGCAGCGTCACGGGGCTGATGAAGGCGAAGCGGCGCGAGTAGGCGTCGGCCTGAGCGAAGTTGAAGAGCTTGATGCCCGGCGTTTGCAGCAGCATCTGCACCATCAGCGACTCGGGCGCCGAGGCGAAGGCCACGGCGTCAATGTTGCCTTCGAGAAAGCCGACGACGGCGGGGGTTTGCGGCTCACCCAGCAGCGTGAGGCTGTCCGGCTCGATGTGATTGGCCTCGATGAGCTTGCGCATGAGGTTGGGCACGCCACTGCCGGGTGCGCCGATGTTGACCTTCCAGCCCGGCAGTTGCGCCAGGCTGCTCAGTGTTGCTTCAGCCACAAGGTCGTTGCGGGCGACGCCTAGCCCCCGACGGGAGCCGTCATTCTTGGGGCGGCCCGGCGAAGGACTTGAAAGCAGGCGCTTGGCCGAGTCTTCGCGGTAGAAGAGCCACACCGGCTCGTAGAAAAGGCTGCCCAGCGACACCAGCGCGTCGCCTTCTTCGTCTTCGGGGCGGCGGTCTTTTTCGTCGGCACCGCCTTGCACGAAGGCGATGTCGACGCCCGAGTTTTCGTCTTGCAGCAGCTTCAGGTTTTCAGCTGCACCAGCGGTGGGCCGCAGCTCGACGGTGATGTCGTGCTGCTTGAGCAGCTGCACGTAGCGCTTGGCGAATTCGGCGTAGGCGCCCTGGTCTACGCCGGTGGCCAGCACCACCTTCTTGGGCGGTGTGGGGTCGAGCACCCAGTAGGCCACGACAAGCAGTGCCAGCGTGAGCACGATGAAAGGGCCTGCGGTGGCCAGCAGGTCGCGAAAAGACAGCAGGGTGTTGCGCAGGGCTTGTGGCATGGTGCGGCTCGATCCGGAAAGCGATTTGCACGATACCGTATGCTTTTCACAGTCGCTCTCATTCTTCTGCCTGATTCGCGACGAACCCCAGCCATGCCATTGGAACTTGGCTCAGGTATGTCGCCAGTCCGGTTCTTTTGTCACTTGAAACCCCATGCGCCTGCTGCTGGTAGAAGACGATCGCATGATCGGCGAAAGCCTGCGCACCACGCTGCGCCAGGAGGGCTATGCCGTCGACTGGGTGCGCGACACCGCCGCTGCACTGGCCACGCTCGGCAGCGAGTGCTTCGACCTGGTGCTGCTCGACCTGGGCCTGCCGCCGCTGCCCGACGCTGCGCCCAGCGGGGAGGGCGGCCTGGGCGTGCTGCGCTGGTTGCGGGGCCGGCAAGACAGCACACCCGTGATCGTGCTCACTGCGCGCGATGGCCTGGGTGACCGCGTGAGCGGCCTCGATGCTGGCGCTGACGACTACCTGGTCAAGCCTTTCGAGCTCGACGAGCTGAACGCCCGCATGCGCGCTGTGCTGCGCCGCCAGAGTGGCCGCGCGCAGCCGCAGATGTCGCACCGCGGTGTGACGCTAGACCCCGCCACGCGCCAGGTGATGCAAGACGGCCAACCGGTGCTGCTGTCGGCGCGCGAGTTCGCCGTGCTGGAAGCGCTGATGACGCGGCCAGGCGCCTTGCTCTCGCGAGCGCAGCTCGAAGACAAGCTGTACGGCTGGGGCGAAGAGATCGAAAGCAATGCGGTGTCGGTCTACATCCACCAGTTGCGCCGCAAGCTGGGGGCTGAGTTCATCCAGAACATGCGCGGCGTGGGTTATTTCGTCCCGTCATGAAGTCGAGCGCCGGGCCGCCCCAAGCTCGACAGCACCCCCTCGGGGGGCCGGAGCGTAGCGACGTGGGCTCACCATGAACTCCATACGCGCGCGCCTGCTGTTGGCCCTCTTGGGCATGCTCGCACTCGTGGCAGTGGTGATGGGCACGGTGACTTACCGCAGCGTGCTGGCCGAGACCCAAACGCTGTTTGACTACCAGCTGCGCCAGATGGCGCTCTCACTGCGCGACCAGGGTGAGATTCCATCCGACCAGGTGGGTGCGCTGGCCGATGAGCAGCTCGATTTCGTGGTGCAGATCTGGACCATCGATGGCCGCAGCATCTATGCCACGCGCAACCACAGCGCCTTGCCCAGTCGTGCCCTGCTGGGCTTGGCCGACGTTGGCGTGTACGGCGAAACCTGGCGTACCTTCAGTGTGGCCACGCCCGGGCGTGTGATCCAGGTGGCGCAGCCGCTGCGTATACGCCAGCGGCTGGCCGCCGACGCCGCCCTGCGCAGCGTGATGCCGCTGCTCTTTCTGGCGCCGGTGATGGCCTTGATGGCGTGGTGGCTCTCGGCGCTGACGCTTGCCCCCTTGCGCCGCGTGGTGGCCGAGGTGCGCGCGCGCGATGGCGAGCTGCTGCAGCCGTTGCCCGACGCCGGCCTGCCACATGACGTGGCGCCTCTCGTCAGCGCTTTGAACGGCTTGCTGCAGCGCCTGGGGCAGACGCTGGACACGCAGCGCACCTTTCTCTCAGACGCAGCACACGAGCTGCGCTCGCCGCTCACGGCGCTGAAGCTGCAGATCGAGTCGCTCAAGCGAGCGCCCGACGAGGCCGCGCGTGGCGATGCGGTGGCCATGTTGTCCGATGGCATCGACCGCGCCGCCCGCATCGTCGAGCAGTTGCTTACGCTGGCGCGCAGCGAGCCCGGCGCGCCACCGCCGCCCATGCTGCCACTGGACCTGAGCGAGGTGGTGCGCCAGGCTGTGGCCGACACCGTGCCGTATGCCCTGTCGCGGGGCAGCGAGTTCGCCCTCTTCGCCGACGAGCCCGTGCCGGTGCGAGGCGACAAGGCAAGTCTGAGCCTCTTGGTGCGCAACCTGGCCGACAACGCTTTGCGCTATTCGCCGAAGGGCTCGCGCACAGAGCTGCGTGTGCTGTCTCAATCTGGAGCAGCGGTGCTCCAGATTGATGACGCCGGGCCGGGCATCCCGCCGGCAGAGCGAGAGCGGGTGTTCGACCGCTTTTATCGCCGCGCCGCCGGGGGCGAAGAGGGCACAGGCCTGGGCCTTGCCATCGTTCGCAGCGTGGCTATGGCCCACGGTGCGACCATCGCGCTCGCAGAGTCGCCGCTTGGTGGTCTGCGGGTGACGGTGCAATTTGCCCGCGCGTGAATCTTCTCCCAGGGTTTGCGCGCAGTAGGCCTTCGAGAGCTTGTCTCGAATACTCCGCACTGCACCTCGTTTTCGAATCAAGCCTCTTTACTGGAGCAAAACACCATGCGCAACTACCTCAAGTTTTATGTGAACGGCCAATGGGTCGACCCGGCCGTTGCAAAAAGCATCGACGTGATCAACCCTGCCACCGAGGCCTCGGCCGGCCGCATCTCCATGGGCTCGGCGGCTGATGTGGACAAGGCGGTGATGGCCGCACGCGCTGCGTTTGCGAGCTACTCCCAGACCTCGGTCGATGAGCGTGCCGCGCTGCTCGAACGCATCATTGCCGAGTACCAGAAGCGCTACACCGACATGGCCGCGGCCATCACTGAAGAGATGGGCGCGCCGGTGTTGCTGGCAACCCAGGCGCAGGCCGCGATGGGCCTTGCTCACCTGCAAACTGCGCTGGGCGTGCTCAAGGGCTACGCCTTTCAGGAAGACCGCGGCAGCACGCGCGTCGTGCACGAGCCGATCGGCGTGTGCGCCTTCATCACCCCCTGGAACTGGCCGATGAACCAGATTGCCTGCAAGGTCGCGCCGGCACTCGCGGTGGGCTGCACCATGGTGCTCAAGCCTTCAGAGATCGCGCCGTTCTCGGCGCAGGTGTGGACCGAGATTCTTCACGCGGCAGGTGTGCCCGCGGGTGTGTTCAACCTGGTGAACGGCGACGGCCCGACCGTTGGCGCCGCGCTGTCCAGCCACCCCGAGGTCGACATGGTGTCGTTCACCGGCTCCACACGTGCCGGCATTGAAGTGGCGCGCAATGCGGCGCCCACCGTGAAGCGCGTGCACCAAGAGCTGGGCGGCAAGTCGCCCAACATCATCTTGGAAGACGCTGACTTCCAGACCGCCGTGACCGCCGGTGTGCGCGGCGTGATGGGCAACTCGGGCCAGTCATGCAACGCCCCCACGCGCATGCTGGTGCCCAAGTCGCGCATGGCCGAAGCCATCGCCATCGCCAAGGCCGCGGCCGAGGCCACCACCGTGGGCGCACCCGACAGCGGCGCAGCGCTGGGCCCGGTGATCTCGGCCACGCAATGGGACAAGATCCAGACGCTCATCCACAAGGGCATAGAAGAAGGCGCCACCGTCGTGGCCGGTGGTCCAGGCAAGCCTGCTGGCCTGGAGAAGGGCTACTACGTGAAACCCACCGTGCTGGCCAACGTGAACAACCAGATGACGGTTGCACGCGAAGAAATTTTCGGCCCGGTGCTCACCATCCTCGGCTACGACACGGTCGACGAGGCTGTGGCCATAGGCAACGACACGCCTTACGGCTTGGCGGCCTATGTGTCGGGCACCAACCCGGAGGCCACGCGCAAGGTGGCATCGCGCCTGCGTGCCGGCCAGGTGAACATCAACAGCGCGGCCATCGATTTGATGGCGCCTTTTGGCGGCTTCAAGCAGTCGGGCAACGGGCGCGAGTGGGGCGACCACGCGTTCAGCGAGTTCCTGGAAACCAAGGCCATGCTGGGGTTCACGCCCAAGGCTTGAGCCAACACCAAGGCGGTTGGCCGCCGTGCGCAAGCGCGGCTGCCGCGGTTTGATGTCGATGCCTGCGGGTCTTTGTGGGGCATGGAGCGCGATGGTGGGGTGAGCGAGCAGTGAATGGGGGCAGTTGCGTGTACAGCAGTTGCTTGTAGAGCAGTTGCCTGTAGGACAGCGCCGCGACCGGCAGCAGCCGGTGGGCGCTGCGTGCGGCTCTGATTTACGCTCGCACACCAGGGCGGCACACACGCCCTCCCCCAGGAGACATCGAATGAAGCTGCACCGCCTGTTGCCCCTCGTGCTGACCACCTCTCTGCTGGCCTCTTGCGGCTCGCAGGTCGTCAACCCCGTCACCGGCCAGGCCGAGCGCTCGGTGATGAGCGAAGAGGCCGAGATCGCCGAAGGCGCCAAGGCACACAAGCAGGTGCTGCAAGAGTACGGTGCCTATGCCGACCCGCGCCTACAGGCCTATGTGAACGACTTGGGCCAAAGGCTTGCCAAGCAGTCGCACCGAGCCAACCTGAAATGGACCTTCACCGTACTCGACAGCCCCGAGATCAACGCCTTTGCCTTGCCCGGCGGCTACGTGTACGTGACCCGCGGCATCATGGCCTACCTCGACAGCGAAGCCGAGCTGGCTGGCGTGATGGGCCACGAGATCGGCCACGTCACCGCACGTCACGGCGCGCAGCGTGCCACGCGCCAGCAGAGCGCCGGCCTCGGCGTGCTGGCCGCCACCGTGCTTGGCGCGGTGCTTGAAGCAGGCGGCGTGGGCGGTGCCACCGACGTCGCGAGCCAGGTGTCGCAAACGGCCGCCGCGGGGTATGTGGCCTCTTACAGCCGCGAGCAAGAGTCGCAGGCCGACCAGCTCGGCGCCGAATACCTGGCGCGCAACAAGTACAACCCGCAGAACATGGTCGACGTGATCAACGTGCTCAAGAACCAGGAGCGTTTTGCCGCTGACGTGGCCAAGGCTGAGGGCAAGCCGGTGCCCACGGGCGCCAGCTGGCTGGCCTCGCACCCGAGCAACGACAAGCGGCTGGCCGACATCACACAGATCGCCACCCAGTACAAAGGCCAGTACGGCGACGATGGGCGTACGCGCTACCTGCAGGCGGTCGACGGCATGACCTTCGGTGAGGGCCGTGAGCAGGGTGTGACCCGCGGGCGCAACTTCTATCACGAGGGCTTGGGCATTGCGCTCACGGCGCCGGCCGGCTGGCAGGTGAAAAACTCGGCCGAGGCCATAGCCCTTGTCAACGGCGCCGGCGATGCCGGGCTGATCGTGCGGCTGGTGCCTGCGAAGGCCGGCAACACGCATGAAGAGATCATCCGCAGCACCGTGAAGCCGGTTGACGGCCGCACCGAGCGGCGCAGCCTGAACGGCCTTTCGGCCACGCATTTCACCGGTACCGTGCGCAACGAGCAGGGGCAAAGCCAAGCCGTGAACCTCACGCTGGTCAGCGGCCCCGGTGGGCGCAACTACCTGCTGCAGTACGCCTCCAAAGACGCTGCAGCGCTGCAGCGGGCCAGCGCCCAAATGGCAGAAGCCGAATCGTCTTTCCGTGCGCTCTCTGCGGCCGACCGCACGGCCGCGCGGCCTTGGGCAGTGAAGACCGTGCCTTTCCCGCGCGGCGGCTTTGCCGAGCTGGCGCGGTCATCACCCTTGCCCACGCAGGCCGAGGGCCAGCTCCGGCTGATGAACAGCGCTTACGGCGGCAGCGCCGAGCCCAAGCCTGGGCAGGCAGTGAAGGTCGTGAACTGACACCGCGATGGTCCGCATCGCCCTGCTCGATCAGCGGGACTTTGCCGTTGCGAGCCAGATTCATGCGGTGATGCTGCTGGCACATGCACAAGAGGCGGTGCTGCTGCAGCGGATTGGCTCGGCCCCTATGGCAGGCACGGCCCTTGAGGTTCAAGCCGGCCAAGAGTTTCACCTGGGGGCTTTCTGCGACGAGAAGTTGGTCGGCTCGGTGAGCTTGGGGCCTGATGACGAGGCGGGCCAGATCAGCGTGGCCAACCTGGTTGTGCACCCACAGCATCAGCGCCAGGGCATTGCCCGCGCGCTGATGCTGGAAGCGTTGCGGCGAGGCGAGGGCGCGGTGTTTTCGGTGTCGGCCGTTGCTGCCAACGGGCCGGCGCTGGCCTTGTACCGCGGGCTCGGCTTTGTGGTGTACCGCGAGGGCGTGATGGGGGCCGATGAGCAACCCGTCGTGAAGCTGCGCCGGCCGCGCGCTGGCTGCGACTAGCCTGGCACCGCACCTACAAGAGCTTGGCCGAGCTGCGGGGATCGATGATCACCTTGGCGTGCTTCTCGGGCACGGCGAGCGCCTCGAATGCGGCCGCAACCCCTTCGAGGCCGACAGTGCCGGTGACGAGTGGGGATGCATCTATCTTGCCCTCGGCCAGCATGTGCAGCGTGTTGCGAAACTCCAGCGGGTCATAGCCGAGCACGAAGCGCAGATCGATTTCCTTGTTGATGGCCATGACCGGACGGAACTGGTCGGGTTGCATGCACACGCCGGCGACGACCACTCGGGTTTTGAGTGGGACGTCCGTGATGATGCGGTCGATGATGCCCGGCACGCCGACGCACTCGAACACGATGGGCCGTTTCGGCGCCGTGACGCCCACCTTGTCCAGCACCCGGAACACCATGTGCCATGGCACGGGCAGCTTGTGCAGAGTCTTCATCGCCTGCAGGCCTTCGGCGGCGGACTGGGCGATGGAAGTGCTGTAGCCGCGGTCGCCCAGTGGGGCGTACGGCGATGCCACGGCGGGGTCTACGACGATGGTGGCGCCGCAGGCCGTGGCCAGTGCACGCCGGCCGGGAGAGTAGTCGCTGGCGACGATGGTCTCGATGCCTTTGGTCTTGAGCAGACAGATGATCGCCAGGCCGACTGGGCCGCAGCCGATGACGACAGCAGCATCTTTGCGGGTGATCTGCGAACGATTGACGGCGTGGTGCCCTATCGCCATCGGTTCGGTCAACACCGCCACCTCGGGCGAGAGGCCGTTGGGCACGGGGATCATCAGCGATTCTTCAACCAGCACGCGCTCGGCGTAAGCGCCGGGCGCTGACGCCGACAAGCCGATGGCGTGCATGCCATTGGGCATTTGCACCAGCGGCAACGCCACCACCGGCGTGCCCGTGCGGTACCTCTTCGAGGTGCCCGGCCCGTGCTCGGCGATGGTGCCGCAAAACTCATGGCCAAACACCACCTTCTCGTGTGACCGAGCGAAGCCCTTGTAGCCGGCCTCTGCCAGCACGTCGGCCTGGATGTTGGCGTGGTGGCGAGCGTGCAGATCCGAGCCGCAGATGCCGCAACGAGTGACGTCGAGCACGAGCTGGCCTTCGCCCGGTTTGGGCTCGGGAATATCAATGACGTCGAGTTTCGCGTCCTGGCATACGACGGCCTTCATTTCGGCAGCAGGCTGTCGTCGAAGGGAGGCAAGGGCTTGATGTAGGGGTCGAGCAGCTTGCGGCTTTGCTCGGCGGTCAAAACGTCGGCGGGGTCGAGCTTGAACAGCCCGGCCTCGGCGGTGTCGAATTCCCAGACATCCTCGCCCAGCAGTCGGCATTGGTCGTCGTAGGGCCAGAGCATCATGATCTGGGATTTCTTGAGGTACATGGCCGTGGGATCGACGTCCAGGCCTGCGGCGACGAGCTCGGAGCCCAGCGTCTGCTGATAGCCGATGCCCCGGCCTATCACCATGTGGTCACCGACGGCGACGTCTTCGTTCTCGACATAGAAGATGCACTGGTTGGTGGCTGTCCAGTGCCCATAGAGCATGCCGACCTGTTCCTTGCCGTCGAGCGTGAACGGCTCGCGCCCGACAAGGTTGAACCGATAGTGCGGTTTGTCCACGGTCAAGGCCGGGTCGAGGATCTCCTGCCACCGCCCTGCCGATTCAAGGTACCGGTGCCGCAGGTAAGACTGCAGCAGGTAGCGGTGGCGGGGATTGGTGGTGTTGGCGAGCACCTTCTCCACGGCAACGTTCTGCCGGGTGATGTCGAGGCGGCTCATGTCGATTTCGGAGCTCATGTCGGTGGTTTCCTTGGTCTCGGATCGGTGTAGGGGTGTTCGGTCGGCTGGCGCGTCTGGGCAATCGCACGCTCAGATGGTCACCGAGTCGGGCTTGTTTTGGTTTGACGCGGCACGACGAAAATTTGACATGTCGTGACACAGACGGAACGCTGTCCACTTCGCTGGCAGGGCTCTACCGTCGTCTTGTCCTACAGCCGTTTGGGCCGCACTCGGACGGCGTGATGCCGGCTCGCCCGCTAAGGTTCTTGTTTCGGCGTGCTCAAGCCGTTGCGCTGGGCTGCGCTCGCCATGAGGCTGGTCAGCACCGCAACAGCCACCCACCGCAATCACAAGGATCCCCCATGAACATTCTGATGGTGTTGACCTCACATGACCAACTCGGCGCTACCGGCAAAAAAACCGGTTTCTGGTTGGAAGAATTTGCTGCGCCGTACTACGTTTTCAAAGACGCAGGCGCCAAGGTGACGCTGGTGTCGCCCAAGGGTGGCCAGCCGCCGCTGGACCCGAAGAGCGATGAGCCAGACGCCCAAACCGAGGCCACCCGGCGCTTCAAGGCAGATGCCGATTCGCAGCGCGCGCTGGCGCACACAGGCAAGCTGGCCGATGTGAAGGCAGCCGACTACGACGCTGTGTTTTACCCAGGTGGCCACGGCCCGCTGTGGGATCTGGCGCAAGACACGCACTCGCTGCAGCTGATCCAGCAAATGCTTCAAGCCGACAAGACCGTGGCTGCCGTGTGCCACGCACCCGGTGTGCTGTGGCGTGCCAAAGCTGCAGACGGCGCCTCGGTGGTCAAGGGCAAGCGCGTCACCGGCTTCACCAACTCTGAAGAAGAGGCCGCTGGGCTGACCCAGGTGGTGCCGTTTCTGGTGCAAGACCTGCTGGTGGAAAACGGTGGCGTGTACAGCAAGGGTGCCGACTGGCAGCCCCATGTCGTGACCGACGGTGCACTCATCACCGGCCAGAACCCCGCCTCGTCGGAGCCGGCCGCGCGTGCGTTGCTGGCCCGCCAAGCCAAGCGCTGAGCCACCCGCACCTGCCCCTTAAGCCCGCCGAACAAAGGAGTGCCCGATGGCCTACCAAAGTACCAACCCCTACACCAACACGGTGGAGAAGTCTTTCGATGAACTAAGCGACTCGCAGTTGCAAGCCAAGCTGCAGGCCGCCCAGGACTGCTTTGACAACACGTGGCGTGACGAGAGCTTCGCGCAGCGAAAGGCCGTGCTCAAACGCGCGGCGGCCTTGATGCGCGAGCGGCAGCAAGCGCTGGCCAAGCTGGCCACGATGGAGATGGGCAAGCTCCTCGCCCAGAGCGCAGGCGAGGTGGCTCTGAGCGCCGCCATCATTGACTACTACGCCGATCATGCCGAGGCGTTTCTCGCACCCGAGCCGCTGAAAACCGACAAGGGCCAGGCGGTGGTGGAGAGCAGCCCTTTGGGCGTGCTGTTTGGTGTAGAGCCCTGGAACTATCCGTACTACCAGGTCGCCCGCTTTGCTGCGCCCAACCTGATGGCGGGCAATGTGGTGATGGTCAAGCACGCGTCTAACGTGCCGCAGTGCGCGCTGGCCTTCGAGCAGCTGATGCTCGACGCTGGCCTGCCCGCCGGCGGCTACACCAACTTGTTCGTCTCTAAAGCCCAGGTGGCCGCGCTGATCGACGATGAGCGTGTGCGTGGCGTGGCGCTGACCGGAAGCGAAGCGGCCGGTGCGGTGGTGGCCGCACGGGCCGGGCAGAACCTGAAGAAGTCGACCATGGAGCTGGGCGGCAGCGACGCCTTCATCGTGCTGGAAGATGCCGACATGGCGAGCGCTGTGAAACACGCCGTCAGCGGCCGCATGGGCAACGCCGGTCAGGCCTGCACCGCGTCCAAGCGATTCATCGTGCTGGACGCCGTGGCCGACGCCTTTCTGGATCAGTTCAAGGCGGCCATGGCCCAGTTCAAGCCAGGTGACCCGATGGACGAGCGCAGCACGCTCGCGCCGCTCAGTTCGGCGGATGCGCTGGACAAGCTGGAGCGACAGGTACAGACCGCCGTGCAGCACGGTGCCAAGCTGGCGTTGGGGGGTCAACGGGTGGCCGACACGCGCGGCAACTTCATGCAGCCCACGATCCTGACCGATGTCGCCGAAGACAACCCGATGTTCAGCGAAGAATTCTTCGGCCCGGTGGCGCTTTTCTTCCGCGTGCCCAATGAAGCCACCGCCGTGGCGCTGGCCAACAACTCGCCCTTCGGCCTGGGCGGCTCGGTGTTCACCCAAGACGCCGAGCGCGGACGCCGGGTCGCGCGCCGCATCGACACCGGCATGGTGTTCGTCAACTCGGCCGCTGTGTCGCTGCCCGACCTCCCGTTTGGCGGCACCAAGAATTCGGGCTATGGCCGTGAACTCTCGGCCGCGGGCATACACGAGTTCGTCAACAAGAAGCTGATCCGCGTGGCTTGATGTAGAGCTTGTGCCGCGCGCTGGGTCGTGCGCGCGCACGGGTGGCGATCGCCTGCATGCCTTCGTCCCCCCTCTACCAGCGGGCGCCGAATGCTTCGCGCAGGGCCTGCAGGTGTTGTTCGCTCAGCGGCACTGGCTTGGGATCGCACAGCAGCCACAGGCGTGCCGTCTCTTCCAGTTCTTCCAGCACGGCGCTGGCTTCGGCGGGCGAGCCGTGCCACACGTTCGGCCCAAGCCGATCGAGCATGACGGCGCGGATCGGCGTGCCGCGTTCGGCCATGGCGCTGATGCGCTGTGCCACGAGTTCGCCCACCGCTTCGTCACCGGGCCGGTGGTAGGCGATGAGTGGCACATGGCCGACCTTCATCACGAAGTAGGGCGTGATCGGCGGCAAGATGTCATCGCAATGGAACACGCCTTGCAGTGTCAATGCCACCAAGTGCCTGCTGTGGGTGTGGATCACGCAGCGCGCCGTGGCATCGGCTGCGTAGATGCGCCTGTGCAAGGCCAGCGCCTTGCTGGCACGCTCGCCGCTCGTTTGCCGGCCGTCTGCGTTGATGCGCGCCAGCTGTTCGGGTTGCAGCAGGCCCAGACAGGCATCGGTCGGCGTGATGAGGTAGCCATTTTCGAGCCGCACGCTGATGTTGCCGGCGGTGGCATGCACGTAGCCGCGCTCGTACAGCGAGCGGCCGACCCGGCAGATCTCTTCGCGCAGTGACGACTCGTCCATCAGAGCACCGAGAACGCACGGTCGAAGAAGTCGACACCGCCGAAGTTGCCCGACTTCAGCGCCAGATGCAGCCCGCGCTCTGCGGCGTGGCACCAGGGCACGCCGGGATCGATCTGCGGACCGATGCGCAGCTGCCGGATGCCGAGTGCCTGCACGCAAGCACCGGAGGTTTCGCCGCCCGCCACCACCAGCCGCCCGACACCGCGCTTCACCAGCCCCAGCGCGACGCGCCCGAGCAGCTCCTCGACCAGCGCGGCAGCATGCTGTGGCCCCAGCTGCAATTGAACCGCCCGCACCGCCTCGGCCCCAGCCGTCGCATGGACGAGGACTGGTCGCTGCCCCAGCCGGGGTGCGGCCCAGGCCAAGGCTTCGCCCGCCGGGTCGTGCGCACCGAGTGCGCGCAGCGGGTCGATCGCGAAGGCCGCGCCACCGGCGTGAATGAAGTGCGCCACCTGGGCTTGCGTGGCGGCCGAGCAGCTGCCCGACACCACGGCGGCCGCGCCTTGCGCAGGAGGCAGGCGCTCGGCGCGTGCGTTGGGCTGGGCGCGGTGCCAGCGCGGCAGGCCGATCGCCAGCCCTGACCCGGCCACCACCAGAGGCAGTGCGTGCGTCGCTTCGGCCAGAACCAGAAGATCACCGTCGTCGACCGCGTCGATGATGGCCAGCGTCACGCCCTCGGCTTGCAGTGACTGCAGGCGTGTGGCCACGGCCATCGCGCCCTGCGCCACGACGCGATGCGTCACGAGGCCTGCACGCCCCCCGCGCAACTGGGCCTGCAGCACGCGCACGAGGTTGGCATCGGTCATCGGCGTCAGGGGGTGCTGACGCATGGCGCTGTCCGACAGCAGTTGCTCGCCCACGAACAGGTGGCCCATGAAGACCGTACGCCCTGCGCCGGGGAAGGCCGGTATCACCGGCACGATGGGTGCGCCGGTCTGCGCGGCCAGCGCCTCGGCCACCGGGCCGATGTTGCCCTGCGGCGTGGAATCGAATGTCGAACAGACCTTGAAATACAGCTGGCGTGCGCCGCACCCGCGCAGCCAGCGTGCGGCCGCCAGCGATGCGGCCACCGCCTCGCCCACCGGGGCGGTGCGCGACTTCAGCGCCACCACCACGGCATCAGCGTCGTCGGGCGCCGGTGCGTCGGCGTCGGGCACACCGATGACTTGCACCGCGCGCATGCCCGCGCGAACCAGGTTGTTCGCGAGGTCGGTGGCGCCGGTGAAATCGTCGGCAATGCAGCCCAAGGCGAAGGTCATGGTTCGACCCGGACGTAGCGACTGACCTTTTTGCTCTCCACCCATGACGCGGTGGCCGCATTCATCTGCAAAAAATGCGCTGCGACGAGATGCGCCTGGATGGCGGCTTCATCCCGGTAGAGCTCGTACAGGAAGAACAGGCCGGGGTCGGCCGGATCACGACACACATCGAACTGCAGACAGCCAGGCTCGCGCTCGCGCGACGCGATGGCGTTGGCCTGGATGGCGTCGGCGAAGGCCTCGCGGTGCGCCGGCAGAATGCGGAATTCGACGACCAGCACTTGCATGTGAGCCCTTGTGTTGGAGAGATAGCGGCTTGCTCAGCGCAGCGCGTGCACGAGCGCCATGCTGATGGAGGGCACGTAGGTGATGACCATCAAGATGGTCACGCTGATCATCATCTGCGGGATCAGCGGGCGCATCACCGCGGCCATGCCGACGCCCGCGAGCCGCGCGCCGACCATCAGCGTGCCGCCCACGGGCGGGGTGTACAGGCCGATGGCGAGGTTGCAGGTCATGATCAGGCCGAGGTGCACAGGGTCGATCTTGAACGCCGCCGACAGCGGCACCAGCAGCGGCGCGGCCAGGATCAATGCCGGCACCGGCTCGATGAAGCAGCCGAGCAACAGCATCGCCACGTTGACCAGCAGCAGGAACATCCAGGGCGATGTGGCGTAGTGGGTCACCAGGCCCGCGATCTGCGCTGGCACCTGCTCGATGGTGATCAGCCACGCCAGGCACGACGTTGCGCCGATCACGACCATCACGACAGCACTGGTCGTGAACGACTTGAGAAACAGCGCGGGCAGCTCGCGTGGCTTCAGGTCGCGGTAGATCACCATCGACACGAACAGCCCGTACGCCGCCGCCACGGCCGCCGCTTCGGTCGGCGTGAAATAACCCGACCAGATGCCCCCGAGGATGATGACGGGCATCAGCAGCGCCGGGAACGCCGCCATGAACGCCACCCAAATCTCGCGCCCTGAAGCGCGCATCTCGCCGTTGTCGCAACCGGTCTTCTTGCCGACGCGCACGCAATCGAGCGACAAGCCGATCGCGAACAGGACCGCAGGCACGACGCCCGCGATGAACAGGTCACGCACCGAGGCGCCCGAGACGAAGGCGTAGACCAGCATCGGTATCGACGGCGGCATGATGATGGCGAGCGTGCCGGCGGTGGACATCAGCGCACCGGCAAACGCCGGGCTGTAGCCCTTGCGGATCATCGCCGGCGTCATCACCGAGCCGATGGCCGCGGTGTCGGCTATCGCGGAGCCGGAGACACCGCCGAAGATCAGGCTCGATGTGACGGTGGAGATGCCCAGCCCGCCCGGCAGGAAGCCCAGCAGCTTGGTCGCGAATGTGACGATGCGCAGGCCCACGCCGCCGCGCGAGAGGATCTCGCCCGCCAGCATGAACAAGGGCACCGCGATCAGCACGAACGACTCGACGCCGCCGATGTAGCTCAGGAAGACCGATGTCAGCGGATGGCCGAGGTTGTTCCACCAGATCACACCGGCGGTGGACAAGAGGAGCCCGTAGACCAGCGGCACACCGAACAGGGTGGCGGCAATGAAAAGGCCGAAGACCTCGAACAGGATCATGGCGATGCGGTGCCGTAGCGTTGTTCGGGTGTCATGCCGCGCAGGATCTGCACGAGGTCCCAGCCGGCGAAGACCATCGTGATCGCCGAGGCCACCGGCAGCGCGATGTACTGCGAGGTCATCGGCCAGCCGAGCACGGTGAGCGTGCTCAGGCGCCCTGCGTCGGCAATGCCCAGGCCGTACCAGAACAACAGCGCGAGCGACGCCAGCACCACGAGCTGGATCAACGCGTCGGCGAAGCGGCGCGCCGTGCCCGTGAAGCGGCCCACGACTTCGCCGACGACCATGTGCGCCCCGCGCCGCGTGGCGGCCGCGCCCCCGAGAAAGGTCACCCAGACCATCAGCAGTTCGCAGAACTCCGTGGTCCAGGCGATATCGCCGTTGAAGATGTTGTGGACGATGACATTGGAGAAGATCAGCAGGGCCATGACGGCGCCGATCACCAGTACGGCCCAGTCGACCACGCGCCCGAGCCAGCGGATCGGCGCCGGCGCGGGCGGGTCCGCCGGCAGGATGCTTTCCGCGCGCGCCGGGTCGGCGCCCGGGCGGTCATGGATGCTGATGTCGTCCATGCCGGGTTACTTGGCCGGCACGGCCTGACGCACTGCCTCGGCCTCTGCGATGAACTGATCGACGTCGGCGCCATACTTTTCGCGCGCCTTGACGTAGGCGGCTTTGGTCGCCTCCCGGAACGGGGCGAGGTTGGGCCGCGCCACCTTGGCGCCCTTGGCCTGCATCTCGGACAGCTGCCTGTCGTCGTTGGACTTGATCTCGTTGCGGCTCCACGCCGCGGCCTCTGCAGCGGCCTTGGTCACGGCGGCCTGGTCGGCAGGGCTGAGCTTCTGCCACGTCTTCTCGCTCACCGTGAGCGGGATCGGGCTGTACACATGGTGGGTCAGCGTGATGTTCGGCGCGACCTCGTAGAACTTGTTCGCGTAGACCGTGTCGATCGGGTTCTCTTGGCCCGACACCGCCCCCTGCTGGATCGCCAGATAGACCTCGGGCAAGGGCAAGATCACGACGTTGAAGCCGATCGCCTCCAGCGTCCAGCGCATCATCTCGTTCGGGTAGCTGCGCAGCTTGCGGCCCTTCGCGTCGGCCGGGCTGGCGAGCGGCTCCTTGGTCGTCATGTCGCGAAAGCCCGCTTCCCAGGTGGCCAGAAATCTGAAGCCTTTCGCCGGCGCTTTGTCGAACTGCGACTTCAACCACTTCGATTCGTCGTAAAGCTTCCAGCCCTGCTCATAGCTCTCGACCAGGTAAGGCAGCACCGTGAGATTCAAGGTCGGCACGTGCGTGGCATAAGTTCCGGTGCCCGAGACGGTGAAGTCGACACCGCCGAGCTGCAATTGCTCGACGGCCTTGGGGTCGTTGGCCAGCTGACCCGCCGGGTACACCTGAACCTTGTAGCGACCTTGCGTGTACTGCTCGAGCTTCTGCCCGAACAGTTCGGCCGCCCTGTGGCGGGCGCCACCGGGCTGATCGGTGTGGCTGAAGCGCAGCACGGTTTGCGCGGTCGCGCTCGCCGACAGCATGCTGCCGAGCGCCAGCGCGAGAGAAGCGAGCAGGGTGCGTTTGTTCATGTCTTGTCTCCTTCTTGGGCTGATGCCCCGGTGTTGAAAGGCTTGTGGGCAGTGGCCCGTCACACGGTCACGGTGGCCCGAGTTCGGTCGGATTCGTACACGGCTTCCTGTACGACGAGATTGCGCAGGTAGTCGGCCGCAGCGTTCTCCACAGGCGAGCCCGTTTGCAGGTGGGCCACCATATGTGCCTGCAGGGCGCCGCAGGCCCCGCCGAATGCGCGTTGCGGCGGGCATCGGTAGCGGTGCTGCGCTTCGGGCCCGTGGTGCGGCTTCCACCACAGGCGGGCGTCGCCATCCAGGCGCAACACGCCGCGCGAGCCTTCGAGCCACATCTCGCCCATGGTGCGGCGCGGGTCGTCGGCCACGTGATCGCTGAGGCGGTTGCCGTCGAACAGCCCGGTGCGTTGCGCATCAAATTCGAAGACGATCAGGCCCGAGTCTTCGCCGCGTATTACCGGGTTGAGGCGGCGCAGCCGGGCCGTCACCGCGTGCACCTCGCCCATCAGGTAGCGGAAGGTGTCGATGAAGTGGACGCCGGTTTCGCGCACCAGCAACTGGGGCATGGTCTGAAAGTAGGGTTGACGGTCCAGGTAGGCGCGCTCGCCTTGGCCGTCGCCCGGGCGCAACCTGAAGCTCACGCCGTACACCTGGCCGAGGTGCCCCTGGTCGATGAGCTGGCGCGCTTCGCGAAACCACGGCGTGAAGCGGAAGTTTTCGTGGACGATCAGCGGTGTCGCGCACGCACGGGCGAGCTCGGTCAGGGCCTGCGCTTCAGCGATGTCGACGCCGAACGGTTTCTGGCAGATCACCGGAATGCGCCGCTCGAGTGCTGCGCGCACCACGCCCGCCTGAGCCGCCGGCGGCAGCACGACGTCGAGCAAGTCGGGCTTCACGTCATCGAGCATCGCGGCAACATCGACGAAGCGATCGCGAACCGAGAAGCGATCGGCCAGCGCGGCCACTCGGGATGGGTCGAGATCGCACAAGGCGACGCACGGGGAGCCGGCGTCTTGCCACCCCTCAAGCTGGAACTGCGCGAAGTAGCCGGCGCCGACCATGGCAACTCGAATGGGGTGGCTCATCGTGCGCCCGATTCAGAGCCGCGCTATCACCGCGCCGGTGATGTCGCGGGTGCCGCTGTGGCCACCGAACTCACGCGGTTTTACGGCACCGCTCTTGAACGCCTGCTGCAATGCGTGTTCGATGCGGCGCGCGCCATCGGCGAGCGCCGTGTCGCCATGGCGATCGGCAAGCCAGTCCAGCATCATCGCGGCCGACAGGATCATCGCGCTCGGGTTGGCGATGCCTTGGCCGACGATGTCGGGCGCGGTGCCGTGTGCCGGCTGGAACAGCCCGTGCGCGTCGCCGATGTCTGCCGATGGCGCCATGCCCATGCCGCCGACCAGCGCAGCGATGAGGTCGGAGAGGATGTCGCCGAACATGTTCTCGGTGACGAGCACGTCGCAAGTCCAGGGCTTGAGCACGAGGTTGAGTGCCATCGCGTCGACATAGGCGTTGTCGGTCGTGATGTCTGGAAACTGCTTTGCACGTTCTTCGAAGATGCTGCGCCAGAAGGCCATCGAGCGAAAGACATTGGCCTTGTCGACGTTCGTCACGTGGCCGCGCCGGCCCTGCGCCTTGCGACGCTGCGCCAGGCGCAGGGCGAAGTCGCAGATGCGCGTGGTGCCGGCCCGGCTGATGCGCATGGTGTCGAGTGCCGCGTTGCCATCGGCTTCCATCGTGCCGCGGCCCCGCGCATGGAACAGGCCCTCAGTGTTCTCCCGCACCAGCACCAGATCGATGTGCGCGGCCAGCGGGTTCGACAGCGGCACCGGCAGGCCTGCAAAGGTGCGGATGGGGCGCACGCCGGCGTACAGGTCGAGTGCGAACCGAATGTCGAGCTGCGGGATGACTTCGGTGCCATCAGCCCCGCGAACGTGCGGCAGGCCCATCGCACCGAACAGGATGGCGTCAGCGCGTCGGCAGGCACTCAGCGTCGACTCGGGTAGCGCAACGCCCGTGTCGACGAAATGCTGCGCGCCGGCCGGGTGCGTGGCGATCGAGAACGAGCGCCCGAGTTGCGGCTCTAGAGTGCGCAGCACCTCGACTGCCGAGGCCATGACTTCGGGGCCGATGCCATCGCCGGGCAAGACTGCGATTGAATAAGAAGTAGTGCTCATGGCGAAGGGCGTCACATCTGGGAGATTCGAAAGCGCTCGAAGATCGCCGTCAGCTCGACACAGGCCCGTTGTCGGTGGCCGCGGTTGACGAGCGCAGCGCCCTCGGCATCGCCTGCGCGCAAGCGCTCGACGAGTTGCATGTGCTCGCGGGTGGAGTTGATGGGCTTGGGCCGCAGCTTCAGCGAGAACATGCGTGCCCGGTGCGCCCGGTCCCAGTAGTTCAGGACGGTCTGCTGCAACTGCCGGTTGCCGGCGAGCTCGATCAACTGGGCGTGGAAGCGCTCGTCGGCGGCGGCCCACGCGTCGAGATCGTCGTCACGCAGCGCCTGGTCCATCGCGTCGGTGGCGTCGACCAGCGGCTGGAGTTCGGTTTCCGAGAGGGAACGACGCGCCACCAATTCCGCGGCCATGCATTCGAGCGCGGTCAGGATCTCGTAGATCTCGCGCATGTCGGTCGGCGAGACGGGCAGCACGCGCATGCCGTGGCGCGGAACGACCTCGACCAGGCCCTCGTTCTGCAGCCGCATCATGGCCTCGCGCACTGGCGTGCGGCTCATGCCCAACTCGAGTGCGACCTCCTGTTCGAGCGCCTGGTAGCCGGGAGGCCAGATGTTGTCGAGAATGCGGTGGCGCAGTTGGTCGTAGGCCTGATCGACCATGGACGCTGGCAGGGCGGCGGCAGATTGGGCGTTCATCGGGGCTGTGGGTAATTCCAATGGGGTGGGCAGACGCCGGCTGCCGGGAGCGGCAGGGTGACGAGTTGGTCGCCCTGCAGGCAGCCCAGCACCGCGGTGCGGCGGTCGGCGCCTGTGAAGGCGATGCTCGAAATGTTTTTCAGCTGACCGGTAGAGGCGCGGTCGAGGTGCGGGCGACCCATGGTGCCTGCAGCAAAAGCCGCCTCTACCCATGCAAGGTGCTCGGCGTCGCTGTCTTCGAACCAGATCGTCGGCTTGCCATCAGGCGCCACGCGGATCAGGCGGTTGCTGACGACGCTGACAACCCAGGCGCAGCCTTCTTCATCGAACGCCAGCCCATCGGGGAAAGTGCCGGCCCCGAACTCGGTGACTGTTTCGCGCGGGCCGAGCGCGCCGTCTGTTGCGAGTGCGAATCGAGAGAGCCGGCGCGCGAAAGTCTCGTTGACGTACAACCAGCGCCCGCTGGGATGAATCGCGACCTCGTTGGTGTAGCCGAGCCCGTCTGCGACCACGCGTGCGCCCCGTTTGTCGACGAGCACGATGAACCCGTCGCCACCGTTCGGCCGGTAGGCCACATCACGCGGCCGCCGACGGGTGCTGACGGTGATCCAGAAGCGCCCCTCGGCATCGGGCAAGACAAAGTTGGTAGGCGCCAGTGCCACCCCCTCGACTTCAAGCAACCAAGGCGTGACGACGCCCGATCGTTCGAGCCGGTACACACCGCCGTCGGCGTCGCCGAGTTGGGCGAGAAGGAAGCTGCCGTCGCTGAGCAGCGCGATTCCGTTCGGCTTGAGAGCAACCCCATCAGGCGCCTGGCCGTGATGGAAGCGCACCTGCCCGTCCGGATTGATCTCGCTGACACCGCCGCGCCAGTCGGACACGAAGACATGACCAGAGGCCGTCGCCAGCACACATTCGGGGCGAACCAAGCCGGCGCCGATGCAGCGAACGGAGTCCGCGGACAGAGGGGGAATCAGTGACGCATCCATTAATGAATACGTTAAAGAATGCGGGGATGGCGCGCATCAGGATCAACCCGCGCCTTGGCTCCCGGGGTGGCCTCTCAGCGTGCCGGGCGGCTGTTCGCCACGGTCCAGTCGTAGGGCGTGAACCGGGCTGCGTAGTCCGGCGGCGCAGCGCGTGGCGCATAGCGGTTGGCGAAATCGATCAGGCTGCTGCCGTGCGCCGGCACAAAGTCCTCGGGATAGAACTTCAGGATCTCGCTCAGCCATACGGTGCGGGTGGCATCGTCGATGCGGAAGTTTTCGGGGCGCGCGAAGAAGGCACGTGCCTCGCGCTGCAGCTCGGTGTCAAGCGCGGCCTCGGTGAAGGGCGTCATCGGTAACACCGGGCAAGACCGCGCGCTGCAATTGAGCGCGAAGTGCACCCGTGGCTCGCCGATCTCGCGGGTGAATGGGCGTATCACATCGTTCTCGAAGGCGTAGAGCGACAACGATTGCCCGCCGACCGTGAACTTGCGCAAGAAGAAGAACGTCACCTTCTTCAGCCCGGCATGGGTGGCCGGGATGCCGCTGTCGATCACGTTGAACATCGACAGCGCGTTGTAGGCGTTGATCATGTGGGCGAGGCGCTGGTCACGGCCGCGAAAGCCGTCGAGCGGCGTGTCGGCGACGAAGCGAATGTAGAGGGCCAGGTCGCCACCGTTCTGTGCCAACGCGGCGAAGTCGACCTCGCCGCGCTCATTGACGAAGCGTTGCAGCACGCGCGACCACGCCGCATCGGCCTGCGCCGCCGATGCCGTCGGTGCGGCGGGCACGCCGACCACCGTGGCGCACCCGCTCAGGCCCAGCAAAGCTGCCAGCCACACGAGGAGGAGGGTGCGGTGAAGGCTCACGGTTTGGCCTCCTCCATACGAGGCGAGCGGCTGTCGCGGTGTTCGCGCAGCCAGCCCTCCCGAGCACGCCCCTTCAGCAGCTTGATCGGGAAGGTGCTGACCTTGCCGTTCGAGGGGGCCAGCGGTTGCCACGGCCCACTCGCAGTGGCCAGCGGTCGCAGCAGGTATTCGTCACGCCGCGCGTTGTAGGCGCACATGCTCAAGGGGCCGTCTTGTGTGATGGCCATGAACACGCAGGCGTCGATGCGCTCCCGGTCTAGCGAGCAGGCGTCCATGAAGTTGTGGGTGAAAAACGTGAGCTTGTGAACCCGGCCGCGGGCTGCGATGAGCTTGCCTTTGGCCATCCACACGAAGCGCAGGGCCCAGGCCGCCGTGGCCAGCAGCAGGCGAGGGCGGCGGGCGGCACCGATCAGCAGCGAGCGCAGCGCGCGCCATGGCGTGCCTCGGTCGAGTGTCATGTTGGCCGTCTCGCGCATGAAACGCTGAATGAAAGCAGTGTCTTCGAATGCATCGTAGGCGCGGCCGTTGATGACCAGCATCACCGCGCTGCGGTTGCAATCGTGGTGCCCCGCCATCAGCACGTTGAAGCGCAGCGGCAAGCCCGCGCCGCGCTGCAAGCGTGCCGCGACGCTGTCGTTGCTGATGGCATCTTCACGCGCCCCCAGTACCCCGCGCCCGGTCTCGGCCTGCAGCTGGAAGGAAGCCAGGCGAACGACATCGGCGTGGTGTTTGAAGAACGCGGCCAGCATCGGCACGTCGTCGAAATTGCCGGCGTGCACCGTGGTGTTGAAGAACACACTGAGCGGCAAGCCACGAGCCCGATCGATGTACTCGCGGCGCAAGGCGTTCAGCTCGGTCTCGCTGCCATAGCCGGCGCGCTGCTGCGTTGTATCCACATGAAAAGCCACGTCGGTCAGGCCAGCCTGCGCCAGCTCGATGAGCAAGCCGCGTGTCGCCTTGATGCCGTTGGTGAACAGCGAGGCGCGCAGTCCGCGTTGCTTCAGGCGCCGAACGATTGCCAGCAGCTCATCGCGGGCGCGCAGCGTAGGCTCTCCGCCGGAGACCTGCACATCGGTGCCGGGGCCGTAGTGTTCGTGGATCATGTCGATGCGGCGAAACACTTCTTCCATCGGGAAGTCGCGCACCGCCTCCGAGCTGTCGCTCAGATAGCACAGCGTGCAGTCGAGGTTGCAGCGCTGCGTGATCTCCAGTGACACGCAGGCCACCGGCCAGCGCCGGCCTGCCATCTGATGGGGTTGCCACTGAGCACTTCGCTGCATGCGCTGGCGCATGTCGGCCAGGGGGTCGGAGAGCGGCGCGTTCGAAGGCCGCAGGGCGCTGGTTTCGGCCTCGCTCAACAAGGGCGACTGCGGCCGGGTTTGCTGCTTGCAATTGCCGTGATGTGAACTGGTCATGCTCAGCGAGCGACTGCGGCCTCGGCGATGCCGGCCAGAGCCTTGCGCAGGTTCTCGACCACGGGGCACGCCGACACGCCATGTCGCTGGGCCAGGTACCCTGGGTCGTTGTAGCCCACCCAAACTTGGGCGGCAGCGTCTTCCCAGACCAAAGCCTTCAAGGGCAAGTCAATGCCCACCGTTTGCTCGCACTCCATGAACGGCGTTCCGCCCTGCGGGTTGCCGAAGATCAGCACCTCGGTCGGACGCAAGGTCTTGCCCACTTTGGCCGCTCCGCCGGCGTGATCCACTCGGGCAAACACGTTCAGGCCGCGCTGCTTCACGGCCTCCTCTAGGCGGCTCATCGTGTCCTTGACGTTGTGGGGGCTCTTGAGGGTCACCAGACCGTCGGCCGCCGAGGCCAAGCCAAAAAAAGCCATCATGGCGGTGGCGAGGAAAAATCTGATGGTTTGCATGAAGGTCTCCTTGGGAACTGAGCTGAGTCGTTGCAACCCGCGCAAATCTGACACCAAGAGCACGCCCATCGGCGCGGGGCAACGCGCTCACACGGCGCCGACGTATTCGCCGCGCGCCGGGTATTTCTTGGCCAGGGCGAAATCCAGCGCGCCCAGCAGTTCATCGAAATGCGGCCGCGCAAACGGCATCGTCTGCACGGCGCTGTAGTACAGGGTGTCGTCAGGTCTGACGATGAACACACCCGGCTCCGAAAACAACGCAGGTTCGTCGATGCCGATCGACGTGGCACCGCGAGAGGTGCTGATGTACAGGCCCCACTCACGCGCATTCGCGAGGGTCAAGTCATAGCCCACACGAAGATCCGGCGCCTTCAACTTGTCTGCCATGGCCTGGGCACGTTCGCGCGTGTCGCTCGACAGCGCGATCACCTTCACGCCGCGCTTGTCGAACTCCGGTTGGGTGCGCGCCAGCTCCAGCAGGTATTTCAAGCAAATCGGGCAATGCAGACCTCGGTAGAAGACCAGCATGGTGAAGTTCGGAGCGGCGTCCTCACTCAGCGTGAAATTTTCGTGGCTCAGGGTGGGCACTTGCAGGGTCGGGACGGGTTGGCGGGGTATCAGCATGTGGGCGCTCCTTGGCAGTGGCGGCCCAGTCTAAGCGCCAACCCGAGATGATCGGGTTCACCACGTATCGCTTGAGATACGATCCGTCTCGTGTCTGACCGTCTCTCAGCCCTTTTGCTTCGCTTCGACTTGCGTGCCCGCGTCTTCCACAGCGGCGCCTTGTGCGGCACGGCAGATTTCGACGCCGGGCTGGGCGTGGGGCACCTGCACCTGCTGCGCGATGGCGCCTTGGAGCTGACCGACGGCTCGGGCCTGCACCATGTCTTCGACCAGCCCTGCTTGCTGTTCCTGCCGCGCCCCACGACGCATCGGCTCGTCGCAGCCCCCACACTCGGCGCCGAAGTCGTGTGTGCGTCCATCGCATTCGGTGCAGGCGACGAGAACCCCTTGCTGCGGGCGCTGCCGGGCCTGCTGCACGTACCACTTGCGCGGATGCCGGGGCTGGACCTGACGCAGCAGTTGCTCTTCGGCGAGGCCTTCGGCGCACGTTGCGGCCACGATGCAGCGGTCGACCGTTTGACTGAAGTGTTGGTGATTCAGCTGCTGCGTCACGCGATCGAGCACCGCCTGGTCGATGAAGGTCTGCTCGCCGGCCTCGGGGACCCGCGGCTGAACAAGGCACTCAGCGCCTTGCATGCGGAGCCGGCCAAGGCCTGGACGCTGGAGGCCATGGCCGCCGTGGCCGGCATGTCTCGGGCGCGCTTCGCCGTGCATTTCGTGCGCCATGTGGGCGTGCCGCCCGGCGAATACCTGACCTCGTGGCGCCTTGGGCTTGCGCGGTCACTGCTCAGAAAAGGCCTGTCGGTCAAACAAGTTGCCGCCGAAGTGGGCTACGCCAATGCCAGCGCTCTGGGCCGTGTGTTTTCGCAAAAGCTTGGCGCCAGCCCCACGGCATGGCAGGCGCGCACGGCCCAGGCCGCGCGCTGAGCGGCCTGTTGTTCGGCCTGTTGTCGAGCCTGGTGGCGCCGCCGGCACATCAAGGCGTTCAAATGCCCACGGTCAGGTTGACCCAGGCATCAGGCAGCCATTGCAGCACCCGCGCCTCAACCCACTTGTCGGCACCGGTCAGGATGCCGATGCCCATCAGGCCCAGCAGCACCGCGAACCCCTGCCGCACGCGATCGATGCGGCCCAGCACCCAGTCACGTACCCGGGTGAAGCCGCTGCGCGAGGCATAGGCCACCGCCACCAACGGGATCGCCGCACCGACACCAAACAAGGCCAGCACAACACCGCCGCGGGCCACGCCGCCTTCGCTTGCGACCAGCGTCAGCGCCGAGCCCAACAATGGCCCGGAGCACGGGCTCCACACCAGGCCCAGCACGGCGCCCAGCGCCGCGGCGCTGAGCAGCGAGCGCCCGTCGAGCCGGGTCGACGCCGCGTTGGCAGCGGTCGCGATCGGCAACATCCATTGCGAGAAGCGCTCGCCCAGCGCCGGCACCAGCATCACCAGCGCAAACGCGATCAGCAGGGCGGCACCACCGATGCGCACCGTGTCGCCGTCCAGCCCCAGGGCCGGCCCGAGGGCGCCCAGCGCCATGCCGATGGCAGCGAACGATGCTGTCATGCCCAGCCCCATCGCCACGGGCGCCAGCCGATGGCCTTGCAAGGCGCCGCCCAATACCAGCGGCAGCAGAGGAAACACGCAAGGCGACAGAGTCGTGAGGCTGCCCGCGGCGATGCTGAGCCCGAGTTGCGGCAGGGAAAGGGCGACAGACACCGGATCAGCCCATCAGCGCATCAAAGTGCCGTCTTGAGGACGGCGCGAATGCCCTCTGCCGTTGTGGCTCCCACCGCACGCCCGCGCTCTTGCTGGCCGTGCAGCACGACGAAGGTCGACTGGCTGCGGATGTTGAATCGCTGCTTCAGGGCCTTCTCGGTGTCGTAGTTTGCGACCAGCACCGTCAGGTCGAGCCCAGGCTCGGCTTTCAGCGACTGCAAGACCTTGTCTTGGGCGCGGCAGGTCGGGCACCAGTCGGCATGGAAAAGCACGGCCACCGGCTTGTCGGCCTTTTGAGCTTCGGCCAAGGCCTCGGCGGTGTAGGGTTTGATGTCGAGCGCATGCGCCAGCGCAGCTGCCGACACCAGCAGCCCCGAGACGATCAGTTTGATGAGTGACACGAAGTTCTCCTACAGAGGGTTAACGGCCGATCGCTCCCGCCGAGGCAGATCTTGAGGTTCGGCCAAGGCTTGAATGATTGCCTAATGCAGTGGCAAAGGCGAGATGAATAGGTTCTGACGCGCTCACTTCGAATACCATTTGTCTCGACCGCTGCGCCTCTACGGCTTGGTCGTTCGAACAAGCACTTTCTTGCATCGACATGAAAACAGCCCTATCGACCCCTTCCTCCGGACTTACCCAACGCACTCGCCCTCGCCGGGTTGCGCTGGCTTTTCTATTGGCCACGGGTGCCCTCATGGCAGGCTGCGCATCAACGCAGGCGCCTCTCGCTTCGCCGCTTGTGCAGTTGCCCTTGCTGCAGGGCTGGTTCGATGGCGAAGAGGTCTTCTACGTCACCACCGACGTGTCCGATGCGGCGGTCGCCGCGGCCAAGCATGCGAACCACGTACCGCGGTTGGCGGATGCAGTGCCGGCGGCGCCGCGCCAGCCGGGTCAACGCTCGGCGGTGGACAAGGTCTACGCCGTCACCAACTTCGAGCAAGCCAGCATCTTTGCATCGGCGCCAGGACCCGTTGGCGCGCTGAACCGGGACGCGGCGTACAGCCCGCTTTGGCAGATGGTCACCGTGACCTGGGGCGCAGGGCGTGCGCCGCGCACCTTGAAATCTCAGGAGCAAGTGCTGGCCGCCGCTGACGCCGGCGACGTGACCCTGTTGACCACCCCGGTCGTGCTGAACTGCCCGATCGTTCAGCGGGGTGCGCGAGACGCGCTGCCGGGCGTGCGCATCCTCTTTCGCTGAATCTGCCGACCCATCCTGATTCGGCGCTCACTCATCCATCAAACCGAAGGAAGCACATGATCAAGTTCTACTACCACCCGTCTCCCAACCCCGCCAAGGTCGCGCTGTTCCTCGAAGAGAGTGGCCTGCCCTACGAGCTGGTGCCCGTGGACACGCGCAAGGGTGACCAGCACCTGCCGGCGTTCACCGAGATCAACCCGAACGCAAAGACCCCGGCCTTGGTCGACGGTGACGCCGTCGTCTTCGACAGCAACGCGATCCTGCTTTACTTGGCCGAGAAGACCTGCCAGTTCTTGCCGGACAACACACCGGCGGCGCGCGCCCAGATGCATTCGTGGTTGATGTTCGTGGCCACTGGCATCGGGCCATATTCCGGCCAATGCGTGCACTTCAAGCACTTCGCGCCCGAGCCCAAGGCATACGCTGTCAACCGCTATGACTTCGAGGCCTGGCGTCACTGGAGCATCGTCGACGCGCAGCTCGCCAAGCACCCTTACATGCTAGGCGATCGCTACACCTTGGTCGACATGGCGGTTTGGGGCTGGGCGCGGGCGGTACCGTTCGTACTCGGCCCAGAGGCTTGGGCAAAGCTGCCGCAGGTGAAGCGCCTGCTCGACGAGATCAGTGCCCGACCCGCGGCACAGCGCGCCGAGGCGCTCAAGACAAAACACAGCTTCAAGGCCGAGATGGACGACGACGCGCGCAAGGCGATGTTTCCGCAGAACGCGCGCCTGGCCGACTGACCGCGTCGCGGCGAGTGGGTTTCCTGTCCGTGATGAATCGGTGAGGACTGCGCGCGGCTGGCCGGTCAAGATGACAGCCGCGGCAGCCTGCGATCTCTGATGTGGGTGCCGGACTAACGAAGGAGTGAGCCCCATGTCGCTTGAAGGCGAAGTTGCACCACGTCGCTCGTGCGCAAGATGACGATGGAAGCCGCAGACCACGCAAGCCGCTTTACGCATGCGCCGATGCAGGGTGTCTCGCCGCGCAAGATCCTGGTCGTAGAGGATGAGCGCGACATCGCCGAACTGATTGCCTTGCACCTTTCCGATCTGCCAGCCGACATCACCTTGGCCCACGATGGGCCACGTGGCCTTCAGCTCGCGCTGCAGCAGCCCTGGGATGCCATCGTGCTCGACATTCGGCTGCCGGGGCTCAATGGCCTGGACCTGTGCCGCGAGCTGCGCGCCCGGTTGTCACACATTCCCATCCTCATGCTCACCGCGCGCAGCAGCGAGCTCGACCGCGTGCTCGGCCTGGAGCTCGGGGCCGACGACTACCTGACAAAACCGTTCAGCGTGCTTGAGCTTCAGGCGCGAGTGAAAGCCTTGCTGAGGCGCTCCGCGCTGACTTCTGCGCTTGCAACGCAAGCGTCGGCGCAGAAGCCCTCGATGATCGAGCAAGGCAGATTGCGCATCGATCGCCTGCGGCGCAGGGCGTGGCTCGATGGCGTCGAGATCGTGTTCGCGCCGCGTGAGTTCGATCTGTTGTGGCACTTCGTCCAGCACCCCGGCCGCGTCTTCACACGCAGCGAGCTGCTGGCCGACGTTTGGGGCCATGGCCACGACGGCTACGACCACACCGTCAACAGCCACATCAACCGTCTGCGCAGCAAGCTGGGTGATGAGCGCTCGGAGGCCGCCTTCATTCACACCGTCTGGGGCGTGGGTTATCGGTTCGAGGTTGCAGCATGACGCGCGCGCTGGCCGGCGCTCGATGGCCCGTGTTGCAACGCCTGCATGTGCGCGCGGCGTTGGCCGCCGTGCCACTGCTGTTGGCGCTGGGCATCACCATGTATTTCATGCTGCAGCACTTCAGTGCGCAGACAGCACTCGAAGCGGGGCAGCGCATGAACCTCGGCCTGGCACGCTACGTGGTGGAGCATCAAGCCCCGGGTTTGATCGGCCCCGATGGCCGACCCGATCGTGCCCGCATGAAGGAACTGGGGCTGCACGTGATGATGATCAACCCTGCGGTCGAGGTGTACCTGCTGGACTCGCGCGGCCAGGTTCTCGCGCATGCGCTGGAGGGCCTGCAGGGGCCGAATCCTGAAGGCGCGCAGGTCGATTTGCTGCCGGTGCGTCACCTGCTGGAGCAGATGGCTGACGGCGTGCCGCGTCTGCCCTTGCTGGGCACCGACCCACGCAATGCCGCACGTGCGAACACCTTTTCTGTCGCTTCCATCTCTGCCGGAGCAGCTGGCAATGGGCAGCCCGGGTACCTCTACATCGTTCTCAACGGCAGCATGGCCCAGCGCGTGTCCGCCAGCCTGTCCAACTCGCACGCCCTGCAGGCAATGGCCATCGGCGTGATGGTCGCCACCGCATTGGCCGCGGTCGTGCTTTGGGTCACCTGGCTGCAACTGACCCGGCCGCTGCGGAACCTGACCGATGAGCTGCGGCACTTCCGCGATGAGTCCGCTCCGGCGGCCGGGCAGGAGCCAGGCGACGAGATTGGCGTGCTGCGCCGCGCGGTGGGCGCCATGCAGACGCGCATCGCGCAGCAGATACGGCGCCTGGAGGACGGTGACCGGCAGCGGCGCGAATTGGTCAGCAACATCTCGCACGACCTTCGCACGCCCTTGTCGAGCATCCAAGGCTACATAGAGACCGTGCTCGTTCGGGCAGACAAGCTGACCGCTGAAGCCCGCACCCAGCACTTGCGCACCGCGCTGCGGCACGTCGATCTGCTGGGCAAGCGCATCGCCGATCTGTTCGAGCTCTCTAAACTGGACGCCGGTCGAGTCGAGCCTCAGCAAGAGGTGTTCTGCCTGGCTGAACTTCTGCAAGACGTGGTGCAGAACTACCGGCTCGCCGCTCAGCAGCGAGGTGTCCGGCTCACGCTGTCCACAGGCAGCCACATAAAGGCCAAGGTGCAGGCCGACATCGCGATGATCGAACGCGTGCTGCAAAACCTCGTTGACAACGCGCTGCGTTACACCAGTGTCGGCGGCGAGGTGACCCTAGGCCTTGAGCGGCGCGATGCCTTCATGGAAATCAGCGTCAGCGACACCGGCCGCGGCATCGCCACCGAACACTTGCCGCACATCTTCGAGCGGTACTGGCGCGCCACCGATGCCGGCGAAAGCACGGCAGGCACCAGCTCCGGTCTGGGTCTGGCGATCGTCAAGCGCATTCTTGATCTTCACGGGAGCGTCATGCGCGTGCATTCGGAATTCGCACGCGGTACACGCTTCGACTTCTTGCTGCCACAGGCAGAGTGAACTTAAGAACCGCGTTCTCGCCGTCGCGGCGAGAACGCGGTCGCTACCGCGACCCTGGCGCGTCAGTTGGCGGCCAGGCCGTTGGCACCAGCCGGCAGGCCACCCGCACCACCGACATTGACGAGAGCACCGTCGCTGCCGATTGAATAGGCGCCTAGGGTGTTGCTGCCCGAACTCAGCACATACAGCCTGCGACCGTCAGCCGCGACAGCCGCATCGATAGGCCCCGCGCCAGACGTCGCGGCCACTCCTTGCGTCAGCACCAATTTGCCAGTGCGCCGCTGGACCGCATAGCTGCTGATGCTGCCGCTGCCGGTGTTCGTCGTGTATGCATAGCGGCCGTTGGGCGTCACCACCACCCAGCATGCCGCCGTCTGGGTTGTGCCCACCGACGCGCTGATCGTGATCGGTTTGGCAGGCGCCCAGTCTTCGAAACCGTAGGAGGACAAGGCACTCGCGTTGGCGGCACCGCCAAAGGCTTCGGACACCAGGGCGTGGCCGCGCCGATCGAAAGCAAACCCGAACGGCGTTGCGCCGGCTGAGGGCGTTACGACGGGTGCGCCTATCTTTCCGTAGGCGCCGACGCGGTAGCTCGTGAGTTTGTTGCTTGCCTTCTCGGTGACCAGCAGCACGTCTCCGTCTGGGCTGAAGCCCACCTGCGCCGGGCCAGTGCCACCCGCAGCCGACAGCGGCTGGGTGCTGTTCGGCAAGGGCTTCAAGGTACCGCCCGCATTCCAAAAGCCCGTCACGTTGCCGGCGCCATCGGCGTTCAGCACATACACGATGCCGTCGTGCTCGGTCACGCTGATTGGCCGCAGGCCGCCCGAATCGGCCGTGCTCTGCAGCACCAGACCACTTCGACGGATGGCGAACGTCGACACGCTGTTGCTCAGCGAGTTCACCACGAACAAATGGCGGCCGCTGCGGCTCAGCGTCACGGCGCCCTGGTTGCCCAGGCCGGTGCCGGTACCCTGGCCCTGTGTCGCGAGACGGGTCTGAAGGCTGAGGCCGCTGCCGGTCGCCGCGTAGACCAGCAACTCGTTGCCGGCGACGGCATTGGTGCTGGTGAACACCTTGTCGGCACGAAAGCCGTCGTCGTCGTCGTCGCCATGGGCGAACGCCGGCAGGCTGAGGCTGCTGATGGCCAAGACCAGGCCTAGGGCTTTGAACGCGTGACGTCGGGTGGGATTCATGGTGATGCTCCGTTGATCGATGGGTGGCAAGGGTCGCGCTGCGGCTGCGGCGCGATGCCAAGTGTTGAAGCCACCCTTCGATCAAGTCCTCACGAGTTCGTCAACGTTTTGAACGGCACCGGGACAGCTGCGCTCAGCCGTTCATCTTGGCCAGGTTTTGCTTGATCTCGTCAGGCGTCAGGTCTTGTACATGCGTGGCCAGCGACCAGCTGTGGCCGAACGGGTCTTCGAGTACGCCGTAGCGGTCACCCCAGAACATGTCAGACGCAGGCTTCTTGACCTTGGCGCCGGCCGCTTCGGCGCGGGCCATGGCGGCGTCGACGTCGGTGACGAAGAGGTGGATGGTTACCGGGCTGCCCTTGAGTGACGCCGGCCCCAGCGCGCCCATGTCGGGCCACTCGTCGGTGAGCATGAGAGGCGAGTCACCAATGCGCACCTGCCCGTGCAGCAGCTTGCCGCTGGCGCCCGGAATGCGCGCCTCTTCGACGGCACCGAAGGCCTTCTTGTAGAACTCGATGGCCCCTGCGGCGTTGGCACAGACGAGGAGCGGGGTGAGGCTGTGATAGCCGTCGGGAATGGGTTTGACGGGGGTCTTGCTCATGTGTGGGCTCCTGGCAGAAGAAGTTGGAGTGGCGGGTGTGGGCAGATGAGGCCCGGCCGGAATAGAAGTAGAGGCGGGCTCCATCATCACGACGAACCAGGCTTGGCCGTTTCGACAAGACAAGGCAGGTGAAAACCCGGGGGCTGCCCTGGTCTGCGGGGGCCGCGGCCGCTCGGGCTGCGCGTGTCGCGGTGCTAAGCTGATTCATCCCCTGACTCTGCCCCGCCCACCATGCCCGGATTGCTCCCCCACGTCGACCCCGAAGGCCTGCTTGAGTTCTCGGTGGTCTACACCGATCGCGCGCTCAACCACATGTCGCAGAAGTTCCAGGGCGTGATGCGCGACATCTCGGCCACGCTCAAGGAAGCCTACAAGGCGAAGTCGGCTGTCGTGGTGCCCGGCAGCGGCACCTTCGGCATGGAAGCGGTAGCGCGCCAGTTCGCTACCGGGCAGAAGACTCTGGTGATCCGCAACGGCTGGTTCAGCTACCGCTGGACGCAGATCTTCGACATGGGCGGCATTCCGGCCAGCTCGACGGTGCTGAAGGCGCGGGCCCTCTCGGCCGAAGCGCAGGCCCCTTTTGCGCCGGCCCCAATCGACGACGTGGTGGCCGCCATTCGCCGCGAAGCGCCCGGCGTGGTGTTTGCCGCGCATGTGGAAACCGCTTCGGGAATGATGCTGCCTGACGCTTACCTGCGCGCTGTGGGCGAGGCGGTGCATGCGCACGGCGGCCTGTTTGTGCTCGACTGCATCGCCTCCGGCGCGATGTGGGTCGACATGGTGGCCTGTGGTGTCGACGTGCTCATCAGCGCGCCGCAAAAGGGCTGGAGCGGCTCGCCCGGTTGTGCATTTGTGATGCTGAGCGAGCTTGCCCGCCAGCGCATCGACCAAACCACCAGCACCAGCTTTGCATGCGACCTGAAGAAATGGCTGCAGATCATGGAGACCTACGAGAGCGGGGCCCACGCGTACCACACCACCATGCCGACCGATGCGCTCACCCGCGTGCGCGAGGCGATGCTCGAAACCCGCGCCTTCGGCTTTGAGAAGGCGCGCGCCGCGCAGCAGGAGCTGGGCAACCGCGTGCGCGCGCTGCTCGCCAAGAACGGTTTCAAGAGTGTGGCCGCCCCGGGCTTCGAGGCGCCGGGCGTGGTGGTGAGCTACACCACAGACCCCGAGATCCAGTCTTCGAAAAAGTTTCTTGGCCTGGGTTTGCAGACGGCCGCGGGCGTGCCTTTGCAATGTGATGAAGGGCCCGACTTCCGCAGTTGGCGCATAGGCCTCTTCGGGCTCGACAAGCTGGGCGATGTGGAGCGCACGGTGCGGCACCTGGAAGAGGCGCTGCAGCGCATGCGCTGAGGTGCCACCGGCTCAGGTCGCCGCCAGCTTGAAAATGCTTGCCACCTCGGGCCATGACGACCATGACTACTCTGGGCTTCGGTGACATCACGCTGCGCACCATGAGACGCCACGCTGTCTGGGTGCAGTGCGCGAAGCGCGTATTGCTGGGGGCGCTGCTGGCCTTTGCGTGGTGGGCCGCCGCGCAAGGCGCGCAAGCACCGCGCGTGACACCACTGCTGAGACAGCTTGTGCAGGTCACAGAGCCCTTCCTCAGCACGCCGACGGTGATTTTTGCGCCGCTGGGCAAGCGCATCACCGGCAGGCCTTCGTTGGCCGGAAAGCGTCTGGCGACCAAGTGGGTGCGCAACGGCTGGCCCGAGCTCACCGGCATGTTGAATCAGGCGTTGGCCGCCAGACCCAAAGACGACGGCGAGCGCTTTCGCCAGAAGTGGACGGCGCAGCGCTACGAGCGAGAGTTTGACTATTGGCCCGTGGTCGCGCTGCTGGCCCTGGTGCTGCTGGCCGTGCTCTTCATCTTGCAGCTGCGCAGCATGGTGAGCAAGCGCACGGCCGAGCTGAGCAAGGAAGTAGAGGCGGGCCTGGCCAAGCAACGCGAGCTCGACCGGCTGAACGCCGGCCTGGAGCAGCGCGTGCACGAGCGCACCGCCCAGCTCGAAGCTGCCAACAGCGACCTTGCGCTGGCGCGCGACACGGCCGAGTCGGCCACACGCGCCAAGAGCGAGTTTCTCGCCAACATGAGCCATGAGATCCGCACGCCCATGAACGCCGTGCTCGGCCTCACGGGCTTGGCGCTGCGCACCGACATGACGGCCAAGCAGCGCGGTTACCTCGCCAAAACCAAGGTCGCGGCCGACTCGCTGCTGGTGATCATCAACGACATCCTCGACTTTTCGAAGATCGAGGCGGGCAAGCTCGACATGGAGTCGTGCGAGTTCCAGCTCTCGGCCGTGCTCGACAAGATGGGCTCGATGGTGGCGCTGCAGGCGCAGGAGAAAGACTTGGGCTTGCGCGTGCAGGTCGACCCCGAGGTGCCGCCCTCGCTCGTGGGCGACCCGCTGCGGCTGGAGCAGGTGCTGGTCAACCTGTGTGCCAACGCGGTCAAGTTCACGCCCCGCGGCGAGATCGTGGTTCACGTGGCGAAGGCGGGGCTGGTATCACCGGGCCGCGTGATGCTGCGCTTGGCCGTGCGTGACTCGGGTGTGGGCATGACGCCCGAGCAGATCGAGGGCTTATTCCAACCCTTCAACCAGGCCCATGCCTCGACCACCCGCCTGTATGGCGGCACGGGGCTGGGCCTGGTCATCTGCAAGAAGCTGGTGGCGTTGATGGGCGGCGAGATCGGCGTGCAAAGCGAGCCCGGCGGTGGGAGCGAGTTTCATTTCACCGCTGTCTTTGGTATCGGCAACAGCGCGCCGCTGGCCGCGCCTGAGGCGCGAGCCCAGCCCACGGGCGCTGAAGAGACCGAAGGTTTCTTGCAGGGCAAGCGGCTGCTGCTGGTCGAAGACAACGAGTTCAACCGCATGGTGGCCAGCGAGCTGCTGAGCGACGTGGCCGGGGCCACTGTGACGGTGGCGGTGAACGGGCAGGAAGCCGTTGACCTGGTGCGCGCGCAGCCTTTCGACGCGGTGCTGATGGACGTGCAGATGCCGGTGATGGACGGCCACCAGGCCACCACCCTGATCCGCCAAGACGCGGCCTACGCGGCGCTGCCCATCATCGCGATGACGGCCCACGCCATGCTGCGCGACCGCGAGAAGTGCCTGGCCGTGGGCATGAATGATTACGTGACCAAGCCCTTCGAGCCGAGCGAGCTCTTCGGGGTGTTGGGCAAATGGGTGAAGCTTGAAGCGCCAGAGCGGGCGGTGGCGGCAGAAGACCCAGTGGCAGCGCCGGGCATCAACGCCGAGCTGGGCTTGAAACGCTGCCTGGGGCGCCAAGACCTGTACCAGCGTCTGCTCGATCGCTATCAGGCGCTGCATGAAGACAGCGGTGCGCAGATTCGCACAGCGCTGGCGGCGAATGAACTCGACCGCGCCTCGGGTCTTGCGCACTCGCTGGTGTCGTCGGCCGGCACCATCGGCGCTGAGGGCTTGTCTGAAGCCGCGCGCGCCTTGCAAATGGCCATCGACATGGGCGAGACGCAGCGCGTGCTGGCGCTTGGGGTCGCTTTCGAGTGGCAGCACGGGCAGGTGAGCGCGGCTCTGGAGCGTCACGCTTAATCCTGGCTTAACCCAGCACTAATGCTGCGCTAACCGGGCCTCTCTATCTTCTGCAACAGGCGGAATGTCCCGCGCAGAATTTGTGTAGAGAGGCTCACATGAAACTCAACCCCTTGAACGCCACCCTGGTGGCTGCTGGCGTGCTGGCGATGGGCACGGCCGGGGCATTCGGTGTGAAGACCGAGTGGCTCAAGCTGACGCAGAACACCGAAGCCGCCACGCAAGTGGCGGCGGCCACGCCGACCCTTGCGGCAGCCGCCATGGCCCCGGTGGTACCTATCCCTGCGCTGGCCACGGTGCCCAACTACCGCGCCATCTTTGCGCAGGCCGGGCCTGCGGTGGTGGGTGTCACGGTCTCAGGCATGCACAAGGCATCGCTAGAAGAGCAACAGCAAGGCGGTATGCCGCCAGGCGCCGAGAACGACCCGTTCTTCCAGTTCTTCCGCGGCCTGCCCGGCATGCAACAGCGCGGCCATGGCGGCAACCCGTCGCAGCCGTTTCGCGGCCAGGGCTCCGGTTTCATCATCAGTGCCGATGGCCTCATCTTGACCAACGCCCACGTGGTGCGTGAAGCCAAGGAGGTGACCGTCAAGCTGAGCGACCGCCGCGAATACGCCGCCAAGGTGCTGGGCGCTGACCCCACCACCGACATTGCGGTGCTGCGCATCGACGCAAAAGACCTGCCCATCGTGCGCTTGGGCAACCCCAAGCAGCTGGAAGTGGGCGACCCGGTGATGGCCGTGGGGGCTCCCTTTGGCTTTGAGCAGACCGCCACGCAAGGCATCGTCAGCGCCAAGGGTCGTTCGTTGCCAGGCGACTCGGTGGTGCCTTTCATCCAGACCGATGCCGCGGTGAACCCGGGTAACTCGGGTGGCCCGCTGTTCGACGGCAGCGGCGCAGTGGTAGGCATCAACGCGCAAATCTACTCGCAGTCGGGTGGCTACCAGGGCTTGTCGTTTGCAATCCCCATCGACGTGGCCTTGAAGGTCAAGGACCAAATCGTGGCCACCGGCAAGGCCACCCACGGCCGCCTGGGCGTGACCGTGCAGGACGTGAACCAGACCCTGGCTGAATCGTTTGGCATGAAGCGGCCCGATGGTGCGCTGATCGCCAGCGTGAAGCGTGGCAGCGCGGCAGCACAGGCCGGCTTGAAGCCCGGTGATGTGATCACCGAGGTCAACGGCGAGCCCATCGTGCGCTCGGGCGCGCTCAGCAGCGTGATCGGCATGGCCAGCCCCGGCGAGAAGGTGAAGCTCACCGTCTGGCGCGACCGGGCCTCGCGTGACATAGATGCCAAGCTTGGCGGCGCTGAAGAGGCCGACAAGCAAGTGGCCGACAACGACACGGGTGACCGCGCTGGCTCGCTGGGCCTGGCCTTGCGCCCGCTCACCCGTGAAGAGCGCGGCCAAGTGCAGAGCGAGGGCGGCCTGGTGATCGAAAACGTGAGCGGGCCAGCCGCGCGGGCCGGTGTGGAAGCGGGTGACGTGTTGGTGGCGATCAACGGAAAGCCGGTCACTTCTCTTGAGCAAGTGAAGAGCGTGATGAGCGGCAAACCCAAAAGCGTGGCGCTGCTGGTGGAGCGTGACGGAGAACGCATCTTCGTGCCGGTAAATCTTGGCTGAGCGCGCGTAGGACTTGGCCGCGACCTGCACCGCGGGGGGAACAGAAAGGTTTGATTGCGGGCCCAATGGAGGTGTTGAAAAAAATGAAGAGGCACTCCATGACACTCGCACTCAAGAGAATCGTTTCCGCCGTGGCCGTGGCCGCGTTGTTCGGTGGTTCTGCCGCTTGGGCAGAAGAGCCAGCCACCTCGCCGCCCCCTGGCGCTGCGGGCAAATCAGTCACGCCGGATGAGGCAGTACCGCTGCCCGAGGCGAAGACCTCGGGTACGGTGAGCTACGTCACCGGCGGCACTCGCTATGAACAGCTGCCGGCATTCAGAAGCTCGCGCAACCAGTTCCCGCTGAACATCGAGGTCTACGAGAAAGACGGCGCTAAGAATGGCTTCACGGCCGGCGCCGGCGTCAAGCTGATCGACCGCAGCGGCAATGTGGTGCTCGACGCCAAGACCGATGGCCCCTACTTGTGGGCCAAGGTGCCGCCCGGGCAGTACAAGCTGCAGACCACGCTCGGCGGCAAGCTGAAGGAGTCTCAGGTGGCGGTGAGCAATGGCAAGACGACGCGTGCGATCGTCGTCTTCCCGCAGGGCACCAGCGACAGCAAGGTGGGCCAGTCACCTCCCCCGCAACCCGCCACGCCCCAACAGCAGTAGGGTCAGCCGCCCATCAGCTCGGTGTAGCGGCGCTGCATCTCTTCGGGCGTGAGCTTTTCGATGGAGTGCCCGAGCAGCCAAGTGTGGCCGAAGGGGTCTCGCACCTTGCAGCTGCGCTCACCGTAGAACTGGTCGGCGGCTTCGCTGAGTTGGGTGGCGCCTGCGGCCACGGCTTGGCGCGCCATCTCGTCGCAATCGTCCACATGCAGATGGATGCTGATGCCAGACAAGCCCTCGGGCGGTGGCGCGGCAATGCCGTACTCGGGGAACTGGTCAGAGAGCATCAGCACGGCGCTGGGCCCCATTTGCAGCTCCGCATGGCCGATCCGGCCCGAGGGCTCGGTGAGCCTGTAAAGCTCCGTCGCGCCGAAAGCGTGGGCGTAGAAGTCGATGGCTTTTTGCGTGTCGGGCACGCAAAGGTAGGCGAAGAGCTCGTGAATGGTGTTGCGGGCTGCGGTCATGGCAATGACTCCTGAGTGGGGCTGTGAGATGCCATGCATCCTATGCACCAGGGTTCACCGCGTATTGGAGATTTTTTCAGCCACGGCCATGTGCGTCGGCTGGTCAGGCGCGATGGGCTGATAGGCCGTGGGCGTGATGCCGGCCAGGCGCTTGAACTCGCGGATGAGGTGCGATTGGTCGGCATAGCCCGCCTCCGCGGCGGTCTGCGCCCAATCGCCGGGTGGCTGCCGCGCCAAGCCTTTTATGAGTGTATGAAAGCGCAGCACGCGCGCGTAGCGCTTGGGCGTGAGCCCCACCGCTTGCTCGAAACGCGCGATGAACTGCGTGGGGCCGCAGCCGCTGGCGCGCTGCAGTGGCTCGATCAGTCCGGCGGCGGGTTGCTGCGCCAGCGTGTGCAGGGCTGACATGGCCATCGCATCGGGTGGCTTGGCGCACTGCAGCCGCGCGAGCAGGTAAGCCTCTAGCCGCAGCAGGCGGGCGTGCAGGCCTTGAGCCTCTTGCAGTTCTTCGCGCAGCAGGCGGGCGCTTGGGCCCCACAGCGCATCGAGCAGCACGGTGCGGTTGTACAGCTCGGGCAGCGCGCCGCCGAAGAACACGGCCGCTCCGCCGGGTTTGAAGTGCACGCCGACGACGGCCGAGGCGCCTTGCGTGTCGCGCTGAAAGGCCCGGTCTTGCGCGCCCTGCGCCACGCCGCCGCGGAAATGATCGCCTTGCAGGTCTTGTGCGCTGGTATAGCGGGTGATGGCCTGGTGATCGAGCAGCGGGACGACGATGTCGGCACGGCCGGTGGGCAGGTTGAACTCACGCGCATGGGGCATGGCACCCCGCTCGCTGGCCCACAGCGTGTCGACATAGGGCGACAGGGGAGCAATAGGGCGGCGCGAGAGCAGCATGGCCTGGATGATGAATCAGAGGTCGGTGCGCAGCGACCAAATCTCGGGGAACAGCACCACGTCAAGCATCTTGCGCAGGTAGCTCACGCCACCCGTGCCGCCGGTGCCGCGCTTGAAGCCGATCACACGCTCGACCGTGGTGACGTGGCGAAAGCGCCAGAGGCGGAAGGCGTCTTCCAGGTCGGTGAGCTCTTCGCCTAGTTGATAGAGATCCCAGTGTTGCTTCGGGTCGCGGTAGACGACCAGCCAAGCCTCTTCGACTTCGCGGCTGGCGGTGTAGGGCTGCGTCCAGTCGCGCTCGGTGTGGCTGCTGGGCACCGGCAGGCCGCGGCGGGCGAGCAGACGCAGGGCTTCGTCATAGAGCGAAGGTGCCCGCCAGGCCGCCTCTACGCGCGCCAGCAGGTCGGGCCGGTGTGCGTGCGGCTTGAGCATGGCGGCGTTCTTGTTGCCCAGGAGAAACTCAATGCAGCGGTACTGCGCGCTCTGGAAGCCGCTGCTGTTGCTGAGGTAGGGGCGGATGGCCGAGTACTCGGGCGGTGTCATGGTGGCGAGCACGTCCCAGGCGTGCACCAGCTGCTCCATGATCTTGCTGACGCGGGCCAGCATCTTGAAGGCGCTGCCCAGCTCGTCTTTCGCCACGCACTGAATGGCCGCACCCAGCTCGTGCAGCATCAGCTTCATCCACAGCTCGCTGGTCTGGTGCTGCACGATGAACAGCATCTCGTTGTGGTCGGGCGAGAGCGGCACCTGGGCGTTGAGCACCTCGTCGAGGTGCAGGTAGTCGCCGTAGCTCATGTCTTTGGAGAAGTCGAGTTGGGCGCCTTCTTCCTGCACGATGTCCTTGGACTTTTTCATGTCACCGCCGACCGCTGGTTGAAGCGCGGCTCGCGCCATTCGCCGCTGTGCAGCACCTGAGCCAGGTGCTCGACGGCGTCCCACGCGTCTATGTAGCGGGTGTAGAGCGGGGTGAAGCCGAAGCGAAGAATGTCCGGTGCGCGAAAGTCACCAATCACGCCGCGCGCAATCAGCGCTTGCATGATGGGGTAGCCACTCGTCGGGTGCGCGAAGCTGGCCTGGCTGCCGCGCGTGCTGGCGTCTCTTGGCGAGGCGAGTTGCAAGCCGGCACAACGTGACTCAACCAGCTCGATGAAGAGCTCAGTGAGCGCGATCGACTTGCGGCGAAGGGCCTGCATGTCGGCGGCGAGCACGCTGTCGACGCCGCACTCCAGTGCGGCAAGCGAGATGACGGGCGGGGTGCCGCACAGGTAGCGCGCGATGCCCGCGGCTGGCCGGTAGTCGGGCGTGAACTCGAATGGCGCGGCGTGCCCCATCCAACCGGAGAGCGGCTGCCAGAAGCGATCGGCATGGCGCGGGTGGGCCCACACGAAGGCTGGTGCGCCGGGGCCGCCGTTGAGGTACTTGTAGCCGCAGCCCACGGCGAAGTCGGCGTTGCTGCCGCGCAAGTCGACGGGCAGGGCGCCTGCGCTGTGCGCCAGGTCCCACACCGTGACTCCGCCAGCGGCGTGCGCGGCCTGGGTGAGCGCGGCCATGTCATGCAGGCGGCCGGTGCGGTAGTTGACTTGCGTGAGCATCAGCACGGCGAGGTCGGCGTTGAGGTGCTGGGCGATCTCGTCGTGCTCAACCAGCACCAGCGCCATGCCGTGCTCGCGTGCCAGGCCTTCGGCGATGTAGAGGTCGGTCGGGAAGTTGCTGCGCTCCGAGACGATGCACCTGCGCGAAGGTGCATCGGTCTTAACGATGCGCAGCGCCGCGCTGAGCACCTTGAAGAGGTTGACCGAGGTGGAGTCGGCCACCACCAGCTCGTCTTCGCCTGCGCCCACGAGTTTGGCGATCTTGTTGCCCACGCGTTGCGGGAGCTTGATCCAGTCGGCCGTGTTCCAGCTGCGGATCAGGCCTGCGCCCCATTCGTGTTGCACCACCTGCTGCACGCGGCCCGCAGTGGCGCGTGGCAGCACGCCCAGCGAGTTGCCGTCGAGGTAGATCACGCCTTCGGGCAGCGTGAACTGCTCGCGCAAGGGGGCGAGAGGGTCGTGCGCGTCGAGCGCGAGGCAGTCTTGTCTGGTGGTCGCCATCACAGCTCTCGCAGCACGGCGCGCACCGGCGAGGCGCAGGCCTGCATCAGTTTCAGGGGCAGGGCGATGAGCTCGTAGTCGCCTGCGGGCACGTCGTCGAGTACCAGGTTTTCGAGCACGCGCAGGTGGTGCTTCAACAACTGTTGGTGGCTGGCCAGGGTTTTGCTGTCGGCGGGGTCTACCGATTGGCTGTCGATGCCGACCAGGCGCACGCCAAGGCTGGCGAGCCAGGTGAGGGTCTCAGGGGCGAAGGCCGAGAACTCGCTCGACCAGGCGGTGGGCGCCGTTTTGCAGGTGCGCACGAGCACGCGCGGCGGCAGGTCTTTGGCAGCGTTCGCCAGGTCGGCGATCTGTATCAGGCGCGCCGGGCCGATGGCGTGGAAGACGCGGCACGTGCCGAGGTAGGGCGCGAGGTCTACATCACCGATGGGCGCGGCGCCGTCGGCGTAGTGCAGGGGCGCATCGGCATGCGCGCCGATGTGCGGCGACATGGTAATGGCCGAGAGGTTCACGGGGCAGCCGGGGCCGATGCGGGCCGTCCATTTCTGCGAGTAGGCCTCGTCGCCGGGGAAGAGCGGCGAGTCGGGTGCGATCGGCGGGGAGATGTCCCATAGGCGTTTCATGGCTTGCCCTCTCATGCGTCGTGACGAGGCGCGCGCACCACGGTGACGCTGCAACCAGACTCTGCCGCCACCTGGGTCGACACGCTGCCGAGGTAGCGGCGCAAGGTGCCACTGCTGCGCGCGCCCATGATGATGTGGTCGACCTGGTTCTTGCGCGCGTAGTCGACGATGGCGTTGGCGGTGTCGGGGGCTTCGATCACGTGGAAGGTGACGCGCCCTTCCGGGGGCAGCTTCAGGTTCTGGATCAGTGGGCGCGCCCAATGCTTGAGCTGCACCAGCAGGTTCACGTGCTTGCTGCTGCCGTCGGGCTCCATGCGCTCGTCCATGCCGATGCGGTTGATCTTCAGAATCGCGAGGCAGGCGAGCCGCGCCCCTGGCTCTGTTTGCAGCAAGCGCTCGGCAGTGAGGCGCAGGGTTTCGAGCAACTCTCGATCGGCCCGGGCCACATCGACGGCGACCAACAAGATGGGGCTGCGCGCGAGCTGCGCCGAGGTGGTGGCGCGCACGGAAGGCTCGGCACCCAGGGCCGAGAACCAGCGGCCTAGCACTTTCATGGTGCCGCTGCGGGCGCGGCGCGTGGCGCGCTCGGTGAGTGGCACCTGATCGGGGTTTTGCAACTCGAAGGCGAGCTGCGCTCCGGTCTGTTGCCGGTCTTCAGGCAAGGGCTCGAGCGCGTGCAAGACAATTTCCTGCAGCCAGGGCGGGCAGTCGGGGCGCAGTGTGATGGGGGGCACCGGGTCGCGGTACAGACGCTCGCGCAGGCCGTGCACGTTGTCGGGCGAGCCGAAGGGGCGCTCGCCGGTGATGAGGTGGTAGAGCATCACGCCCAGCGCGAAGAGGTCGCTGCGCGGGTCGTTACGCACGAACTGCACCTGCTCAGGCGACATGTAGGGCGCGGTGCCCATGGGCAGCTCGAAGTCTTCATCGAGCAGGTCGGGCAGGTGCTCGTGGCGCGAGAGGCCGAAGTCGACGAGCACGGCTTCGCCCCCCGCTCCATCGACGAGAGGGCGGAACATGATGTTGCTGGGCTTCACGTCGAGGTGCACCAGGTGCTGGCGGTGCAGGTCGTGCAAGGCCGTGGCCACGCGAGCGCCGATGTGCACCACCTCGGCGACGGGCAGCGGGGCGGCGTCGAGGTGGGCGCGCAGCGAGTCGCCGGCAATGCGCTCCATCACGATGTACGGCTGGCGGGTGATGTCGCCCTTGGCCTCGAAGCGTGGCACGTGCACGCCCGAGAGTTTGGGCAAGATCATCTGCTCGACCTCGAAGCCGACGATGCTGGCCGGGTCTTCGCCGCCCTTGATGCGCGGCACTTTCATGATGAGCGGTGCGTCGCTGTCGCTGCCGTCTTCACGCGAGACTTGCCACAACTGCGCCATGCCGCCCTGATGCAGGTGCTTGTCGAGCCGGAAGCCGTCGATCACCTGGCCGGCCTGCAGCGGGCGCAGCGGATGCGTGGTTGGCGCGGCGGCCTCGAACGGGGTGTCGGGATCAGCCGCCATCTTGCAGGCGCTGCGCCAGGCGCTGCGGCAAGCCGGCTGCCACCACTTTCGCGGCAGCCGTGTCGTGGTCGTAGGGGATGCGGTGGAAGGTGAGCTCGGTACTGGCCGTGTCGAACATGGCGTAGCAGGCCGCCGGGTTGTGGTCGCGCGGCTGGCCGGCCGAGCCGGGGATGACCAGCCACTGGCGCTGTGGCGAGAGCGGTATGGTCACGTCGGGAACCGGTGCGAACTCGCCCACCTTGCCGGTGCTCGCCAAGTGATAGAGCCGAGGCTCATGCACGTGGCCGCAAAAGGTGATACGGCAGGCGGTCGCCTGCATGCTGCGCGCCGCGTCAGACCGTGCATGGATGTAGGCCCACTCTGGCGGTGCGAAGGCGTTTGCGTGAACGAAGAGGCGCGTGTCGTCGACGGCGGTGAGCGGCAGCGAGGCGAGGAAGTCGATCTGCTTCGCGCTGAGCTGCTCGTGCGTCCAGGCGACGACTTCGCGTGCGTCGTTCACCATCGAAGGTTGCGGGCCCATTACAGCGGCCGCGTCGTGGTTGCCCTTGATGGCCCAGGCACCGCGCGCCACATGCTCTTGCACGCAGTCGACCACCCAGCCGGGGTCGGCGCCGTAGCCGACGAAGTCACCGAGGAAGGCGTGCTGCTCGACGCCTTGGCTTTGCGCATGCGCGAGCACCGCTTCGACGGCCTCACGGTTGGCGTGCAGGTCGGTGACGAGGGCGAGTTTCATGGAAGCTCGCGCAGACTCGTCAACCGATGCGGCCGAGGAGCAAGAACTCCATGAGTGCCTTTTGCACGTGCATCCGGTTCTCGGCCTCGTCCCACACCACAGACTGCGCCCCGTCTATCACCTCGGCTTCGACTTCTTCGCCGCGATGGGCCGGCAGGCAGTGCATGAAGAGCGCATCGGGCTGCGCGATAGCCATCATTTCGCGGTCGACGCACCAGTCGGTGAAGGCCTTCATGCGCTCGGCGTTCTCAGCCTCGAAGCCCATGCTCGTCCACACGTCTGTGGTGACGAGGTGGGCGCCGCGGCAGGCGTCGAGCGGGTTCTTGAAGACCTTCACGCAGCTGGTGTTGGAGACGCCGGCTTCCTTGGCATTGAGCTCGTATCCGCTGGGCGTGCTCACGTGGAGCGTGAAGCCCAAAATGTCGGCCGCCTGCAGCCAGGTGCTGGCCATGTTGTTGCCGTCACCGACCCATGCCACCACTCTGCCAGCGATGCTGCCGCGGTGCTCGATGTAGGTGAAGATGTCAGCCAGGATCTGGCAGGGGTGGTACTCGTTGGTGAGGCCGTTGATCACCGGCACGCGCGAGTTGGCGGCAAAGGCCTCGATCTTGGTCTGCTCGTAGGTGCGGATCATCACCAGGTCGACCATGCGGCTGATGACGCGTGCACTGTCTTCCACGGGCTCGGCGCGGCCGAACTGGCTGTCGCTGGTGGTGAGGTTCACGACAGACCCGCCCATCTGGTACATGCCGGCCTCGAAGCTCACGCGAGTGCGCGTGCTGGCCTTCTCGAAGATCATCGCCAGCGTGCGGTCGACCAGCGGCGTGTACTTCTCGTAGTTCTTGAAGCGCTTCTTGATGACCGCGGTGCGGTCGAACAGGTAAGCGTATTCCTCGGCGCGCAGGTCCTTGAACTGCAGGTAGTGCTTGATCAAGCTCATACCCGGTGTCATGGCTTGTTCGACAGCAACTTCTTGATCAGCGGGCAGAGAATGGCCACGATCTGCGCTGCTTCTTCGGTGCTGAGAATGAGCGCCGGCACGAGGCGGATCACGCGGTCGGCCGTCACGCTGATCATCAGGCCAGCCTCGGCAGCCTGGCCCAGCAACTCGCCGCAAGGCCGGTCGAGCTCGATGCCGAGCATCAGGCCCTGGCCGCGCACTTCCACCACGCCGGCCACGCCACTCAGCTCACGTTGCAGGCCGGTCTTGAGCGCTGCGCCCACGGTGGCAGCGTTTTCCAGCAGCTTGTCTTCTTCCATGATGCGGATGGTCTCGACCCCCGCACGCATGGCCAGCGGGTTGCCGCCGAAGGTGCTGCCGTGATTGCCTGGGCCCAACACGTTGGCCGCACGCGGGCCGCAGACGATGGCTCCCACCGGCACGCCCGAGCCCAGGCCTTTGGCCAGCGGCATCACGTCTGGCTTGATGCCCGCCCATTGGTGCGCAAACCACTTGCCGGTACGGCCCATGCCGCACTGCACTTCGTCGAGCATCAGCAACCAGCCGCGCTCGTCGCAGATGCGGCGCACGGCCTGCAGGTATTCGACCGAGGTCGGGTTGATGCCGCCTTCGCCCTGAATCACTTCCAGGAATATTGCCACCACATTGGGGTTGGTCCTGGCGACGTTCTCAATCGCGCTCACGTCGTTGAGCGGCACGCGCACGAAGCCTTCGACCAAGGGGCCAAAGCCGGCCTGCACCTTGGGGTTGCCGGTCGCAGACAGCGTGGCGATCGAGCGGCCGTGGAAGGCCTTTTCGTAGACGACGATTTCGGGGCGGTTGATGCCCTTGTCATGGCCGTACTTGCGCGCGATCTTCAAAGCGCCTTCGTTGGCTTCGAGCCCGGTGCTGCAAAAGAACACATTGGTCAGGCCCGACAGCTCGGTCAGCTTGGCGGCGAGCTTCTCTTGCAGTGGCACTTGGTAATAGTTGCTGCTGTGGATGAGCTTGCTCACCTGGTCTTGCAGCGCCGGCACGAGCTGCGGGTGAGCATGGCCCAGGGTGTTAACGGCGATGCCGCCCAGCCCGTCGAGGTATTTCTTGCCATCGGTGTCCCACAGCCAGCAGCCGCGGCCGTACGCAATGGCCATCGGCAGACGGCCGTAGGTGGGCATCACGTGGGGGGCGGGGCTGGCGGGCAGTTTGTCGGGCGCGTTCATGGCAGGCTTTCGTGTGAAGAAAGTGACGCAGCCGGCTAGCGTGACGGCCGCGGAGCGTTTGATTCTAAGGGTCTGCCCTTGGGCGCCGATAAGCAGGGATGGATCACGTTCTTGAAGCCCCCGACCATGCTGCGCTGCAGCACAAGCGCGGCACAATACCCGCAGAAACCGCGCATGCCCGCATGTCATCTTCCACCCCTCGCGAAGTCTTCATCCAAGGTCTGACCCTGGACGGCAAGACCTTTAGGCCCAGCGACTGGGCCGAGCGGCTGGCGGGCGCCATGTCGTGTTTCAGGCCCGAAGGCTCGGTGGGTGGGCGAGCTGCCTTCATTGGCTACTCGCCGTATTGCGTGCCCCGCACGATCGACGGCGTGAAGTGCGTGATCGTCAACGAGGCCCTGCGTGGCATCGAGCCGATGGCTTGGGATTTCGTGATGAGCTTTGCCCGCGACAACAAGCTGCAGGTGGTGGACGCGTGCTTGCTGCCCGACCCGCCGAAGCCTTCACAGGCTCCATGAAAAAAGCCCGCTGCTGCTGCGGGCCCACCTACAAAAAAGCCCGCTGATGCGGGCTTTTTACTTCGCTGCTCGGGAATCGAATCAGGCGGCGAGCGCCTTGACCTTGGCCGACAGTCGGCTCTTGTGGCGGGCAGCCTTGTTCTTGTGGAACAAGCCCTTGTCGGCCACGGAATCGATCACGCTCTGGGCAGACTTGAACAGCTCAGCAGCCTTGGTCTTGTCGCCAGCGACAACAGCCTTCTGAACATTCTTGATGACGGTGCGGAACTTGGAGCGCAGCGCCGTATTGGCGGCGTTCAGCTTCACGTCTTGGCGAACGCGCTTGAGGCCCGAAGCAATACGGACCGTCTTTTTAACTTTGGACGAAGTGGCCATGTTTGAGCTTTACCCGAAATTAGCGAAGTCAGCGAGTATAGCAGCCCAACGCAAGTGGTCGCAAACACAACCACCAGACGTTAGCGGGTGCTACCTATAATCCGGCGCTCATGAATCTGCTGCGCGCCGCGTCCACTGTCTCCCTGCTGACCCTGGCATCGCGCATCACGGGGCTGCTGCGCGACATGCTGCAGGCGTCGCTCTTTGGCGCCAATGCGCTCACCGACGCATTCACCGTCGCATTCCGCATTCCCAACCTGCTGCGCCGTCTGGTCGGCGAGGGCGCGTTTTCGCAGGCATTCGTGCCGTTGCTGGCAGCTGCACAAGCTCGAGATGGTGAAGAAGCTTCTCGTCGGCTGGTCGATGCTGTCGCCACCGTGTTGCTCTGGGCGCTGGTGGTGCTGACCGTGCTCGGCATCGTGGGCGCGCCCCTGCTGGTGTGGCTGATGGGCAGTGGGCTGCAGCGCAGCGGCGGCTATGAGCCTGCGGTGCTGATGACGCGCTGGATGTTCCCGTACATCGCCTGCATGTCACTCGTTGCCTTGTCGGCGGGCATCTTGAACACCCAGCGGCGCTTCGCGGTGCCCGCGGCCACGCCAGTGCTGCTGAATCTATCGTGGATTGCGGCCATGCTCTTGCTCATGCCGCTGTTCAAGCGTTGGGGCATCGAGCCGATTTACAGCCTTGCAGCGGGCGTGATGATCGGCGGCGTGCTGCAACTGGCCGTGCAGGTGCCGGCACTTCGGCGGGTCGGCGCGATGCCGCACTTCGGCCTCAGCTGGCGGCGATTTCACGAAGCGTGGGTGCACGAGGGCGTGAGAAATGTGTTGCGCCGCATGGCACCTGCGCTGCTCGGCGTGTCAGTGGCGCAGATTTCGCAGCTCATCAACACGCAGATTGCGAGCCACCTGGGTGCCGGCGCGGTCTCTCTACTCACCTACGCCGACCGTTTGATGGAATTCCCCTCGGCGCTGCTGGGCGTCGCGTTGGGCGTGGTGCTGACGCCCCAGCTCGCCGCTGCCAATGCCCGCAAGGACGACGCGGCCTACTCCGACCTCATTGAATGGGGCATGCGCCAGCTGCTGCTGCTGGCCTTGCCTTGCGCGGTGGCGCTGCTGGTGTTTGCCGAGCCGTTGGTGTCGACCTTGTTTCAGCGCGGGGCTTTCGGGCCTGCCGAGGTGCGGTTGGCGGCGCAGGCGGTCATGGGCTATGGCGTAGGCCTGCTGGGCATCGTGTCGATCCGCATCCTTGCGCCCAGTTATTTCGCCCGAAACGACACACGCACGCCGGTGCGTGTCGGCGTGGCAGTGCTGGTGCTGACGCAGATCTTCAATGGGGTGTTCGTTTTCGGCTTGCACTTCGGCATTGCCGGTCTGGCGCTGTCCATCGGCCTGGGGGGAATGGTCAACGCCGGGGTGCTGCTGTTCCTGCTGTGGCGCCGCGGAGCGTACAAGCCCGCACCAGGCTGGGCGCTTTACCTGGTGCGGCTCGTGGGCGCCAGTGCGGTGATGGGTGCGGGCCTGTGGTGGGTTGCCCAGCAGCTCGACTGGTTGCACGCGACCTCGCTGACGCGTGCGGGCTGGATGGCCGGCGTGCTGGCCGCCGCCGCCGTGGTGTATTTCGGATGCCTGCTGGCGAGCGGTTTGCCGCTGCGCCAGTTGATGCGGCGCGGATAATCATTTGCCATGCCCGGCCGCCTGCTGTTCCAAGCTCCCACGCCCCTGGAGTACTTCGCGTCTCTGGTGGCGGACGATGACAGCCTGTCGCTGGTGGAGGCCGCCGTGGCGATCGCGCAGGACGAAGACCCGAAGCTCGACACGCAAGCCGTGCTCTCCCGCATCGATACCCTGGCGGTTCGCCTCAAGCGTCGCGTGCCTGCCGATGCCTCGCACCGGGCGCGGCTGCGCGCGCTGAACCAGTTTTTCTTTCAGGAGCTCGGCTTCTCGGGCAACGTCAACAACTACTACGACCCCGGCAACAGCCTCTTGAGCACCGTGCTCGACACGCGGCGCGGCATTCCAATCACCCTGGCGGTGCTCTACATCGAGCTGGCCACGCAGATCGGGCTCACCGCACGGGGCGTGTCCTTCCCTGGGCACTTTCTGATCAAGCTGAAGATGTCCGAGGGCGAGGTCGTGATCGACCCGTTCACCGGCCAGTCGCTGTCGCGTGAGCAACTGGACGAGCTGCTCACGCCTTATCGTCGAAGCCAGGGCCTGGTCGGTGATTTCGATGTGCCGCTGGGCCTCTTCTTGCAGGCTGCCCCGGCGCGCGACGTGCTCGCCCGCATGCTGCGCAACCTGAAAGAGATACACCGCAGCAGTGAAGATTGGCCCCGCCTGCTCGCCGTGCTGAACCGACTGGTGATCTTGCTGCCCCATGCCTGGGAAGAGCGGCGCGACCGCGGCCTGGTGCAGGCCGAGATGGGTGCGCTCAATGCGGCAGCGCTAGACCTCGGCGACTACCTCGCCCATGCGCCTGAGGCCGCCGATCACGCCGCCATTGGCAAGCGGCTGCTGGCCCTCAAAGATCGCGATTCAGGTCCGTTGCACTGAGCTGTATGCAAGGCCAGCACCACCCTTTGTGCCCTTAGAATTTGCCCCTTCTGCGGGTTGCCTCGGGCGGCCCCCCACCTGTGAGCCTCGATGCAACTTACCCCCGCTCAGCGGCAAACCTTCACCTGGCTCCTGATCGCCCTGGTCGGTGTCTTGCTGGTGTGGCTGCTGTCCCCGGTGCTGGCACCGTTTTTGGTCGCCGGCGTGCTTGCCTACATCTTGCTTCCCGCGGTCGAGCGCTTGGTCAAGCGTCGCGTGCCACGCGTTCTGGCCGTCACGCTGGTCGAGGTGCTGGCTTTCATGATCATTGCAGCGGTGCTGTTGCTGATCGTGCCCATTCTGTCGAAAGAGCTGCCGCTGCTGCGCGAGCAGTTGCCGCTGCTGGCCGACAGGCTCAACCAGACGGTGTCGCCGTGGCTTGCGCAGTTCGGTGTCCAGGTCTCGCTCGACAGCGCGAGCATCAAAGACTTCGTCGTGAAGTACCTTGGCGCCAACATCGAAGAAGGCCTCAGCGCCGCGTTCAGCTCGGCGCGCATCGGTGGCAGCTTCTTGCTGGCGCTGATCGGCAACGCCGTGCTGGTGCCGGCGGTGCTCTTCTACCTGCTGATGGACTGGCCGCAGCTCTCGGCGCGCCTGCATGCGCTGGTGCCACCGCGCATGCGCGCCAGTGTTGAATCCTTCGTCGCCGACTGCGACGAGATGCTGGGCCAGTACCTGCGTGGCCAGCTGATGGTGATGGCCATCTTGGCGGTTTTCTACAGCGTGGGCCTGGCCCTGTTTCGTTTTGACCTGGCCGTGCCGGTGGGCGTGTTCACCGGCTTGGCGGTGTTCATTCCCTACCTGGGTTTCGGCCTGGGCCTGGTGCTGGCCTTGCTTGCGGGCGTGTTGCAGTTCTCCAGCTGGTATGGCGTGGTGGCCGTGGCGGTGGTCTACGGGGTAGGGCAGGTGGTGGAAAGCTTCTTTCTCACGCCGCGGCTCGTAGGTGAACGCATCGGCATCAACCCGCTCACCGTTATCTTCGCGCTGCTCGCCTTCGGCCACCTGGCGGGCTTCGTGGGTGTGTTGATTGCGCTGCCTGTGTGCGCCGTGCTGGCCGTGGCCGGTGCCCGACTGCACAAGCTCTACATCGAGAGCAAGCTGTACCGCGGATGAAGCAACTCCCCCTGGCCATCGTCAGCGAGCCGCTGCGGTCGTTTGACACTTATGTCGCAGGGGCGAACCTGCCGGCACTGGTGCATTTGCACGGCCTGACGCAACAGGCCGCACCGGTCTATTTGTGGGGGCCATCCGGCGTCGGCAAGACGCATCTGCTGCAAGCCCTGGCCAGCCAGGTGCAGCAGCAGGGCGGGCGAGTCAGTTGGTTCACTGCCGCTGAGCCCGCGCCTTGGTCATTTGAAGAAAGCGACACGCTGATCGTGCTTGAAGATTGCGATCGCTTCGACGAGGCCCAGCAGCAAGCGGCTTTTGCGCTCTTCGTCGAAGCCACCACGCATGGCATTGCGATCGCTGCGTCGGGCAAGGTGCCGCCGGTGGATCTGCCCCTGCGCGACGACCTGCGCAGTCGCCTCGGCTGGGGCCATGTCTTTGCCTTGTCGCCGCTCACCGAACCCGAAGCGCGCGCCGCCCTGCGCCGCGAGGCCGATAGGCGTGGCCTGTTTCTGTCTGACGACGTGATGGACTATCTGTTGACGCGTTTCGCGCGCGACCTGAAGCACTTGATGGCCGTACTTGACCGGCTTGATGAATTTGCGCTGATACAAAAGCGCGCCATCACCGTGCCGCTGCTCAAGCAGATGCTGGCCGAAGAGAAGGGCCCGGCATGAACCTCTGCCTTTTCGATCTCGACGACACGCTGCTGCCATTCGACTCCGACCACGCCTGGGGCCAGTTCGTGGTGCGCCAGGGCTGGGTCGACGCAACCGAGTTCGCACGCCACAACGACCTGTTCTACGAGCAGTACAAGGCGGGCACACTCGACATCCACGCCTACATCGAGTTCGCCACGCGTCCCTGGCGCGATCGCCCCGCGGATGACATGGAGGCCGCCCACCGGCGATTCATGGGTGAAGCGATCACCCCGCTGCATTCGGCTGCCGTGGGTCTCGTGCGCCACCACCAAGAACAAGGCGACCTGGTGGCCATCGTCACGGCCACCAACGAGTTCGTCACGGCGCCCATCGCCCAGGCCTTCAGCGTGCCGCATCTGCTGGCCGTTCGCCTGGAAAAAGGCCCGGCGGGTAACATCACTGGCCGAATCGATGGGGTCCCGTCGTTTCGAGAAGGCAAGACAGTGCGCACGCAGCAGTGGCTAGAAAGCTTGGGCTACCGGCTGCAGGACTTCGAGCGCATCAGCGTCTACAGCGATTCGGCAAACGATCTGCCTCTGCTCGAACTGGCAAGCGACCCTGTGGCAACCAACCCCTCTGCTCCGCTCGAAGCGATCGCTCGCGAGCGGGGCTGGCGCATTCTTCGGCTCTTCTCCTGATGATCAAAAAGTTCATAGACAAACTGCTGGGCAAAACCAGCGCCGCCACTCCGGCCATCCCCAAGGGCAAGCGTGTCGAGGTGCCGCTCTCTGAGCACAACATCGACCTCGGGTTGGTGGAGGAAAACGCGATCCGCGTGGTCAAGACCCTGGCCGACGCTGGCTACGAGGCCTACATCGTGGGCGGCGCGGTGCGCGACCTGCTCGTCGGCCTGCGCCCCAAAGACTTCGACGTGGCCACCAACGCCACGCCCGAGCAAGTGAAGGGCTTGTTCCGGCGGGCCTTCATCATTGGCAGGCGCTTTCGCATCGTGCACGTGGTGTTCGGCCGTGGGCGTGAGCACGAGGTGATCGAGGTTTCGACCTTTCGGGCCGTGATGGATTCGGCGGCCGCCGACCAAGTGACCGGCAACGAGAAGACGTCCAAGACCGAGCTTGCCGGCAAGACCCACGTGGTTGACGCAGCCGGGCGCGTGCTGCGAGACAACGTCTGGGGCCCGCAGATCGAAGACGCCGCGCGCCGAGACTTCACCGTCAATGCCATGTACTACGACCCGCAGAGCCAGGTCGTGGTCGACTACCACGGTGGTATCAAAGACGCCAAGAAGAAGGTGCTGCGCATGATCGGTGACCCGGCCACGCGCTACCGCGAAGACCCGGTGCGCATCATTCGCGTGATCCGCTTCGCCGCCAAGCTGGGCTTTGCCATCGAGCCCAAGACGCGCGCGCCGATTCAAGACATGGCGGCGCTGCTCGAAAGCGTGCCCGCCTCGCGCACCTTCGATGAAATGATCAAGCTGCTGCAGACGGGGCATGCCATCTCCAGCATCGAAGAGTTGCGCAAGCAGGGCCTGGTGGGCGCGCGCAGTGGCGTGTTCCCCATCCTCGACGTGGTGCTGGCCGATGCCGCCAAGCACCCCGAGCGCGCCAAGTTCGTGCAGCTCGCCTTGGCCGACACCGACCGCCGCGTGGGCGAGGGCAAGCCTGTGGCGCCTAGCTTCATGCTGGCCTGCATGCTGTGGCACGACGTGCTCGACGGCTGGAGCAAGCTCAAGAAGCGTGGCGAGGGGCCTTTCCCGGCGCTGCAACAGGCGGTTGATTCGGTGTTTGATGCGCGCATCGGTGACATCTCGGGCCGCGGCAAGCTAGGCGCTGACATGCGCGAGATCTGGCTGATGCAAACCCGCTTCGAGCGCCGCACGGGGCAGGGGCCGCTCACCTTGGTGGAGCAGCCGCGTTTCCGGGCCGGCTTCGACTTTCTGCGGCTGCGCGCCGATGCTGGTGAGATCGAGCCCGAGCTGGCCCAATGGTGGGAAGCGTTTTCGCTGGCTGATGAGCACGCACGCACCAGCATGATCGAGCAAGCGCGGTCACACGATGCACCGCGCCGGCGCGCACCGGCTGCGGCCACTGCCACTGAGCCTGAAGATGCGGAAGAAACGACGAGCACCGACGCGCCCAGAAAGCGCCGTCGCCGGCGCCGCAAACCGGCAGGTGCGGGCGGTGACGCCGGGGCCTCGTCAAACGACCCCCAATGAACTGCCGGCGGCAGGTGATTTTCCTGAGCCTGCGGTGACAGCCGCCCCACAGCAGGCCTATGTGGGGCTGGGTGCCAATCTCGGCGACGCCGCCTCGGCGCTTTTGGCCGCAGTGCAGTCTTTGTCGGCAATGCCGGGCACACAGCTGCAACAGGTTTCGGCGTTCTATCGAACGGCCCCCATCGATGCCGACGGGCCCGACTACCTGAATGCCGTTGCCGCGCTTCGAACCGATCTGTCGGCTGACGATCTGTTCTCGCACCTGCAAGGCATCGAAGCCTTGCTTGGGCGTGAGCGCTCATACCGCAACGCCCCGCGCACGCTAGACCTCGATTTGCTGCTGTATGGTGGCGCGCACATTGCTTCCCTCACGCTCACCGTGCCCCATCCCCGCATGCATGAGCGAGCCTTCGTGCTCGTACCTCTGGCCGACGTGGCACCCGCAAGCCTGGTGATCCCCGGACGCGGCACACTGCAAGAGCTTCTGGCCGCTGTGGCCGGGCAACGAATTCAAAAACAGGAGACACCATGACCCAGACCCGCATGCCTGAGCGCGCCGCAACACCCGAATCCGTGGGCTTCAGCCGTGCCGGCTTGGCTCGCTTGACTTCTGCAATGAACGAACAGATCGCGAAGAAGCGCCTGCCCGGCGTGGTGGCGATGGTCGTGCGGCGCGGCAAGCTGGCCTACTTCGAAGCCCTGGGGCAGCGCGATCCGGCGGCGCAAGATGCCATGCGCCTGGATACGATCTTTCGCATCTATTCCATGACCAAGCCGATTGTGTCGGTGGCCGCGATGATGCTGTTCGACGAAGGCAAGCTCTTCCTGACCGACCCGGTCGCCAAGTACCTGCCAGAGTTCAAGGGCGCCCCGGTGGGTGTGGTGCGCGACGATGGGCAGATCGATCATGTGCCCACTGTGCGCGCCATGACGGTGCAAGACCTGCTGCGCCACACCTCGGGGCTGACCTACGAGATCCTCGCCGAGGCGCCCGTTCGCAAGCTCTATTTGCAGGCCAAGATCTACCGCCGCGACTGGACCAATGAGGAATTCTCCAAGGCGCTGGCCACATTGCCGCTCATGTACCAGCCGGGTACGGTGTGGGACTACAGCCGCGCCACCGATGTGTTGGGGCGCGTGGTTGAGGTCGTTTCCGGCCAGCCGCTGCGGGATTTTTTCCAAGAGCGCATCTTTGCGCCGCTTGGGATGGTCGACACCGGCTTCCACGTTCCGGCCTCTGAGCATGACCGCATTGCCGCGCCCTACGCGAAAGACCCGGACAGCGGCGCTGACGTGCACCTGCTGGACGTGCTGGAGCCGGTGGGCATGGACATGGGTGGTGGCGGCCTCGTCTCCACCACCGCCGACTACGCGCGCTTTTGTCAGATGATGCTCAACGGTGGTGTGCTCGACGGCAATCGCCTGCTCAGCCGCAAGACGGTCGAGCTGATGACCAGCGACCACTTGGGTGGGTTGCCCAGCATGAGTGACCTGTTGTCTGTGGGTCATGGCTTCGGACTGGGCTTTGCGGTGCGCCTGCAGACCGGTATTTCCCCGGTAGCGGGCTCCGAAGGTCTGTACTTTTGGGGTGGCATGGCTGGCACCACCTTCTTCATCGATCCGAAGGAAGAGATGTACGGCGTGCTGATGGTGCAGGCGCCCGGCCAGCGCGACGAGGTGCGCGCACTATTTCGCAACCTCGTCTACGCCGCCATGGGTGACTGACTTGGACTGCGACTTGGCGGCCCGCTGCGCGCGCTGTATTCCACCCCGCGGTCGATGACGCAAGGTATGCCTCACCCGCTTTCGCGCTTTCGCCATGTCGCCATCGAAGGGCCCATCGGCGCGGGCAAGAGCTCTCTTGCGCGCCGCTTGGCCGCGCACATGGGCGCCGAGCTGATGCTGGAGCGTGCCGACGAAAACCCCTACCTCGAGCGCTTCTACGCCGACGCGCCGGGCTACGCCTTCCAGACCCAGGTGTTCTTCTTGTTTCAGCGCATGCGCCAGGTGCGCGAGCTGGCGCAGCCGGGCATGTTTTCGCAGGCGGTGGTGAGTGATTTCATGCTTGCCAAAGACGCGATCTTTGCCCGCATGAACCTCAGCGACGAGGAGTACCACCTCTACAACCAGATGTACGCACAGGTGGCGCAACAGTTGCCCCAGCCCGACCTTGTCATCTGGCTGCAGGCCACGCCCGCCACGCTCACGCAGCGCATACGCCAGCGCGGCATTGCGATGGAGCAGCGCATCGAACCGGCCTATCTGCAAAAGCTCTGCGACGCCTATGCCGATTACTTCCAGGCTTTCGACGCTGCGCCGCTGATGGTGGTCAACAGCGAGCACTTCAACCCGGTGGAGCGAACGCAAGACTTTCAGGCCTTGGTTAGCGCCCTGTCGAGCTTCGAGGGCCAGCGTGCGGTGTTTGACCTGTCTCCAACCGAGCCCGGCTGAAACGCCGGCGCTACACTCGCGCCTTGTCGTTTTGTGACAGAACCGTGACAGTGCGGCAACCAGCCGCCATCGCACCTGAAATTCCCTGGAGAACCCACCATGCTGTTTGGCAAGCTTCTGCCGCGAGAAGGCAATTTCTTCGAGCTTTTCAACCAGCATGCGAACTTCATCGTCGAGGGTGCACGCGCCTTCATTCTGATGATCGAAAACTACGCCGATCTCGATCTGCGAGAGAAGCATGCCGGTGAAGTCGTGGCCGCCGAGCGTGCGGCTGACAAGGTCACCGCCGAGGTCAATCGCCTGCTGCACAAGACCTTCATCACGCCCATCGACCGTGAGCAGATTCATGGCCTGATCAACGCCATGGACGACATCGTCGACCTCTTGCAAGACGCCACCGAAACCATGCAGCTCTACGACGTGCGCGCCATGACCGAAGAGGTGCTGCGCCTGGGCGACCTGAGCGCCAAGTGCTGCGAGCGCGTGCAGCATGCGGTGTCGTTGCTGCCCAGGCTCAATCAGACCGATGCGGCCGAAGCGGCCATCAAGACCTGTGAAGAAATCGACAGGCTCGAGAGCGATGCCGACCGCGTGATGCGCTCGGCCATGTCCAAGCTGTTTCGTGAAGAGAAAGACGTGCGCGAGCTGATCAAGCTCAAGGCCATCTACGAGCAGCTCGAGTCCATCTCAGACCGTTGCGAAGATGTGGCCAACTTGATCGAGGGCGTTGTCCTCGAGAATTCCTGACCATACCCCGGAGCTGCGGATGCAAACGATCCAGGTAGCGTTCTGGGTGGTCGCGATGCTGGTCGCGTTGGCGATCGTCTTCGACTTCATGAACGGTTTTCACGACGCGGCCAATTCAATCGCCACCGTCGTCTCCACCGGCGTGCTCAAGCCGCAGCAGGCGGTGCTCTTTGCGGCCTTCTTCAACGTGCTGGCGATTCTGGTGTTTCACCTCAACGTAGCGGCCACGGTGGGCAAGGGCATCGTGCAGCCTGGCATCGTCGACCACCATGTGGTGTTTGGTGCGCTCATCGGCGCGATCACCTGGAACGTGATCACCTGGTGGTACGGCATCCCGTCTAGCTCGTCGCATGCGTTGATTGGCGGCATCTGCGGCGCGGTGATCGCCAAAGCAGGTGTAAGCGCGCTGATCGGCAGCGGGGTGTTGAAGGTGGTGGCTTTCATCTTCGTGTCTCCGCTGCTCGGCTTCACGCTCGGCTCGCTGCTGATGGTGGCCGTGGCATGGATATGTCGCAAGAGTTCACCGCTGCGTGTGGACAACTGGTTTCGCCGCTTGCAGCTCGTTTCGGCCGGCCTCTACAGCCTGGGGCACGGCGGCAACGACGCGCAGAAGACCATCGGCATCATCTGGATGCTGCTGATCGCAACAGGCTATTCCGCTGCCGGCGACAAGTTGCCGCCCGCGTGGACGATCTGGAGTTGCTATCTCGCCATCGGCCTGGGCACCATGTTTGGTGGCTGGCGCATCGTCAAAACGATGGGGCAGAAGATCACGAAGCTCAAGCCCGTGGGTGGCTTCTGCGCCGAAACGGGAGGCGCGATGACGCTGTTCCTCGCGACGGCGCTGGGTGTGCCGGTGTCGACCACCCATACCATTACCGGCGCCATCGTCGGCGTGGGCTCGGTGCGCCGGGCCTCGGCGGTGCGTTGGGGCACTGCGGGCAACATTGTCTGGGCGTGGATCTTCACCATCCCGGCCTCGGCCTTCGTGGCTGGCATTTCCTACTGGCTCAGCTTCTCGTTCTTTGCGTGATCACTGGCTGATCTTCCGGCCTTCTTCGATCTGATGCTCGAAGTAGCGCTGGCCGCTGAAAGCGATGGTTGTCATCAGCACCGTGGCACCGACCAGCAGCGAAAGGATCACGCCAAAAATGACCGCCCAGCCGGCCTGGTGCGTCCGACCCTCGGGGTTGTAGCGGGCGTTCCATTTCTCGTCGGGCATCAGGCCGTAGACGATGGCCGCCAGCATGGCCGAAGACAGGGCCAGCCCCAGCAGGGGCAGCAGAAGCCACGCCAGCTGGTCGTCTTGCCCCAGCTTCACCACGCGTTCCACTCCGTAAGCGCCCAGGAGCGTGGGCAGCGGCCAGAGCCAGCCCCAGACGTCGCGTGGGCCGTAGAGGTAGAAGCGGTGCAGGCCCAGTCCGCCGCCGATCAGGGCGATCCAGGTGGCCAGGGTTTTTGATTTGTAGGCGCTCATGTGGCCGCAGAGTAGCACTTGCGTTTACAATGCGCGGTTTCGGTGACGGTCGGCCGCAAGCCGGCGTATCTACGACATCGAACCCCTGGCAGGGGCTTCAGGCTCTTGTCCCTTTTGATCTGCTCGCCCTGAGTGTCTCCTGGTGCAGTGGATGTTTTCAAGATTCAAGGAAACAACATGGTCGTGATCCGACTTGCACGTGGTGGCGCCAAAAGGCGTCCGTTTTACAACATCGTGGTTGCCGATTCTCGCAACCGCCGCGATGGCCGGTTCATCGAGCGCGTCGGGTTCTACAACCCGGTAGCTTCGGGTGCTGAGCAGCCGCTGCGCGTGGCCTTTGATCGCGTCGACTTCTGGGCCGGCAACGGTGCTCAGCTGTCGCCAACGGTGGCTCGCCTGGTGGCGCAAGCCAAGGCTGCAGCCTGACATCCACCGTGGCCGATGCGTTCTCGGTTGCTGGGTCAGCTGACCCGGCCTGGCCCGAGGATGCAATTGAAGTCGGTCGCGTGGTTGACGCCTGGGGCGTGAAAGGCTGGATCAAAGTCCAGCCTTTTGCATCAGACCCTCAGGCCCTGTTTTCTACCAAACGCTGGCTCGTCAAGCCACCGGAAGAAGCAGACATACGGCAGTTCGGCACCAAGCCGGCTGCATCATTCCCCCGCCTGCTCAAGGTGACGGAAGCCAAAGAACATGGCGATGGCGTCGTGGCTCAGGTGCAAGAGGTCGGCGACCGCACGGCTGCCGAGGCCTTGCGCGGTGCACGCCTCTTTGTGGCCCGTTCAAGCTTCCCGACGGCTGATGCCGACGAGTACTACTGGGTTGATTTGATCGGCCTCTCTGTGCTCAACCGGCAAGGCGAGGCGCTGGGCACGGTCATCGGCTTACTCGACACCGGCCCGCACAGCGTGCTGCGCATCCAGCCCGCAGAGCCCATAGCCGAAGAACGGCTGGTGCCTTTTGTCTCCGCCTATGTCGACGACGTGAACCTGGCCGAGAAGCGCATCACCGTTGATTGGGGTCTGGATTACTGACCCCGCGCTGGCCCATGCGCTTCGACGTCATTACGCTGTTCCCCGAGTTGTTTGCGCCGCACCTGACGCAGGGCATCACGCGCCGAGCTTTCGAATCGGGCCAGGTCGACGTGAAGCTGTGGCCGCTGCGCGACTTTGCCGACAACAACTACCGCCGAGTCGATGACCGGCCCTACGGCGGTGGCCCTGGCATGGTGATGCTGGCCGAGCCGCTGGAGCGTGCCTTGCAAGCCATCCGCATGGCGCGCGCTGACTCTGCCCCCGTGGTGCATTTCTCGCCCACCGGACGGCGAATCGACCAATCGCTCGTGAACGAGTTTGCGCAAGGCCCCGGGGCAGTGTTGCTTTGCGGGCGCTACGAAGGCATAGACCAGCGCTTCATCGACCGCCACGTCAACATGGAGCTGAGCCTGGGCGATTTCGTGCTCTCGGGGGGTGAGTTGCCCGCCCTGGCCCTGCTGGATGCCATGGCTCGCCTGCAAGATGGCGTGCTGGGTGATGCGCAATCGCACCAGCAAGACAGTTTTTCCGATGGTTTGCTCGATTGCCCGCATTTCAGCCGGCCCGAGGTGTTGACCACGCCTGAAGGTGAATTGCCAGTTCCGGCGGTGCTGCTGTCAGGCCACCACGCTGACATTGCACGCTGGCGCCGCGAGCAGTCGCTCTCTCTAACTGCCCGCCGCCGCCCCGACTTGATCGAGGCCTTGCGTACCCGAGGAGGCCTCAGCAAAGCCGATGAGAAGTACCTGCTCTCACTCGGGCTATAATCAAAAGCTTTTCGATCCTCTGCACCGGAGTGGCCACGTCCCAGCACTTGGCCCAACACAATCAACACCCGCGCTGGCACGATCACAAGGAGAAAGCCTGTGAACCTGATCCAAACCCTTGAGCATGAAGAAATTGCTCGCCTCAACAAGACCATTCCCCCATTCGCCCCTGGCGACACGGTGATCGTCAGCGTCAACGTGGTCGAAGGCACGCGCAAGCGAGTCCAGGCTTACGAAGGCGTGGTGATTGCCAAGCGCAACCGGAGTCTCAACTCCAGCTTCATCGTCCGCAAGATTTCCAGCGGCGAAGGCGTCGAGCGTACGTTCCAGCTGTACAGCCCGTTGATCTCGAAGATCGAAGTCAAGCGTCGCGGTGATGTGCGCCGCGCCAAGCTGTACTACCTGCGTGAGCGCTCGGGCAAGTCGGCTCGAATCAAAGAGAAGCTGGTTTAATCACAGCTCCTCTCAGCAAGAAGCCGCCTTTTTAGGGCGGCTTCTTCGTTTCCAATCTCCTTATGGCGCTGAGTTTCGACCCCCAAGAACTGCCAGTGGCTTCGGTCGATGGCCACCTGCCCGCTGTCGCGCTCGATGAACTCCGCGCCGAGGCCCTGCGCAGGCGCTTTACTCATCCGCCCGCCTGGGCGCCGGAAATTTCTGTCGAACGCCAGTTTCTGGAGCGCAAGGCGACCCACGCTTCAGTGCTGGTGACGCTGGTACAGCGCGACGAGGGCTTGGCCGTGCTGTTCACCCAGCGCACCGACCACCTCACCGACCACCCGGGGCAGGTGAGCTTTCCTGGCGGGCGGGCCGAGCCTGAAGATGCTGATGCCGTGGCCACGGCCTTGCGCGAAGCGCGAGAAGAGATCGGCTTGGCGCCGGGGCTCGTTGACGTGATCGGCCAATTGCCCACTTACACCACTGGCACCGGGTTTATCGTCACCCCGGTGGTTGGGCTGGTGCAGGCGGGTTTCGATCTGCGCATCGACCCCTTCGAGGTGGCCGAGGTGTTCGAAGTGCCCTTGGCCTTCTTGATGAACCCCGCCAACCACCGCTGGCATGCGGTCGAAATGAACGGTGTGAAGCGTGAATTCCTCTCGATGCCTTGGACCGGCATTGATTCATCGGGCCAGCCGCGGCGCTACTTCGTCTGGGGGGCTACAGCAGCCATGTTGCGCAATCTGTATCGCTTTCTGGTGGCGTGATTTCATGGCGAGAGCCCGCCGTTATCATCGCGGCACATGAGCTTTTTCGCCGTCTTGTTCGCGCTGCTGATCGAGCAGCTCAAGCCGTTGCCCCGCAGCAACTTCGTCCACGACGCCCTCACGGGCTGGATGCGTTGGACGGGCCGCAACTTCGACGCGGGCAAGGATCATCACGCCTGGGTCGTGTGGGGCGTCACGGCCCTGGTGCCTGCGCTGGTGGCCTGGGTGATCTACCTCGCCATCGGCCGTTTCAGCGTGCTGGGCGCGCTGGCGTGGAACGTGGCCGTGCTCTACGTGACCATGGGGTTTCGCCAGTTCAGCCACTACTTCACCGACATCCGCGACGCGCTGCAGCGCGGTGACGAGGCTACCGCCCGCACCTTGCTGGCCGAATGGCGGCACCTGGATGCCAGCGAGCTGCCGCGCACCGAGCTGCTGCGCCATGTGATTGAGCATTCCCTGCTGGCTGCGCATCGTCACGTATTCGGCGTGTTCTTCTGGTTCGTCGTGCTCTCGACCTTGGGCTTTGGCCCAGCCGGTGCGGTGCTGTACCGCATGGCAGAGTTCGCGAGCCGTTATTGGGCGTTCAAGAGCCGCATCGTTGGGGTGGTCAGCAACGAGCGTCTGCTGGCGCTGTCGCAGCGGCTGTTCGGGTTGATCGACCATCTGCCCGCGCGGTTGACGGCTTTCGGCTTTGCGGTGGTGGGCAACTTCGAAGAAGCCGTGACTTGCTGGCGCCGCGATGCGGGCCTCTGGAAGCATGCCAACGAGGGCATCATCTTGGCCGCCGCCGCCGGTGCTGTTTGCGTGCAATTGGGTGGCAGCGCAGCGCCTGGTGTGACGCCGGATCGATCCAAGACTTTCGACAGCGGCATCGCCGATGAAACTGCGGGTGCCGAAGGTTCAACACCTGGCGCCTTGCCGCAGATCGAACACTTGCGCAGCATCGTGGGCCTGGTGTGGCGCTCGGTGGTGCTTTGGATGCTATTGCTGGCGCTCTTGTCCTTGGCGAACCTGATCGGCTAGTACCGCTGCTGCGAAAGCTCGGCGAATATCTCGGTATAGATGCGGTAACGCGGCTCGGTGATCTTGCCGTCTTCGAGTGCGGCACGCACGCCGCACCCGGGTTCATGCAAATGGGTGCAGTTGTAGAACTTGCACAGCTTGGAGGCTTCGTCCAGATCGGGCATCAGGCGCGGCAGCTCTTGCGCGGTGATCTGGCGAAGGCCGAATTCCTGGAACCCGGGCGAGTCGATCAAACCCGTTTTGCGCTCGGCATCGAGCCAGTACCACTGCGTTGTCGTGGTGGTGTGCTTGCCCGAGTTCAGAGCCTGCGAAATCTCGCCGACCTGGGCTTTCGCATCGGGCGCCAAAAGGTTGATCAGCGTGCTCTTGCCGGTGCCGCTGGGCCCCAGCACCAGTGTTGCCTTGCCCGTGAGCAGCGATTGCAACTGCGCGCGTGCTTCATCGGGCCGCGCCTTGAGGGCCACCTCTTGCACGTCATAGCCCATCGCGGCGTAAGGCTTCAGGCGATCACGGGCCGCTGCGATTTGCGGCAGATCGGCCTTGTTGAGCAGAATGCGCGCCGCAATGCCGGCGCTCTCGGCCGCCATCAGCGCGCGCGCCAACTGTGATTCGCTGAACACCGGCTCGCTGGCGACCATCACCAGGATCTGGTCGAGGTTGGCAGCGAACGACTTTGTCTTCCACTCATCTTGGCGGAACAGCAAGTTGCGGCGCGGCTCCACATGCTCGATCACGCCCTCGTCTCCGGTGGCTTGCCAGCGCACGCGGTCACCTACCACGCAGTCGCTCTTCTTGCCCCGCGGGTGGCAGGTGATGCGCTTGCCTTCGGGTGTTTCCACGATGTAATGGCGGCCGTAGCCTGCCACCACGAAACCCTGGTCAAGCTCAGCCGACAAAGGCCACCAGGGCGTCGGCTTTCGCCGCGCAAATGAAGTCGTTGATCGAGATGCCACTCACCGAGTGCGTGTTGAAGCGCACCACGCAGCGGTTGTAGCTCACGGCCAGCTCAGGGTGGTGGTCTTCAGTGTGGGCGATCCAGGCCAGCGCATTCACGAAGGCCATGGTCTCGTGGTAATTCTTAAACGAGAAGGTCTTCTCAATGGCGCCGTTGTTCATGTGCCAGCCGCTCACCTGAGCCAGATGGTCTCGCACGACAACCTCGCTCATCGGGGCGCCCGTCAGTGCTTGGCATTTTTGGTGCAACAGATTGCTCATGGTCAGCTCGCTTGCATCTTGATGGCAGCCAGCCGCTCCGAGGCCGCCGGGTGGGAGTAGTAGAAGCGCACGTACAGCGGGTCGGGCGTCAGCGTCGAGGCGTTGTCTTCATGCAGCTTGAGCAGCGCAGCCGCCAGGTCTTGCCCGCTGGACTGGGCGCATGCGTAGGCATCGGCCTGGAACTCATGCTTGCGCGACAGCTGCGCAAAAAGCGGCGAGATGAAGAAGCCGAACACCGGCACCACCATCAAGAACAGCAGCAAGGCGAGGGCGTCGTTGGGTGTGGTGAGCGAGGGCTGAACGCCCAGCGCCGTGTAGAACCAGGCTTGGCCCGAGATCCAGCCCAGCAAGGCAAAACCAGCCAGGCTTATGGCAAACATCGAGACGATGCGTTTGGTCACGTGCTTGTGCTTGAAGTGGCCGAGCTCATGCGCCAGCACAGCTTCCACTTCGCCCGGCGTGAGCTTGGAGAGCAGGGTGTCGAAGAAGACCACGCGCTTCGCGGCGCCCATGCCGGTGAAATACGCGTTGGCGTGGGCCGAGCGCTTGCTGCCGTCCATCACGAACAAGCCCTTTGCCTGGAAACCGCAGCGGGTCATGAGCGTTTGCACACGGGTCTTGAGCGACTCGTCGGCCAACGGCTGGAACTTGTTGAACATGGGGGCGATGACGGTGGGGTACAGCACCAAGATGGCGAGGTTGAACACCATCCATGCGCCCCAGGCCCAGAGCCACCACAGCGAGCCGGTGGCGGCCATGATCCACAAGATAAGCGCTGCGATGGGCAGGCCGATGAGCGCACCGACGAACGCGCCCTTGAGCATGTCAGCCAGGTACAGCTTCCACGTCATGCGGTTGAAGCCGAACTTCTGCTCAAGGCGAAAGGTGCTGTAGAGCTCGAAGGGCAGGTCGAGCAGGCTGCCGACGAGGGTGAAGGCGGCCAGCAATGCAAGTTGATATGCCATGCCACCGAAGCGCGGCTCGATGGTGTCGCGTACCAGCACATTCAGCGCGTCGAGCCCACCGAGCAACGTCCAGCCCAGCAGCACTGCGGAACCGAAGGCGGTCGTGAGCAGACCGAAGCGGCCCTTGGCCAAGGTGTAGTCGGCAGCCTTTTGATGCGCCGTGAGTGTGATGGTCTGCGCGAAGGCGGCCGGCACCGCGTCACGGTGCGCGGCCACATGGCGCATCTGCCGTGTGGCGAGCCAGAATTTCACGAGCAGCGAGGCCATCAAGGCTGCGGCAAACAGCAGGGTTAGAGCGGAACTTTGCATAGTCTGCAAGTGTAGGCTGCGAGAATGCCCGCAAGGAGACTCACACATGACAGACGCCTCGACCACCACCCTTGCCAGCAGCGATCAGAACCTGGTCTGGATCGACCTGGAAATGACCGGCCTCTACCCCGACACCGACCGCATCATCGAGATCGCGGTGGTGGTGACCGATGCCAACCTCACGCTGCGCGTCGAAGGCCCTGTGTTTGCGGTGCACCAGAGTGATGCCGCATTGGACGCGATGGACGCCTGGAACAAGGGTACGCATGGCAAGAGCGGCCTGATCGACCGTGTGAAGGCGTCGACCGTTGACGATGCGAGCGCCGAGGCGCAAGTGATCGAGTTCCTGAAGCGCTACGTGCCCAAGAAAACCTCGCCGATGTGCGGCAACAGCATCTGCCAGGACAGGCGCTTCCTCGCCAACTACATGCCCAAGCTGGAAGCCTTTTTTCACTACCGCAACCTTGATGTGAGCACGCTCAAGGAACTGGCTAAGCGCTGGAAGCCCGAGATTCTGGCCGGCTTCAAGAAAGCGCAGGCACACACGGCGCTGGCCGACATCCACGAGTCCATCGATGAGCTGGCGTACTACCGCGAGCACTTTCTGATCAAGTAAACAAAAGACTTGGGGGAAACCCGGAAGTCCGCTAGAATCGTAGGCTTCGCTGCAAAGGCAAGTGTTTTGCAGCGTTTCGTTCATCCCCTCTGACCTCATCGAGTCTTCCCGCAACGCAAGTTGCGCGGCCTGTTCGAACCCCATGGTGTTGCACCAGGGAATGGTTGGCGGCGATGCCGTCGCTTTGACTGTTCCTGTGCAACCTGTCCTCTGGCGCCAAGCTGCCGGTGTGGGTTCGGACCTTCTCCCCAGCGACTGATCTGCAGGCAATAGGCCTGTGGTGCCCTTGCGTGCCCTCTGTGGCGTGCAGGCACCGACATGTGAAGAAAGAAAACGATGAGTTTCGAAACCCTGGGTCTCCAAGAAGCCCTGCTCCGCGCCGTGACCGATTCGGGTTACACCACCGCCACCGAAGTGCAATCGCAGGCTATTCCGCCCGCGCTGGAAGGCAAGGACCTGATGGTCTCGGCCAGCACCGGCAGCGGCAAGACCGCTTCCTTCGTGTTGCCTGCGCTGCAACGCATCCTCGCGGCCCGCGGCGACAACACCAAGCGCCGTGAAAAGGGCGTGGTCTACGGCCCGCGCATCTTGGTGCTGGCTCCCACACGTGAACTGGCCATGCAAGTCGACAAGGCTGCCGTGACCTACGGCCGCCATGTGCAAGGCCTTCGCGTCACCACCGTCGTCGGCGGCGTGCCTTACGGCGCCCAGCTGAAGGCGCTGCGCGGCCCGCTCGACATCCTGATCGCGACCCCTGGCCGCCTGATGGACCACATGCAATCGGGCAAGGCGATTCTCGACAGCGTCGAGATGCTGGTGCTCGACGAAGCCGACCGCATGCTCGACATGGGGTTCATTGATGACATCCGCCACATCGTCGACAACCTGCCGCAAGATCACCAGACGGTGATGTTCAGCGCAACCTTCGGTGGCCACGTGGGCCGCCTGGCGCAAGACCTGCTGCGCGACCCGCTGCGCATCGACGTGGCCTCGCAAACCGACACCCACGAAAACATCGAGCAGCGCCTGCACTGGGCCGACAACAAGCATCACAAAGACGCCTTGCTCGACCACATCTTGACCGGCAAGGAAATGGAGCAGGCCGTGGTGTTCACCAGCACCCAGCGTGACGCTGACTGGCTCGCCGACCGCTTGGCCGACATGGGCCACGCTGTGGCTTCTTTGCACGGCGGCATGCCGCAAGGCCGCCGAACCCGCGTGCTGCAAGGCCTGCGCAACAAGCAGCTTAAGGTGTTGGTTGCCACCGACGTGGCTGCCCGCGGCATTGACGTGCCGAGCATCAGCCACGTGATCAATTACGGCTTGCCGATGAAGGCCGAAGACTATGTGCACCGCATCGGCCGCACTGGCCGTGCCGGCCGCAATGGTTTGGCTGTGACGCTGGCTGAGCGTATGGACAGCGGCATGATCCGCCGCATCCAGCAGTTCACCACGCAAAATATTCCGGTCGCGACCATCGTTGGCCTGGAGCCCAAGAGCCCCGAGCCGCGCATGTTTGCCCCGCGTGCTGACAGCAAGTTTGGCGGTGGCGCCAAGCCTTTCGGCCAAGGCCGTCCGCCGGGCCCGAGCAAGAGCTTTGGTCACAACAAGCCCTTCGGCAAACCCGCTCATCAGCGTGCCGGCGAAGGCTTCCCGCCGCGTGACCGTGCACCGTTTGACCGTGATCGCGCACCGATTGACCGTGACAGCGCGCCGCACAATCGCTTCAGCACTGATCGCCCGAACGACCGCCACAACAGCGTGTTCGTTCCCAGTGGGCATCAGGCGCCGCGCAGTGGTGGTGCTTTCGACCGCGCACCCATAGACCGCAACGCCGGTGGCTTCGCTCCGCGCAAGCCGGCCGGCGCGCCGGCCAAGGGCGGCTTCAGCAAGCCGCAGCGCCCACGCCCAGGTGGTTTCAGCCGCTGATCGGCTCACGCCGTTGTGAAAAAGGGCTCGCATTGCGAGCCCTTTTTTTGTTCGTCTCAGGCGTTTGAATTCAAATGCGCTTGACGCGCACGTCGACTTGCAGCCCAAGATACGCATCGGCCTCGCCGTACCAGCTGCCAGAGATGGGGGCAGCCTGCCGCGGGTCGCGCGACACCCCCACCCGCACCAGGTGGTACCCGCCCAGCAAGTTGTTGGTCGGATCGAACGGCACCCAACCCGCACCCGGCAGGTAGGCCTGCAGCCAGGCATGCGTGGAACCTGCGCCGACCACGCCGGGCTCGCCATCGGCAGTGTCTTCGTCCAGGGTGGGGTCGTACAGGTAGCCTGAGACAAAGCGCGTCGCCACGCCCAGGCGTCTCGCTGCTTCCATCATCAGCAACGCGAAGTCACGGCAGCTGCCGCTGCCGAGCGCCAGTGTGATGAGAGGGCTTTGGGTGCCTTCGTCGTCGCGTGCCGCGTAGTTGAGCTCGTCGCGGATGTACTGGTTCATCTGCACCAGCAGGTCGCGCGTGCCGGTGGGGCCGTCGTCGCGGATGAACTGGCGCGCCCAGGCCGTGAGCTTGCCTTCGGCGTCGTCGTAATGCGGGCGCAGGTAGTGCTCGAGATCGAAGCGCTCGTCCACCGAGTAGGCAAACGGGAAAAACTCTGCCGTTGGCGACAGCGGCAATTCGAGGTTGTTGCTGTGCGCATGCTCAATCGTGAATGAGCAGACGATCTTCAGCTCGGTCGCTTCACCCTGCGGCTGCACCAGCGCCACAGAGTTGGAGTGCGGGTCTTGGATCATGCGCACCAGCGCTTCGGGGCTCACCACCAGGTCGGTGGCGAGCACCCGCAAGTCGTGGCTCTCGCGCGGGCGAAACATCACCCGGTGCTCGCCGAAGGTCACTGGCTTGGCGTAGCGGTAGGTCGTGGTGTGGGTGATGTCGTACCGTACAGACATGGTGTGCGCGATCTCGTGGTTGGCACACAGTGTGTGTCGCAGATCATCTGATGTCTGTAGGTGGCGGGTGGACGGTGTTGTCAGACGCCGAGCAACTCGACCTCGAACATCAACGTCGCGTTGGGCGGTATCGCGCCGCCGGCGCCGCGTGCACCATAACCAAGCGCGGGTGGGATGACGAGCAGGCGCGTGCCGCCAACCTTCATGCCTTGCACGCCTTCGTCCCAGCCCTTGATGACCATGCCTGCGCCCAAGCCGAAGTCGAACGGGTCGCCGCGGTCTTTGCTGCTGTCGAACTTGGTGCCCTTGACGCCTTCGTTGTAGAGCCAGCCCGTGTAGTGCACGGTCACGTGCTGGCCGGCCTGGGCTTCAGCGCCGGTGCCGGGTGTGGTGTCTTCGTACTGGAGGCCGGAGGCGGTGGTTTGCATGGTGTCACCTGAATGGTTTGTAAAGGCGACGATGCTACCCGCACGCGGGCAACGCGAGAGACCAGCGCAGCAGCGCGGGCAAAGATCGCCATTCGCAAGGAGGTGCCAGGCCAGGCCTACAGTGACCCGCTTTGAGAGGGGTTTTCATGAGCGATCAACTCAAGGTGGCGGTGCTGGTGGGCAGCCTGCGCAAGGATTCGATCAACCGCAAGCTTGCCCTCGCGCTGGCGAAACTCGCTCCGTCGCGGCTGAGCTTCGAGCACCTCGTGATCGGCGACTTGCCGCTCTATGTGCAGGATCGCGATGCCAACCCGCCCGAGCCGGTGGCGCGCCTCAAGCGCGAGATCGAAGCGGCCGATGCGCTGCTCTTCGTTACCCCGGAATACAACCGCTCGATTCCTGGCGTGCTCAAGAATGCGATCGACTCGGCATCGCGCCCCTACGGCAAGAACTCATTTGCGCGTAAGCCTGCTGGCGTGATTGGCGCCTCGGTCGGCGCCATCGGCACCGCGATGGCGCAGCAGCATTTGCGCAACGTGCTGGCTTATCTCGATGTACCGACCCTGGGCCAGCCAGAAGCCTTCATCCATTTTTCTGAGGGCCTGATCGACGATGCAGGCAACGTCAGCAACGACGGCACGCGAAAGTTTTTGCAAACCTGGGTCGACCGCTACGTGGGCTGGGTCGATTCGCTGCGCTCGGCGCGCTGAACGCGCCAGGCCGTTACCGCTTCGGCCAGCCAGTCAGGCAAGGTGGCCGCCGCGGTGCCGATGTCGGGCAGGCCCAGGGCCTGTGCGGCACGGCGCAGGGCGATGAGCGGCGCGCTGGTGTCCAGGCTCAGCGCACCGTTTTGCTTTGAAAGCTTTTCGCCGTTGGCACCCAACACCAGCGGCGCATGCAGGTACACCGGAGTGGGCAGGCCCAACAGGCGCTGCAGGTGAATTTGCCGTGGCGTGTTGTCGGTCAGGTCTTCCCCGCGCACGACGTGGGTGATCCCTTGTGCGGCATCGTCAACCACCACCGCGAGTTGGTAGCTCCACAGCCCGTCTGCGCGTCTCAGCACAAAGTCGCCCACGGCTTGCGTGAGGTTTTGATGCTGCGGGCCGAGCCGGCGATCGTGCCAATCGATGAGCACCTCGGCGTCATCGTCATCGCCGGTGAGCATGCGCCACGCGCGTGCAGGCTTCCCCTTCAAACCGTGCCGGCAAGTGCCCGGGTACGCCAGCTCGCCATGTCGCGGTTTGCTGCGGCCCGCGCTCGCCAGCGCTTCAGCGATGTCACTGCGCGAACAGCCACAAGGGTAGGCGTGATGGCCCTCTGTCAACTGATCCAGAGCGACCTGATACAGCGCGCCGCGTTGCGATTGCCACTGGGGTGGTTCGTCCGGGAGCAGGCCGCAGGCCGCGAGCTGTGACAGGATCTGTGCGTCGGCACCGGGCACGCAGCGCGGCGTGTCCACATCTTCCATGCGCACCAGCCACACCCCGCCATGCGCGCGGGCATCGAGCCAGCTTGCCAGCGCGGCCACCAGCGAGCCGGCGTGCAGCGCACCGGTGGGTGAAGGCGCGAAGCGGCCACGGTAGCCCGCCATCAGCCGCCCAGTGGAATGCGGCTGCCATGCCGCTCAAGCAAGGCCTTGCGCGTGGCAGCGCTCTCCAGTTGAGCCAGCCACCAGCGCAGGGCCAGGCCGAGCTGCGGTTTGCGGCTGGTGCTGCCGGCGGGCGCGCTGCGCCATGCATAGCTCATTCGGGCGTTGAGCGGTGGGCGTTGCACGGCCTTGGCCACCAGATGGCCGGCCGCAAGGTGCTCGCGCACCATGGGCTCGGGGATGAAGCCGCAGCCCATGCAACGCAGCAGGGCTTCGATCTTGGCGGGCATGGTGGCCACGGTCAGTACGTCTTGCCCAGGTTGCAGGTTGACCGTGAGCGGTGCAAAGCGCTGCGCCGAATCGGCCACGGCCACGGCGCGGTGGCGCATCAGCTCGGCGTCGCTGATGGCTTCGTTGGCGGCTGCCAGCGGGTGGTGGGGCGCCACGGCGAACACGAAGGGTATGGCGCCCAGTGTCTGCATCTGTATGCCGGCGGGTGGCGTCAGATCGCTGCCCACGCCGATGGCCAAATCGGCCTGGCCGCTGACCAGTGCCTCCCAGGTGCCCGCCATGATCTCGCTGCGCAGGCGCAGGCGCGTACCGGGCCCGCTGCGGCCCGGGTCGCCACCCTCGGGCTTCAAGACGTAGAAGGCTTCGCACAGCTCGAACAGCGTGACCCGCGAAATGGCGCCGTCGGCCGCTACCGTGAGCTGCGTTTCCCAGCCCGTGGCCACACGTTTGACGCGGTTGGCCACGGCGTCCACCTGCTCCAGCAGCCGGCGACCTTCGTTGAGCAGCTCTTCGCCCGCGGCGGTGAGCTTGGCCTGGCGCGAGCGGCGGTCGAACAGCAACACGTCGAGCGCGTCTTCGAGCTGGCGCACGTTGTAGGTGAGGGCCGACGGCACCTTGCCCAGCTCGCGGGCGGCTGCGGCAAAGCTGCCGGTGCGCGCAATGACGTCCATCATCGCCAGGGCTTCGGGGGTGAGAACGTTGCGGGCGTTGAGCATGCGTTCATCTTATTTGAACGAAGGCTTCAACCAAGAGCGGTTCTCGGGCCGCCCGCCGAGGTCTAAATTCAAAGGCTGGAAAGGGCCAACACCATGATCTCGATTCGCAAATCTTCTGAACGCGGCCACGCCGACCACGGCTGGCTCAACTCATATCACAGCTTCTCGTTCGCCGACTACTACCACCCCGAGCGCATGGGCGTGGGCAACCTGCGCGTGATCAACGAAGACCGCATCGCTGCCGGCACCGGCTTCGGCACCCACAGCCACCGCGACATGGAAATCGTCAGCTACGTGCTCGACGGCGCGATAGGCCACAAGGACAGCATCGGCAACGGCGCCACGATCGTTCCCGGCGAGGTGCAGCGCATGAGCGCGGGCAGCGGCATTTCGCACAGCGAATCCAACCAAGCGCCCGACAAGACCACGCACTTCCTGCAAATCTGGCTGCTGCCCAACGCCCAGGGCATCACCCCCGGCTACGAACAGAAGGCTTTTGCCGACGCCGAAAAGCGTGGCCGACTGCGTCTGGTGGCCTCGCCCGACGGCCGTGACGGCTCGGTGACGATCCATGCCGATGCGTCGATGCACGCCGGCCTGTTCGATGGCGCCGAGCGCGCCGAACTCGCGCTCGATCCGCAGCGCCTGGGCTACGTGCACCTGGTGCGCGGGCAAGCCAGCATCAACGGCCAGACGCTGCAGGCGGGCGACGCCGCCAAGCTCGATGGCGAATCGCGGCTCGTGATCGAACAAGGCCATGGCGCCGAAGTCATCGTTTTCGACCTCGCCAGATAAGTTTTCATCGTTTTCAACTGGAGCAGTTCATGCGCAAGCAGATCGTCATCGTTTATCACAGCGGCTACGGCCACACCCAAAAGGTCGCCGAAGCGGTGGCTGCCGGCAGCGGCGGCACCCTGCTGGCCATCGACGCCGAAGGCAACCTGCCGGCGGGTGGATGGGAGCAACTGGCCGCGGCCGACACGATCGTGTTCGGCCCGCCGACCTACATGGGCAGCGTGAGTTGGCAGTTCAAGAAGTTCGCCGACGCCTCCTCCAAGCCCTGGTTCAGCCAGGACTGGAAGGACAAGCTGTTCGCCGGCTTCACCAACAGCGCGGCGATGAACGGCGACAAGTTTTCCACGCTCAACTACATGTTCACGCTGGCGATGCAGCACGGCGGTATCTGGGTCGGCCTGGGCGTCCTGCCGAGCAGCAGCAAGGCTGCGACGCGCAACGACGTCAACTATCTCGGTTCGTACAGCGGTGCGATCGCCCAGTCGCCGTCGGATGCTTCGGTGGCCGACATGCTTCCGGGCGACCTCGAAACCGCGCGCGGTTTCGGCCGGCGTGTGGCGGAAGTTGCCGCCCGCCTGCGGCCCTGCTAGTCTGGCCTCTGGCAAGGAGGCGCAATGTCCCGCAGTAACCAGCAGGGCGCCCCGGCCCAGAGCCCGGCGCCGATTGCCGCTGCTGCGAGGAAGCTCGGAAGCGGCATGCGCAGCGAACCGGCGATGGGCGGCGCCACGGTCGAAAATCCGGGCACGAACTCGGCGACGACCAGTGACCACACGCCCCAGCGCAGGAAGCGCGGCTCGGTCTGCGTGACACAGGAGCCGGGGTTGATCGACAACCGGCACAGGGCCGACAGCACGCGGTAGCCGTAGACGCGGCCGGCCAGGTACCAGAGCCAGTCCGCGACCACCGAAGCCAGCACGGCGGCCAGCAGCGGCAGCGCGGCCCCGTGGCGACCAGGCGGGAGTCAGCCGCTATAAGCGCCGGGCCCGCCCGTAAAATGGCGCATGTTTGTCCACCTGCGCCTGCACACCGAATTTTCCGTCGTCGACGGCACCAACCGGATCGACGAAACCGTCAAGACCGCCGCGGCCGACGGCCAGCCGGCGCTGGCAATCACCGACCTGAACAATCTGTTCGGTGGCATCAAGTTCTACAAGGAAGCGCGCTCGGCCGGGGTCAAGCCGCTGGTCGGCGCCGAGATCATGATGCAGGGCCTGTCGAAGGACCCCACGGTGCTCTCGCGCATGGTGCTGCTGGTGCAGAACCGCCAGGGCTACCTGAACCTGTGCGAGCTGCTGTCGCGGGCCTGGACCCGCAATGCGGTGAAGAACCAGGCGGTCTGCAAGCCCGAGTGGCTGCGGGAACTGGGGGAAGGCCTGATCGCGCTGTCCGGCGCGCAAGCCGGCCCGGTCGGCCAGGCGCTGGTGCAGGGCGACGAGCAGCGCGCCGGCGAGGTGGCGCTGGAGCTGGCATCGATCTTCCCGCACCGCTTCTACATCGAGCTGCAGCGTGCCGGCCGCCCCGACGACGAACCGCACGTCGCGGCCGCGGTGCAGCTGGCCGCCCGGACGGGATTGCCGGTGGTCGCGACCCATCCGGTGCAGTTCACCAGGCCAGACGATTACGAGGCGCACGAAGCGCGCGTGTGCATCGCCGAGGGCGAGATCCTCGGCAACCAGCGCCGGGTGCGCAGATTCACGCGCGAGCAGTCCTTCAAGTCCGCCGCGCAGATGGAGCAGCTGTTCGTCGACGTGCCGAGCGCGATCGCCAACACGCTGGAGATCGCGCGTCGCTGCAACCTGGTGCTGGAGCTTGGCAAGCCGCGGCTGCCGGCCTTCCCGACCCCGGACGCGATGCCGATCGAGGAGTATTTCCGCGTCGCGTCGCACGACGGGCTGACCGAGCGGATGCTGCGCCTGTATCCTGACCCGGCGCAGCGAGCGAAGGAGCTGCCGCGTTACGTGGAACGGCTCGAGTTCGAGATCAACACGATCCTGAAGATGGGCTTTCCGGGTTACTTCCTGATCGTGGGCGACTTCATCAACTGGGCCAAGAACAACGGCTGCCCGGTGGGACCGGGCCGGGGCTCTGGCGCCGGCTCCCTGGTCGCTTACTCGCTCAAGATCACCGACCTCGACCCGCTGCAATACAACCTGCTGTTCGAGCGCTTCCTCAATCCGGAGCGGGTGTCGATGCCCGACTTCGACATCGACTTCTGCCAGACCAACCGCAACCTGGTGATCGATTACGTCAAGGACAAGTACGGCAAGGAGGCGGTCAGCCAGATCGCCACTTTCGGCACCATGGCTGCGCGCGCGGCGATCCGCGACGTCGGCCGGGTGCTGGACATGAGCTACACCTTCTGCGACGGCATCAGCAAGCTGATCCCCAACAAGCCGGGCCAGCACATCACCATCGCCGACGCCATCAAGCAGGAGCCGGTGCTGGCCGAGCGGCTGGAAAAAGAGGACGACGTCAAGACGCTGCTGGCGCTGGCGCAGAAGCTCGAGGGCATGACGCGCAACGTCGGCATGCACGCCGGCGGCGTGCTGATCGCGCCGGGCAAGCTGACCGATTTCACGCCGCTGTACCAGCAGCCGGGCAGCGATTCGGCGGTGAGCCAGTACGACAAGGACGACGTGGAGGCGGCCGGCCTGGTCAAGTTCGACTTCCTGGGGCTCGCGACATTGACGATCCTGGAGATTGCCCGCGAGTTCATCGTCGGCCGGCACCAGGGGCAGGAGAATTTTCGCTTCGAGGACATCGCGCTCGACGACGCGGCCACCTACAAGCTGTTCTCCGACGGCAAGACCGAGGC
>NZ_JBKJOQ010000057.1:0-12046 GCF_046595475.1 Rhizobacter sp.
CGGCAATGTGACCGGCACGGGCACCGGCAACAACTGGGATTGCAGCGTCGCCGGCAGCGCCAACTCGGGCGACCCGAGCTGGAACGCCACCGCGCACAAGCTGATCCCCATCGCCGGCATCGGCAGCGGCACCGCCGGCCACCTGGAGACCGGCGAGGCCATGAAGTGGATGGCTCAGAACCACGCCAGCACCAGCTACTACGTGCCGGCCCACCTGGAGCGTGCCGGCCCGTTCAACCCGGACGGCAACAACGGCTTCAACGTGGAGCACCTGCGCAACTTCAACAATGCCGCGCCTGCTGTCGCCTTCGGCATGGAGTCGCAACCCGGCCATGGCGCTTCGGCCAACCGTGGCGAGTACTCGCCCAACCGCAACACCATCGGTGGCGTGCAGGTCGACTCGGTCGGCGGCACCACCTGGGGCGGCACCGGCGTTTACGCCTCGCAGCTCGGCGGCGTGTGGGACGCCATGCTCGGCGAAGGCCGCAACTTCTGGTTCTTCGCCAGCTCCGACTGGCACAACCGCGGCAGCTTCGGCCCCGATGACCGCCGCTCGACGCAAGACTTCTACCCCGGCGAGTACCAGCGTGACTACGTGATGGTGCGCAACCAAAGCGACAAGCTGCGCCCGCAGACCATCGTCGACGGCCTGCGCAGCGGCAACAGCTTTGCCTCCAGCGGCCAGCTGATCGACCGCCTGGGCTTCGTGGCCTGCGTCTCTTACCCCGGCCCAGGCTTTCGCTCCAACGCCACGGTCGAAGCGCTGGCCGTGACCGCGGCCACCACCAGCACCGACGTCGACAAGGCCGGCTGCGCCACCATGGGCGAAAAGCTCGTGGTGCGCCCGGGCGCCGAGATCGTGGTCTCGATCGCCGTGCGTGACCCCGCAGGCAGCAACTTCTCGCCGTACACCTTCCCCAACCCGTCGTTGCTGCAGATCGGTGTGAACCAGCCGATCAACATGCCGGTGCTCGACCACATCGACCTGGTGCGCGGCATGGTCACGGGCTACAAGGCGCCGGGTGCGGCCGACTACGCCGGTGCATGGCCCAACACATGGCTCGCCAACCCTGACCTGGCCACCGTGCCGGCCGCTGCCAAGAACACCACGACGGCTGTCATCCGCACCTTCAACGGCAGCAGCACAAGCCCGTGGGCGCAAGTGAACTCGGGCGTGGACAACACGGTGTTCCTGAAGATGACCCACCGCATCCCGGCGGTCGCCGCTTCGCAGTACGTGCGTCTGCGCGGCAGCAACATGCCGGCTGCCGTGCCGTATGAAACCGACGCCAGCGGCAACCCCCTGGCCGACGTGAACACCAACGCCGGCAACACCGCGCTGCTGCGCATCCCGTGCACGACGGTCGGCACCAACGTACCACCCGCCAGCCCCACCTACACCGGCACCGCGATCGACGGTTGCCCGGCTCACCTGCCCACCGTGGGCGGCGTGAAGTACGTGGCCTATGACGTGGCCGCTTGGGCGGATCTGTGGTTCTACAGCAACCCGATCTACGTGGAAGTGGCCGGCACGACCACGGTGGCCGGCGTCAAGTAAGTACCTGCCAGCGGTTCAATCAAGAAGCAGCGCTCAAGGCGCCACGCGGTTTCGCGTGGCGCCTTTTTTTTGGCTCGCGCGCGCCGGCGCTTGTCTTCTTCCTGACTTGCTCGGGGCCTACGATCGCCGGCTTTGCGCACCAGGGTCTGGCGTGCTTGCCGGCGACCCCTGGCGACACTGATTGCGACCATGTCCACACCGTTCCCGACACCCAGCTTCACCCCCCCGCACGCCACCCTGCCCCGCGACAGCCGGCTTCCCGCGTGGGTGCGCGAGCCGCTGCTGCACTTCATCGTGCTGGGCGGCCTGCTGTTTGCAGCCGATCACTTTCTGGTCAGCCGAGGCGACGACCCGCAGACCATCGTCGTCAGCCTGGAAGTAATGAAAGAAGCCAAGGAGCTGTTCAAGGCCTCACGCGGCCGTGACCCCAATGAAGAAGAGCTCACCGCGTTGCGCCACGTGTGGCTGGACAACGAAGTGCTCTACCGCGAAGGCCTGGCGCTGCAAGTCGACAAAGGCGACACCGCCATCCGCGAGCGCGTGATCTTCAAGGCCCTGAGCGTCGTCGACACCAACCTCAAGTTGCCGCCCGTCAACGACAAGCTGCTGCGTGAGTGGTTTGAAGGCCACCGCGCCAAATACGACGAACCGGGCCGCTACGACTTTCAAGAAGCGGTGCTCACAGGCGACAACTCCGAAGCCACCGTGCGCAGCTTTGTACAGGCGCTGAACTCCGGCACACCCGGCGACGCGAAGGCGGGGCTGCGCGTCTTCAAGGGCCGCCCACACGCCAACCTCGTGCAAAGCTATGGGCCCGATTTCGCCAAGGCACTCGAAACCTCCACCCCCGGTGAATGGCGGGCGCTGCAAACACGCGAAGGCTGGCGTGCCATGCGCCTGGACGCCAGCGCCCTGCCCAAGCCCGCCAGCTTCGAGGCCCTGCGCGGCGTGCTGCTGCAAGACTGGACCGACACCACCATGGCCGAGCAACGCAGCGCCGCCGTGCGTGCGCTGGCCCAGAAGTACACGGTGAAGACCGAGGCTGCGGCGAAATGAAGCGTCTGCTGCGTGGGCTGCTGCTGAGCGCCGTGGCCTGGCTGAGTCTGGGCGCGTCAGCGCATGAAATGAGCATGGCCGAGATGCAGATGCGCGAAATGTCGCGCGGCGAATTCTTCTGGCAGTGGGCTGCCAGCGAAAAGCGCCCCGCAGGAGAAGACCTCACGCCGGTGTGGCCAGCGGGCTGCCAGGCCGAGGGCAACGTGCTGCACTGTGGTGAAGGCGGCATGCGCGGCACGCTGGCCGTCGACGGCGTGGGCAAGCGCTATTCGGCCGCGCTGGTCAAGGTCTATTGGCTGGACGGGCAATCTCGGGTCTACACCATCACCCCGGGGCAACCCACGGTGCAGCTCTACGGCTCGGCCGATGACAAGCGGGGCATGGGCGAGATCGCCTGGGCCTACACCGTGCTGGGTGTCGAGCACATCCTGGCCGGCATTGACCACCTGCTGTTCGTGATTGGCCTCTTGTTTCTGGTCGGCTTCAATCGGCGCCTGCTGTGGACCATCACCGCCTTCACTGCGGCGCACAGCCTCACGCTGGCCTGCAGCGCGCTGGGCTGGCTGGTGCTGCGCCCACCGCCGGTGGAGGCCACGATTGCCCTGTCCATCATGCTGGTGGCGGGCGAGGCACTGCACCAACGGCAAACGCTGGCGCGCCGCTGGCCGGCGCTGGTCGCGTTTTTGTTCGGCCTGATGCACGGGCTGGGCTTTGCGGGGGCGCTGAAAGAGATCGGGCTGCCTGACAACCATCTGCTGGTCGCACTGCTGACCTTCAACGTGGGTGTCGAGATCGGGCAGCTGATGACGGTGGCGGCGGCTTGGGCGATCTGGCGCGCCGCCTCGCGCTGGCCGCGCCTCGCAAAGGCCCGCACGGCCTTGCTCTACGGTATCGGCTCGATGGCGGCGTATTGGTCGTGGCTGCGCATCGTGGCGATCTTCGGCTAGCGCGGTCGGCGGCATGGACGAAGTCATCAGCCTCTTCCCGACGCCGTTCCTGCGCGCGCGGGCCGCGCTGCCCCGGCCTTTGGTGAAGGGCCTGGTCGATCACTTCAGCGCGCAGGCCGTGCGTGACAACAGCTCGTCTTCCAACTTGTCGCACACGGCCATGCTCAAGCCCGGCGACAGCCCGCTGCTCATAGACGTGGCCGCCTTGATCACGCCCAAGCTCACCGACTTCGGTGCGCTGTTGTTCGGCGAACGCATGGGCTGGTCGCTGAAGGAGATGTGGGTCAACCTGCTCGACACCGGTGGCCGCCAGGCCATGCACAACCACGCCAACAGCTTCGTGTCGGGGGTGATCTACCTGACGCCTACGCACGAGTCGTCGCAGACCGTGTTCATGAAGTCACCCGGCGGCACTGACTTCATCTTCCGCAACGACCACGCGCGCATGACGCCTGGCCCGTTCAGTGCCGACAAGTGGGTGAGCCCCGCGCCCGAGCCCGGCGACATGGTGCTCTTCCCGAGCTACCTGATGCACGCCGTGCCGCCCAATGCCGGTGTGCGCCGCATCTCGCTCGCCTTCAACGCCATTCCGGCGCGGTTGGAATCGTGGGGCTACAGCATCGGGTTCAGCGGTTGAAGCCGTCACCCTGGCAGCGGCACGCGTCGCTCGCCCTGATGGCGGCGTCCGGCTTCGCGGGCCTGGGCTACCAGATCGTCTGGACGCAGCAATGCGCCCTGTGGCTGGGCCATGAATCGGCCGCTGTGCTGGCGTTGGTGGCGGCCTTTTTCGGCGGCCTGGCGCTGGGCGCCCTGGCCCTGAGCCCGCGCATCGAGCGCAGTGCACAGCCTGTGCGCTGGTACGCCGCCTGCGAACTGATCATCGGCCTGTGGGGCGGCGTCTTGCTGTGGCTGATGTCGCCGTTCAGCAGTGGCATGTTGCTCTTCATAGGCGAGCAGCCCTCCGCTGTGTGGCAATGGGCGGTGGCCTTCTGCGGCAGCTTCTTGCTGCTGCTGCCGGCCACCGCCGCCATGGGCGCCACGCTGCCGGCGATGGAGCGCATCACGGCGCAATTGCGCCGCGAAGGCCGTTCCATCGCGGCGCTCTATGCGAGCAATACCGCAGGAGCGGTGGTGGGGGTGCTGGCCGCGGCGTTCTGGCTGGTGCCGGTGCTGGGCCTCGCGCACACGGCGGGCGTGTGCATCGCCCTCAACCTGCTGTGTGCTGCGGTGTCGCTGATCGCGTTTGCACGGCACTGTGCGCCGGCACCAACGCCCTCCCCGCCCGCGTCATTCGAGGCGCGCTGGGCGATATCGCGCCTGTTGCTCACCGGGCTGCTGGGCATCGGCTATGAAGTGCTGGTGGTGCGCGTGCTCAGCCAGGTGTCGGAGAACACCGTCTACACCTTTGCCCTGTTGCTGGCGGTGTACCTCGTGGGCACGGCCCTGGGCGCGGCGGGGTACCAACGCTGGGGCGCGCGCCACGGCAACTCGGCGCCGTTGAGCGACCGACTGTTGAGTGCGCTCGCCGCTGCCTGCCTGGTCGGCACGGCCAGCCTGTGGGCCAGCGAACACATCAAGACGCTGTTGCTCGACGAATGGGGCCTGAGCATGGCGACGGCGCTAAGCGCGGAAGCCACGCTCGCTTTGGCAGCATTCGGCCTGCCTACGCTCGCCATGGGGGCCGTGTTCAGCCATTTGAGCGCCTGTGCGAGCACGGCCGGGGTGAGCTTCGGCCGCGCGCTGGGTGTCAACACCCTGGGGGCAGCCGCGGCACCGCTGCTCTTTGGCGTGTTGTTGACCCCTTGGCTGGGGCCCAAATGGGTGCTGTTGCTGATCGCCCTCAGCTACCTCGCCCTCACAGACACGCGCGGCTGGCTCACACCCACGGTGTGGGCGCCTGCGGCGGCCGCCATTGCGTTGGCGGTCTGGGCGCCGCCCCTGGTCTTTGTCGACCTTGACGAAGGCGAACGCATCGTGAGCTATCAAGAAGGGGCGATGGCCGCGGTGAGCGTGGTGCAAGACGCGCGCGGCGTGGCACGCTTGCGCATCAACAACCGGCAGCAAGAAGGCAGCAGTGCGACGCTGCTGGTCGACGCGCGCCAAGCCTTGTTGCCAGTGCTCATGCACCCAGCGCCCAAGCGCGCGCTCTTCCTGGGCCTGGGCACGGGCATGACCGCGTCGTCAGCGGCCCAAGACCCGACGCTGCAGGTCGATGCCGTCGAGCTGCTGCCCGAAGTCATCACCGCTGCGCAACATTTCACACGCGCCTTTGGCGAGAGCGCGCCCAGGCTGCACGTGATGGCAGCCGATGCGCGCCGCTATGTGCGCTCGACTGCGCAGCGCTACGACGTGATCGTGTCCGACAACTTCCACCCCGCTCGCAGCGGCTCGGGCTCGCTCTACACGGTGGAGCACTTCCAGGCGGTGCGCGAGCGCCTGGCCACGGGCGGTGTGTTCTGCCAATGGCTGCCCCTGCACCAGCTCGACCTCGACAGCCTGCGCAGCATCATGAAGTCGTTCCTCACGGCCTACCCTGAGGGCTCGGCCATTTTGGCCAGCAACAGCCTGGAGACACCGGTGCTGGGCCTCATCGGCCGCAGCCCAGCGAGCCGGTTCGACGTCGACACGGTGCGCGCGCGCCTGGCTCACAACCACCTGCCCCGGCGAGCTGCCGACTTCGGCATCGAAGACGAGTTTGCCCTGCTCGGCAGCTTTGTCGCGGGGCCGACGGCGCTGGCGCGCTTTGCGGGCAACGCGCCCAAGAACACCGACGATCACCCGGTGGTGGCGTATCGCGCGCCGCGCATCACCTACGCGCCCGATTCGCTGCCGCGCGATCGCTTGATCGCCTTGCTGCACGGGCTCTCGGTCGAGCCTGCTGAAATTGTGGGTGCATCGACCGATGCCGCCTGGTCGCGCCGGCTCGCCGCCTACTGGGCGGCGCGCAATCGCTTCGTCGAAGTCGGCCGAGGCGTCACGCCCGCTTCCAACGTGGTCGAAATGCTCGCGCAGGTGCAGCAACCCTTGCTGGCGGTGCTGCGCATCAGCCCCGACTTTCGCCCGGCCTACGACCCGCTGCTGCGCATGGGCAATGCCCTTTCGGGCACCGACGCGCCAGCAGCGCATGCGCTGCTGACCGAGCTGGCCTCGATCAGCGCAAACGCACGAACCTCAAGCGATCGATGAGCGGCTCGGGCATCTGAAACGTGACGTGCTCGTCGAGGATCTCGACCAAGCCGAGTTGCGCCATCATCTTCAGCTCTTTCGCCGAGGCGTCGAAAGCATATGGGTTCTCGAGCGAAGTGCCGGCCTTCGGCAAATCTTGCGGCAAGCCGAATTCGGAATCGCGGTACGCGGAATGGGCAAAGGTGCTCATGATTTCTCCTGCTAATAGGGGGAGAGGCGCCAAGCGCCGAGAGCACCTGGAGCCGCGTCAGTGGAAGCTCTTCACGAAACGAAGGGTGATGAAGGTCAGAGTGCAACTCCAGGGGTGAGTTCAGATGATGTCGCCGCGTCGATTCACCTGCGTGGTGCACATGGCGTTTCTCGGCGGGGGCGTGGTCGAATTGCAAGCAATGAGCATGCCGAAGGTGGTGGCTGAAACTTTCATGACCGGCCGAGTCACTCGCGTAAGGCTGCTCAGTCTGAGACCAGTTCAACAGACTGGTACTCGGCGTGGCTCCAGGCCAGTGCCACGCCCAGCACCATCAGGGTGGCCGCATTCTCCTTCACCGAAATGCGGCAGTCGAGGATCACATCACCGTCTTCGCCCATCAGGCGGGTCTTGCTGCCTGCCTCACAGGTGAGCGGCGCACCGTTGAGGGTGGTGGTGGTGATGGACGCAATGGTGTCGTCATGCCCGCCGGAGAAATGCGCGACAAATCGCAAGCGTTGCGCAGCACCTGTGGCTTTGACAGGGCAGTTGAAGCTTCGGGAGTCCCAGGCAGAAGCCTGCGTTTCACAGGCAAGCTTCTCCGCTGCCTCGGCAGAAGGAACCCATGCGGTCGAGGCCAGCACGGCCACGGCTGAAGCAATGAATCGAATCACGTTGGGCGCTCATTTCTGAAATGAAACCCTCACATGATGCGCAGCTGTTTTTGACAACAGCAAGACATCCCGCCGAGCATGGAGATGCCGCTACGGCAGGGCTCAGGGGTGCTGTAGGCGCACGAAGGCCGCACGCACCGCACGCACAACGGACTGCAAACGCCCTGACAGAGTGCGCGCCGGGTCAACGTTGGCGTGGTGGTCGCCCTCAGCGTCGAGCACGGCCCCGCGCAAGTACCCGGGGTCCATCAGTGCACCTACTGATGTGGGCGTGAAGTGAAGTGGATTTTGACCTGCATGCATGCTTTGCTCCCGGAGCGAAACTGATCACATTGCCCGTGCCGCAAGGGTGGCACGCTCATGTTTGCCCTGTGTTTCGTGACTTGTTTCACTCGTTGCCCGGGGCACCGCCGTGAGGCGACCCATTCAGCGTAGCAGAAAACAGGATAAACTGTTTATACAGTATTCTCTTTTTGTGAACAAACCATGACCACTGCAAAGCCCAAACCCAGAACCCGTGCAAATGTCACGTCAACCCCAAAGGCCGCCCCCACCAAGGCCCCGGTAAAGGCGCGCCCCAAGGCGGTTGCCAAGACGGCAGCCACGCCTGACTCACCTTCGGCCAAGCCGAAACACAAGCTGGTGCGCGACAGTTTCACGATCCCGAAATCGGAATACCTCGTACTGGAATCGCTGAAGCTGCGAGCCGCGAAGCTGGCACGCCCCACCAAGAAGAGTGAAATGCTGCGTGCAGGCATCAGCGCATTGCACGCGATGACCGACAAGGCGTTCCTCGCTGCTCTGGGCGAAGTCCCGAGCATCAAGACGGGTCGGCCCAAGAATCTTGCCCCCGCGAAGGCGGGTGACAAATAACGGGGCCGTTGCTAGCGGGGCCGTGCGGGGCTGGGGCGACGGTGTCGTGCTCCAGTTCGCGCAAAGCCGCAGGCGCCCCCGCCCGGTGCAGATCAAGCATTGTCTGATGCGCCGAAGTGCGCAAATCACGCCGGCAATGTCCGGATGGAGCGCACTTTCTCGTAAAGATGAATAAGGCCCCCTGTCTGGACTGGAGACTTGAATGAGCATCACCGTTGGCGTCGATCCTGTGACCTTTTTCGTTGCCAGAGTCCTCACGTCGGCCGTGTTTGTGGGCATAGGGGGCGTTCTAGCCTGGGCGGCGGGGGAAAAGGTCAAGGTGCCGAAGCGGCCGCTCTGGGTTCTGGTTGCCTTGGTCGGGCTTGCCGCCGGGCTCGCTTCGTTCTTGGCCGAATGGGCATCGCTCAAAGTCAGTCTCGGTGTTGGCCTTGGCGCGGCGGTGTTGGGCGCTTCACTGGCGTTCGATAAAGATGGGTCGAGCAACAAAGTTGCTACAAGATTGATGGGAGCCGCTTTGCTTGCGGTGGCCGTGGCCTGGGTCGGCTGGAACGGCTACGTGGTGTTCAGGATGTTCAGGTAGAGCCGGCGCAACTGCCTCTAGAGCGAATCGGTTTTGCACACGAAACCACCGTGAGCCGCGAGGCGCTCAGTGCAGCATTGCCACGGGTGGCATCCAGGCGCGACCGGTGGCGGTTCGCCATGCCAGTACCGCGGCAGCATGCTCGGCGCGCGCCTGGGCTGTGAGGTCGGCGCGCTCATGCAATTCGGCACGCAGCAGTGCGAGCTCGGCGTGTGACATGTGACGCACGGGTTGCGTGGCGGCATAGACGCTCGCGGCCAGGTCGAATGCGGCCTCACGATCGTGGTCGGCAGGTCGTTCCAGGGCCTCGAGCCACGCCACCAGCACGGCGCAGCGCAAGGTGTCGGCGCCGTTGGGGTTGTGTGACCTGAAGATGGCCAAGGCCTGTGCCATGTCGCTGCCGGCCTCGGCGAGCCCGAGATCGTGCTTGCTCAGGGCCAGCCAGGACATCAGGGTAGCGTGGTGTGTCTGGTAACCCTCGAGCGTGCGACTGCGCGCCAGCGCCTGGCTCAGCGTGCGCAGCCCCGCCGCGGGCTTGCCCGTTGCGCGCTGCAGCTCACCCAGTAGGCCCCGCAGGTCTTCGACTTGCCTGCCGGGGTTCGGCGATTCCGCGTCCATGGCGGCCAGCTCTTGACCCGCGAGACGCATGCCCTCGTCGTAGTGGGCCGACGCTCGCAGCAGATAGGCAAGCAAGCGCTGCCGCTGCCCATGCGCCGGAACATCCGATGGGTCTGCCTCCAGCGCCTTGGCCACCACTTCCCGCTGCAGTTTCAGTCCCTCGTCGTATCGGCCCACCGCCACCAGCGACTTCGCCCAGAGGGTGCGCGCGTCGAGCGTGTTCGGCGCTGCCGGCCCGAAATATTTGTCGAACGCGGCGATGAGCTCGGGCATCTCGCGGGCCACGAGCTCGTTCTCGCCGACGTAAAGACGCGCGTTCTGAAGGTTCAGGCGTTCAATCAACGGCCCCGTGATCTCGGCGTTCGGCACCAGGCGCCATTCGGCAATGGCGAGCGTGTAGGCGTCCCGTGCTTGCGCGTACGCTTCGGTCGACATGTGGGCATGACCGATGGCTGACAAGGCGTTGGCTGTATCGTCGCTGGGCGCGTATCCGGCGCGTCGATGCTCGGCCAAGGCCAGCTCGATCTCAGAGACCGCTGCCTTCGTGTCGCCCCGTCTCGCGCGCAGTACGGCAAACCCTGCTCGCGCCCGCAGCAACCAGGGTGGCGACGACCGGAAGCGCTGTCTCGCAATCTCGATGCACTGTAAGGCCAGCACTTCGGCCGCGGGGAACTGCGCTTCGTTGTAGAGCACGTCGGAAAGCGACAAGCGAGCCGTGACGGCGAGGTCGGTGTCACCCAGGCCCGCACGTTCGTAGAGCGCGAGGGCCTTCTCGAAATGCACCTGCGCCTCGGTGTTTTCTCCGCGCGTCGAGAGGATGTCGCCGATCTCGTGCTCCAGCTCGGCCCGCACATCCGGCTGATCCTTGAAGTCGGTCTCCAGGCGTGCGGCACCGCGCCGCAACAACTCCCGCGCGCCGATGTCTTGCCCCTGGGCCACATCGGGGTCACTGGCGCTGAACACTTGCTTCATGAAACCCTGTACCGCGACAGCTCGTCGCGCCTGCGTGCGCGCGGCTTGCGCCTGCCACAGCGCCACCGACAGCGCAGTGATCAGCGACAAAGCCACCGCCGTAGCAGCCGCCATAGGCCGCATGTTTCGGCGCAAGAACTTGCGGGCCCGGTAGCCCAGCGAGTCGGGCTGCGCCGACACCGGCAGGTCGGCAAGGTGACGCTCGATGTCCAGCGCCAGGGCTTCGACCGTCGGGTAGCGTTCGGCCACGTCCTTCTTTAACGCCTTGTTCAAGATGGCGTCAAGGTCGCCCTTGAGTGCGCGGCGATCGCCTGGGCTGGCCGCTGCGGCGCTGGCCAGTCGCACGTCCAATGAAGTGATGGCCTCTTCCAACGCGGCAGCGCTCTGGCGCTTGAGCTGATACGGCTTGGCCTGCGCCAGCAACTCGTAGGCCACCACACCCAAGCTGTAGACATCGCTGGCGGTGCCCAGGGGCTCGCCGCGAATCTGCTCGGGGCTCGCGTAGTCGAGCGTCATCGCGCGGCCGCCTTGCTGCGTGAGTTGCGTCTCTTGCGTGAGCTCGCCTTCCATCAGCTTGGCGATGCCGAAATCGAGCAGGCGCACCTCGCCCGCTTCGGTGACGAGGATGTTGGCGGGCTTGAGGTCACGGTGCACCACCAGCCTCGCATGTGCGTGTGCCACCGCACGGGCCACTTGCAGCAGCAGCCGCAAGCGCTCTTTCACCGCCAGCGAGTGGTGCGCGCAATGCACGTCGATGGGCTCGCCTTCGACATACTCAAGCGCCAGGTAAGGCCGACCCTGCTCGTCAACACCCGCGTCGTAGAGGCGCGCGATGTGGCGGTGGTCCAGGCTGGCCAGGATGTCGCGTTCGCGGCTCATGCGCTCTACCAGCCCGCGCGACCAGCTCAATCGCGGCAGCTTGAGCGCCACCGGCCGCTTCAGCCCGCCGTCCACGCGCTCGGCCAGCCACACCATCCCCATGCCACCGACGCCCAGTTCACGCATCAACCGATAAGGGCCAATCGTGGTACCTGCGGCAAGCTCCGCCTCGCCGCCCGTCACGCCGCTGGGCGATGTTGCCGGCCCGAGCGTGAACCGAGGCAGCGTGAGCAGCACGTCATCGGTCTCGACCCCCGGGCCCCCGCGCAGCAACTGACGCAGCTTTTGTTTAACCGAATCGGTCTCGGCCAGAGAGTCGAGCCAGGCGCCGCGCTGCGTGGCGTCGACCGACAAGGCTTCCTCTAGCCGCTGGCTGATGGCAGGCCATTCTTCCGCGAAAAACTTGAGGTCGGCCATGCGTGGCTCCGGGGCGGGCGGCGCGGCTCAGCGCAAGGCTTCGCTGAGCAACAAACGTGCTTTTTGCCAGTCGCGGCGCACGGTGCGGTCGGTGATGTC
>NZ_JBKJOQ010000031.1:0-52146 GCF_046595475.1 Rhizobacter sp.
AACCTCACCGGCGCAGTCCCTGCGCTATAGGAGCCCCGGACCTACTTCCTCTGGAGCCCCGAAATGGTGGCGTCAGCCATCCGCCCCCTCTCACCGCAAGGTCGGGAGGGGGTTTCGTTTTGGTGGGTTCGTTTTCACAGAGGCGGGTGCTGCTGCGGGCTCACACCCGCAGCAGCAGGCCCACGAGCTCGCGCAAGGCGCGGCTCACGCTCGTGTATCCGGCTGCTGTGGGCAGCCAGTCGAGCACCGGGTTGCTGTCGGCGCGCACGGCCAGGCCCATGGGCGCCGGCAAGACCTTGACCGTATCGCCTGCGGCCTGCTCGAAAGCCCTTTGGGCACGAGGCATGTGCCAGCCGTGGGTCACGAGCAGGATACGGGTGACGCCGGCCTGCTTGAGTATGGGCAATGTGCGCATCGCGTTTTCACGGGTGTCGTGCGACTGGTCTTCCAGCCACTTGATCGGCTGCCCAAATTCGCTCGAAGCAATGCGGCCAGCGGTTTGTGCTTCGGCTTGGCCGTCGGCCTGGCCCCAGCCCAAGCCACCGCTGAACGCCACCGGTGCACCGGTCTCGCGGCTCAGCCACAGCCCATAGCGCAAACGCTCCAACGAGGGTGGTGCGAGGTTGGCCACGCCGTACTCGGGGGCCAGGCGCTCTGCGCCGCCGCCCAGCACCACGATGGCAACTTGCTCCTTGGCCTTCACCGCGGCCTTCAACTCGGCCAGCCCCTCGGCGCTGATGGCCGTTGGAGGCTTCAGTACGAACTGAGTCAATATCCGACCGGTGCCCAGGCAGCTGCTCAGCCACAGTCCGGTGATGCTCAGCACGATGACGAACCAACCGAGGCCACGGTGCGGCAGGATCAACCGGGCCCCGATGAGGATGAGCAGTAAAAAAGGAAGAGGCGGCAGCAGCAGCGCCACCAGCACGGGCGTCCACGATTCGATGCCGAGCAGGGTCATCAGGCCGTTCATGCCGTGTCTTTCTTCGAGTGATTCGGGCGTTTGGCGCGCGATTGTGCCGGAGCAAGCTGGCGCACAGCCTAAGGCCTGCGCCGTCGTGGCGCACGAACAGTGAAAAATTGCGCGCTTATCCGGGGTTCACGTAAACCAGACCGCATGGAACAGTGCGCAGCTTCTCTGACTTGGGATTGTCTTCGATGCGAATCAGCCAGATGTGGGTAGCGTTGTCGGTGCTTGGGGCGGCCGGGGCTTCGTGGGCACAAACTTCTGTGCCTGTTTCTGTGCCTGTCTCTGTCCTGGACCCGGTGGTGGTCACGGCCGAGCGCACCCGTCAGTCTTCGTTCGATGCGCCCGCTGCCATCAGCGCCGTCAACCGTGAAGTAATCGACGGTGGTGGCCCGCAGGTCAACTTGTCGGAGGCGCTTAACCGTGTGCCCGGCATCACCGTACTCAACCGGCAAAACTACGCGCAAGACCTGCAGGTGTCGATACGCGGCTTCGGCTCGCGCTCCACTTTTGGCATACGCGGTGTGCGGTTCATCGTCGATGGCATCCCCGCCACCATGCCCGACGGGCAAGGTCAGGCGTCCAATGTTGATTTGAGCTCGGTGGGCCGCATCGAGGTGTTGCGCGGCCCGCTGGCGCAGCTTTACGGCAACGCGGCTGGCGGCGTGGTGCAGGTGTTCACTGAAGACGATGCGGCCCAGCCCACCGTCACCGTCTCGGCCGCTGGCGGGCCTTACCACCAAGGCAAGCTCGGCGTGAAGTACAGCACCAGCACGCCCGGCTACGGCCTCACGCTGTCGGCCTCGCGCTATCAGACCGATGGCTACCGCGAGCACAGCGCGGCCGAGCGTGGCCAGTTCAACGGCCGTTGGCAGAGCGACCTGACGCGCGACACCCACATCAGCGTGGTGTTGAACGCGCTCGACCAGCCCAGCACGCAAGACCCGCTGGGTCTCACGCGGGCGCAGTGGGATGCCGGGGCAGGCGCCTCGCCCACCGCGCTGGCACAAGACCCCCGCAAGACGGTGCGGCAGAAGCAGGTGGGTACAGTGGTGGAGCACCGCATCAGCGACGACACCCAGTTCACCGGGCGCCTGTATGCCGGCGAGCGCAACCTCGACAACGCCTTGTCGATTCCGCTTGCAGCTCAGGCGGCTGCCACATCGAGCGGCGGCATCGTGCAGTTCGAGCGCGCTTACTCAGGCTTGGGTGCGCAGCTGGCGCACCGGGTGTTGCTGGAGGAAGGGAGGGCGCTGCGCCTCACCGGGGGCATCGAATACGACCGCATGCGCGAGAACCGCCAGGGCTACATCAACAATGCCGGGGTGCAGGGCGCGCTCAAGCGAGACGAGCAAAACCGTGTGGAAAACCGCGACGCCTTTGTGCAGGCCAGTGTCGACCTGCACAAGCAATGGGCCCTCACTGGGGGGCTGCGCAGCATCGCCGTTCGCTTTCGCACGCAAGACAACTTCATCATCGCCGGCAACCCCGACGACAGCGGCGGCGTGAACTACCACGGCGTCAACCCGGTGCTCGGCCTCACCTGGCGCGCCACCCCGGAGCTGAACGTGTACGCCAACGTCGGCCGCGGCTTCGAGACGCCCACCTTCAATGAGCTGGCCTATCGCGCGGGCGGCCTGACCGGGCTCAACACCGACCTGCGAGCCTCGCGCAGCAACCACCTGGAGCTGGGTGCCAAATGGAAGATCGACGCCGCACAGCGCCTGGACGCCGCGCTGTTCGGCATCAACACCCGTGACGAGATACTGGTCGACACCAATGTCGGTGGCCGCTCCACCTTCAAGAATGCCGAGCGCACCGAGCGGCGCGGCATCGAGCTCTCGCATGTGGGCCAGCTCACCGACACCCTGCGCAGCACCCTCAGCGTCACCGTGCTGAAAGCCCGCTTCGAGAATGGCAACCACTTGCCCGGCACGCCCGAGCGCAGCGCCTTCGCCGAGCTGGCCTGGTCGCCCCAGGCGGCGTGGGGTGGCTTCAATGCCGGCGCAGAAGTGGTGCACACCGGCGCGCTCTACGTGAACGACGCCAACACCGATACCGCGCCCGCGGCCACTGTGCTCAACCTGCGCGCCGGTTTCGCGCAAGACCTGGCGGGCTGGCACTTCACCCAGCTCGTGCGGGTCGACAACGCCAGTGATCGCCGCTATGCCGGCTCGGTCATCGTCAACGAAGGCAATGGCCGCTACTTCGAGCCGGCCCTGCCGCGCACATGGCTGCTGGCGGTGGCTGCGCGCTATTCTTTCTGAGGCCGCAGAATCCGAGCCTTCCTCACACGGAGCAAGACCCATGAGCGCGACGACGGAATCCATCACCCTGGGCGGTGGCTGCTTCTGGTGCACCGAGGCGGTGTACGAGCGGGTACAAGGCGTCACCGCGGTCGAGTCAGGCTACACCAACGGCCAGGTGCTCAAGCCAAGCTATGAGCAGGTGTGCGGTGGCGACACCGGCCACAACGAAGTGGTGAAGGTGAGCTTCGACCCCGCGCAGATCAGCCTGCGCGAGATCCTTGAAATCTTCTTCGTCGTTCACGACCCGACCACGCTCAACCGGCAGGGCAATGACGTGGGCACCCAGTACCGCTCTGGCATCTACTTCACCTCGCCCGAGCAGGAGCGCGTGGCGCGCGAGGTGCTGGCCGAGATCGCCGCCAGCGGCACTTACCGCTCGCCAGTGGTCACCGAGCTGAAGGCGCTAGACAACTACTCGCGCGCCGAGGCCTACCACCAGCACTACTTCGCGCAGAACCCCGGCCAAGGCTATTGCGCCATGGTCGTGGCGCCCAAGGTCGAGAAGTTTCGCAAGACCTTTGCGCACCGCGTGCGTCCCTGACCGGGCACGCCTGAGCGTGCCCAATTTGGCAGCTTCGCGCCGGCCATCGCCGGAGACGGGTATACGCCCAGGTTTTTGATGCAGGTTGGTCGATAGACTGGCTTTTTACTGTCACGAAGCGGCGCCCGGTCGTGGGTGACGCAGGCATCAGCTGCATGGACGGCATGGATCAACTGTGGTTGTCAGCGCCCGGCCTCGCACTGAGGTTGTGGCCCGAGGGCGCGACAGGCTGGCAACTCAATCCAGCCGCAACGGCCTGGTCTGCAAGGCGGCAACTGGTCACCACGCACTGGGAGGCGTTGGCCACCTGGCTGCGTGCGGCATTGGTCAGCGGGCGGTTGACAGGCCACGCCAGCGTCGGCCTGCCGACGGTCAACATCGGCTGGACCGCCGTTTCCCTGCCCGAAGGATGGCTCGTCTGGCTCGATGCCGACCGGCCCGAAATCGACCGTCTTAGCGCGCGGCTCGACCTGGTGCAAGAGCTCGGCCGCACGGGCTCGTGGGAGCGCGACCTGATCACCGGCGAGGGGCGCTGGGACGCCCACATGTTCCGCCTCACCGGTTTTGACCCCGCCCTGGGCACACCGCATTTCAGCGTGGCCCTGCAGCGCGTGCACCCCGACGACCGCGCCGGCCTGCTGCGAGACAACGTGCGCTTTGCGCAGGCAGCAGGTCGCTACGAAACCCGCTACCGCCTGCAGATGCACGACGGCAAGGTGAAGCACATCTACGCGCTGTGCGAGGTAGAGAACGGTCCCGAAGGCAAGCCCGACCGCGTGACCGGCGTGCTGATCGACGACACCGAAAGCGCCACGCGCCTGCGTGCCACCGAAGCCTCGGCGGCGCAGTGGATGAGGGCAGTTGACCTCGCGGGCGTGGCGCTGTGGCGGCTCAACCTGGTCGACAACCACGTGTACTTCAGCGACTGGGGTTACCGCATGCTTGGCATGGATCCGGCGCTCAAGCGGCTCACGGTCGACGAGCTGCGGCAGCTCATCCACCCTGATGATCTTCCTGCTGTGCTCAAGGCCGCCCAGGACGCTTCTGCTTCCCACCAGGTGGTCGACGTGGAGACGCGTTATCGGCACGTCAACGGCAGCTACCGCCACCTCTACACCCGCCGCGTGGCTGAGCGCGACGAAGCGGGCGGCGTGATCGGCCTGTCGGGCGTGTCGATCGACATGACCGAGCACATCGCCGAGCGCGAGCGTGCACAGGCCTTTGCGCTGCGCATTGACCGCGTGACCAACGCGGCCGGCGTGGGCATTTGGAGCGTTGACACCGAGACCCATGCCATCGAATGGAACGAGCAGATGTACCGGCTGTACGGCCTCGCGCGCGACGAGCCCCCGCCGCACCACGACCGCTGGCTGAACGAGCTGGTGTGCCCCGAAGACCGCGAAATCGCGCGCAACCACCGGCCGGTCGTGGGCACCGGCCCACAGGGCCTGCATGCCGAGTTCCGCATCGTTCGGCCCAATGGCGCGGTGCGCTGGGTGGCGTCGTGGTCGCGCCGCGAAGTGCTGGGCGGGCGCGAGCTGGCCTTCGGCGTCAACCTCGACATCACCAGCCTGCAGCGCGCCCAGACCGAGCTGCACCAGATGCAGGAGCGCACCCGCCTGGCGACCGAGTCGGCCGGCATCGGCACCTGGGAGCGTGACCTGCGCACCGGCTTGGCCAAGTGGGACGCGCAGATGTACCGCCTGCGCGGCCTGCCTGTGGGGCCCGAGACACCGCCCGACGACATGCGCTACGCGGCCTATCACCCCGACGACATGGCGCTGATCAACCGCAACAAGGTGCGTGCAGGGCTTGACGGTGACAACTACGAAAACGAGTTTCGCGTGGTCTTTCCCGACGGGTCGATACGCTGGCTGGCCACGCGCGGCCTGGTCAAGCGCGATGCACTGGGGCAGCTTGACCGATTGCTGGGCGTCACCTGGGACATCACCGAGCGCCGCCGGGCCGAACAGGCCCTGCGTGAGAAGGCCGCGGCGGAGCAGTCCAGCCACGCCAAAAGCCAGTTTCTCGCGCGCATGAGCCACGAGCTGCGCACGCCCTTGAATGCGGTTCTGGGCTTCACGCAGCTGCTCGGCAACGACCCCGGCGACCTGCTGAGTGGGCGCCAGCGCCTGCGCGTCGACCGCATCCACTCCGCGGGCTTGCACCTGCTGGCGCTGATCGACGACGTGCTCGACCTCGCCACCGTTGAGTCAGATGCCTTGCCGCTGGGCGCTGAGGCGGTGTCGCTGCAAGCCTCGCTCGACGACGTGCTGCAGTGGACGCAGCTTCAGGCCGCGCAGGCCCAGGTGACGGTGCATGCGCAAAACATGGCCGGCTGGGTGCGCGCCGACCCGCGCCGGGTGCGGCAGATCTTGTCCAACCTGCTGAGCAACGCCATCAAGTACAACCGCCCGCAAGGCCAGGTGTGGGTGTCGTCTGCTGCAAGCCAACACGAGGGCCGGCCTGCGTGGACGATCTCGGTGCGCGACAGCGGCCGGGGCCTGTCGGCGGAGCAGCGTGCTCAGCTGTTCCAGCCGTTCAACCGCCTGGGCGCCGAGCGCGGCACCATCCAGGGCACGGGCATAGGCCTGGCCATCGTGCGCCACCTGGTGCGCCTGATGGGGGGCGACGTGAGCGTCAGCAGCGAACCGGGCCAGGGCAGCGAATTCCGCGTCACACTGCCGGCACAAGCGCCTACAGAGGCTTCTGATCACGCGCCGCTCAGCGGCTTTCACCCTGACCTGTACGGCGCATCACCCGTGGCCCGCCTGGACCTGCTCTACATCGAAGACAACCCCGTCAACGTCTTGCTGGTGCAAGAGCTGGTGGCGATGCGCAATGACATCGAGCTGTCCATCGCGGTGGACGGTTTGTCGGGTGTGGCCATGGCCATCGCAGGCAAGCCGCACGTGGTGCTGGTCGACATGCAGTTGCCCGACATTGACGGCTTCGAAGTGCTGCGCCGCCTGCGCGCCGAGGCATCACTTGCCGGCTCTACCTTGGTGGCCCTGTCGGCCAACGCCATGCCAGACGATGTCAACCGCGCGCTAGAGGCCGGCTTCGACGACTACTGGACCAAGCCGATCGACTTTCATGCCTTCTTGCGTGCGCTCACCGCACTGGTGCAAGCGCATCTGCCGTCGCCTGGCAACTAGCTCAGGGCGCCAGCCGCTCGCGCAGCCAGCTGTCACCTTCGAGGCGATAGCGCAGCCGGTCGTGCAAACGCGATTTGCGGCCCTGCCAAAACTCCCACACCTCGGGCACCAGACGGAAACCGCCCCAATGCGGCGGCCGTGGCGGCGACAAGGCATAGCGGGCGGCGGCCTTGGCGGCGTTGGCCACCAGCACGGCGCGTGAGCTGATCACCTGGCTTTGCGGCGAGGCCCAGGCCCCCAGCTTCGAGTCGAGCGGGCGTGTGGCGAAATAGGCGTCTGACTCTTCGGCACTGGTGCGCTCCACGCAGCCTTCGATGCGCACCACGCGCTCCAGTTCTACCCAGTGGAACTGCAGCGCGGCATGAGGGTGTGCTGACAGCTCCTGCCCCTTGCGGCTGTCGTAGTTGGTGTACCAGGTGATGCCACGCGCATCGAAGCCCTTGACTAACACGATGCGCGTGGAGGGGCGGCCGTTGTTGCCCACCGTGGCCACGGTCATTGCGTTGGGTTCGGGCACTTGCGAATCCAGCGCTTGCTGGAACCAAAGGCCGAATTGCTCCAGCGGGTCGGCGCGCGACGCTGATTCGTCCAGCTCGGCGCGCTCATAGCTCTTGCGTAGGTCGGCAATGTTCATGTCAGCAGTATAGAAACGCCACCTGAGGTGAAACCCTGGCGGTAGTGAAAACAGCTTACGGGGAAGGCCTTAAGTGAAGCCCCCACTATCTTCGCAAGCCGCCAACTCCCATCCTTCAGGTGACGCTTGGCCGAGGTGGACCGAGCGCACACCAAACGCTGGGGAGTGTGGCCGACATGAGATCACGGCCGGCAGTCATTGTGTTGGCAGCGGGCCAGGGGTCGCGCTTCCGTGGGTTGCAACACAAGCTGATGCAAGGCCTCGGCGCGTCGACCGTGCTCGCCACCACGCTGTCCAACGCGCTGGCAACGCAGATGCCGGTGTTGGTCGTCACGTCCGAGCCTCTGGCCGAGCTGGTGAGCCGTCACGTGGCCACGCGCGACATGGTGGTGCTGCCTTCCGCCGACTCACCCGACAGCCACGGGCTGGGCATGGGCTATTCCATCGCAGCGGGCGTGGCGGCGCGCTCCGACGCCTCGGGTTGGCTTGTTCTGCCGGCCGACATGCCGATGGTTCAGGCCAGCACCTTGCACGTCGTCGCGCAGGAGCTCGATGGCCATGCCGTGGCCTATGCGCAATACCGGGGCCTGCGTGGTCACCCGGTGGGTTTTGCGGCCGAGCTGTACTCAGAATTGGTGAGACTCACCGGTGATGAAGGCGCGCGCCGACTGGTGGCGCGCTACCCCGCGCAAGGGGTAGAGGTAGACGACCCGGGTGTGCTGCTTGATGTGGACACCGAAGACGATCTCGCACGGGTGCGGGTCGCCCAGCAGGAAATGCAGTTTCGCGACGCGCGCTGACGGGGCCCCCCAGTCGCTGTACCTCTGCTCCCGAGTGGCGCCGCGCCTGCCTCGCTATGGCGCCAGTTGGTGCTGGCGGGCCAGCGCCACCAGCCGCTCGATCTTCTTGTCTCGTATGCCGTTGGCGCGCAGGCAGTTGGCGGTTTCCAGCAGATAGGCCAGGGTGGTGCCGTAGCGGCCGGTGGCGCGCTGCAGGATGTGCACCATGTGCGCGTCGTCCATCGTGCCGGTGTAGTTGGGGCTGTGGCGGCTGAGCGTGAATGCCAGCGCCGTCACCGCGCCTTCGGGCGTGCGGCAGGCCAGCCACTTCGGGTCGTACACGCTGTTGGGCATCTCGCGCGCCCACAGTCGTGGCAGCTCGTCTTCCACCCGGTCGCGCGCAATGCGGTAAACCATGCCGTGGCACGAGCCGCCACCCACCAGCGCAAACACGAGGCCGGGGCACTCGGGTGTGCCGCGGTTCAGGCGAGACTGCATTTCGAGCGCCCGATGCCAGCCATGCACGCGCGCCGGGCGTTGCTCGACCGATTCGAACTCGGGCCGCCAGATCAGCGAGGCATAGCCGAAGACCCAGAGGTCGGTGCGCCCGCCCCAAGCGGCACGTGTTTGTGCCAGCAGGTGGGCTGGCTCGCGCTCGGGTGTCAGGGGGCGCAGAGGGGCGACGAGATTCATGGCCGCCAACTCTAGAATGAAATTCAGTTGCGAGGGGGCATTGAATGAGTGTTCAAGACGACGATGTGTCAGGTTTTGCACTGGCTGCTGTGCTGGGCATCGTGGCGCTGGTGGTCGCTGGCGTGATCACGCTGGCCTGTTTCAAAAGCTTGCACAGGCCGCCCGCAAGCACGGCCTCGGTGCAACGCATCTACTTCGAAGCCGATGGCGACACGCTGGCCATGGCCTCCAGTGAAACCTTGAGCCGCCTGGCCCAGGCCGCGCGAGAGGACGGCCAGATGGTGCTGCTGATCAACGGGGTGCAAGACCCTCTCAGCGATGCCACGGCCGCACAGCGTCGTGCCTTGAGGGTGCGCCATGCGCTGGAAGCCAATGGCGTGCCGCCGTCTCAGCTGATGCTGAGCAAGCCGGTGGCGGCGCGCGGCGAGCGCGAGGCCCGCCGGGTTGATGTGCACGTGGAATGAACGCCTGCCGTAGGACATCCCCCACAGACGCTGCCGGTCGCGGCTGATAGGGGGGCAGAGCCCGCCGGCCTAAGGTTGGTGTTGATGAACCGCCAGGAGCTTCCATGAACCAAGCCGCTCAGCGCAAGCGCAAAGCGTGGGCCCTGACGGCGGGCGTGCTGGTGCTGTTGGTGGTGGCGGTGGTGGTGTGTGAAGTGGCGGGGTGGCCCTTCCTGGCGGCGCCGGTAGAGCGCGCACTGAGCAAGACCTTGCAGCGTGACGTCCATCTGCGCGAAGCGGGCGCGTCAGATCGCGCCACGGTGCGCTTCTTCGGCGGCCTGAAGGTGAAGGTGCCGGAGCTTGAGATTGCAGCGCCCGAGTGGAGCAAGCAGCCCTATTTCCTGCATGCCAGCGGCGCCGAGATGCACTTGTCTTACGGCGACATCTGGCGTGCCAAGCAAGGCCAGCCGCTGGACATCGACCTGCTGCACGCCGATACGCTGGTGGTGCACGCCGAGCGATTGGCCGATGGCCGCGCGTCGTGGGCGTTTGGAGACCCCGACACGCAGAAAACCGCCGACGCACCGCGAGCGCAAATGCCCACCGTGCGCGAGCTGAAGGTCAGGCAAGGTCAGATGACCTACGTCGATGCGCCGCTTCGGGCCAACATCACCGCCGAGCTTGCGGTGTCAGAAGGCACGCCAGATGGCGCAGACCCGCAGCAGCCACCGCCTCGCACCTCGCGGCCCTTGCCTGCCGCCTTGCAGGGCCTGATTGCCAATGCCCGCGGCACCTATCGCGGGGCCACCGTCACCGCCAAGCTGCGCACGACAGGCGTCACACCCCTGTTGCGCGAAGGCAGCGGCGCCCCCGCGGTGCCAGTAGTCCTGGAGCTCAAGGCCGGCAAGGCGGCGCTCAACTTCAATGGCACCGTCACCGACGTCTTCAAGCTGTCCGACATGACCGGCGTGTTTCGCGTGAGCGGGCCGTCGCTGGCCGCAGTGGGTGACCCGCTGGGGGTGACGCTGCCGACCACCGGCGCCTTCGTGCTCGCCGGGCGGTTGACCAAGCGAGGGGGCGTGTGGAACGTGCTCACCGATGACGCCACCGTGGGCTCCAGCAAGCTCACCGGCGCATTGACCTACGACACGCGGCCGCGCCTGCCGCTGCTGTCTGGCCGAATCTCGGGCCCGCGCCTGCTGCTGGCCGACTTGCTGCCCACCATTGGCGGTGAGCCCGATGCCGCAGTGACGCCGCCCCCGTCGGCCTCGTCTCCCCCCGCGGCTCGCGTGCTGCCCGACAAGGAATTTGACCTGCCCTCGCTGCGCGCGATGAACGCCAATGTGCTGTTGTCGTTCGACCGCGCGGAACTCGGCCGCTTCTTCGCCTTGCCACTGCAGCCCTTGAAGACCCACCTCACCTTGCAGGACGGCAAGCTGTTCTTGAATGACCTGGTGGCACACACTGCCGACGGCAACCTGACCGGCAAGCTCTCGATCGACGGCACCGGCAAGGTGGCGATGTGGCAGACCGATCTGCGCTGGTCGGGCGTCAAGCTTGAAGAGTGGCTCAAGCAAGACCGCGCCACCACCAAAGCGCCTTATGTGAGCGGCAGCCTCGTGGGCCGCGCATCGCTCAAGGGCCAGGGCAGGTCGATGGCGCAGATCTTGGGCAGCGTGGACGGTACCGTGACCACCACGCTGCGCCATGGGCGCGTGTCTCACCTCGCCATCGAAGCTGCGGGGCTGGACATCGCCCAGGCGCTGGGCGTCATGCTGAAGGGCGACGAGTTGCTGCCCGTGACCTGCGCTTTGGCCGACATGAAAGCCGAGCAAGGCGTGCTGCGCCCGCGTGCGCTGGTCATCGACACAGGAGACTCCACGGTCTGGGGCGACGGCACGGTGTCCATGAAAGATGAGCTGCTGGACCTGCGCGTCGTCGTCACGCCGAAAGACTTCAGCCCGCTCGCACTGCGCACGCCGCTGCATGTGAAAGGTGCTTTCAAGTCGCCGCACATCTCGGTAGAAAAGGCGCCGCTCGCGCGCAAGGTTGGGGGTGCGGTGCTGCTGGCGCTGATCAACCCGCTGGCGGCATTGCTGCCCCTGGTCGACAAGGGCAACGGCGACAAAGACGGCGAAAAAGATGGCGACACCTGCGACCAGTTGCTTGAGCGCGCGCGGCAAGTGGGCCGCGAGCAGAAGCCATGACGGGCCAGCTTTCCGGATTGACGATGTAATTTGGTTACTTGATAATCAATCGTCAAGTTACATCCGGCTTGCCCGGTGTCATCGCATGAAATCAGCCCTGCTCGAAGTCACCCAGCGCATACGCGAACGCAGCGCGGTGTTGCGCTCAGCCTACCTTCAGCGCGTAGATCAGCTGGCCTCGCGCCCGCCCGGCGCAGAGCGCATGGGCTGCGCCAACGTGGCCCATGCCTTCGCTGCGCTGCCCACCCACGACAAGTTGCGCGTGGTGGCCGAGAAGGGCCCGCACATCGGTGTGGTCACGTCTTACAACGACATGCTGTCGGCGCACCAACCGTACGAAGGTTTCCCCGCCATCATTCGCGACGAAGCCCACCGCCTGGGTGCCACTGTGCAAGTGGCGGGCGGTGTGCCGGCCATGTGCGACGGCGTGACCCAGGGCACGCCGGGCATGGAGCTCAGCCTCTTCTCGCGCGACAACATCGCCATGGGCACCGCCATTGCGCTGTCGCACGATGTGTTCGATGCCGCCCTGCTGCTCGGCGTGTGCGACAAGATCGTGCCCGGCCTCTTGATCGGTGCGCTGCACTTCGGCCACCTGCCTTGTGTTTTCGTGCCGGCCGGGCCCATGAGCAGCGGGCTGTCGAACAACGCCAAATCAAAAGTGCGAGAGCAGTTTGCACAAGGTCTGGTGGGCCGCGAGCAGCTGCTGCAGGCGGAGTCGGCCGCGTACCACGGTGCAGGCACCTGCACCTTCTACGGCACCGCCAACAGCAACCAGATGCTGCTCGAAGCCATGGGCCTGCATGTGCCGGGGGCGGCCTTCATCCACCCGCATGCCGAGCTGCGCGAGGTGCTCACGCGCCAAGCCGTGCAGCAGGTGCTCAGCATCACGCGGGCGCAGCGCTTCATGCCCATCGGCCGGCTTGTCGACGAGCGCGTGATCGTCAACGCGATGGTTGCCTTGCTTGCCACCGGTGGCTCGACCAACCACCTGATCCATTGGGTGGCTGTGGCGCGCTCGGCCGGCATCTTGATCGACTGGACTGATTTTTCCGACCTCTCGCACGCCGTGCCTCTGCTGGCGCGCGTGTACCCCAACGGCAGCGCCGACGTGAACCAGTTCCAGGCGGCAGGCGGCCCCGGCTTCGTGATCCGCGAGCTGCTCGATGCGGGTTACATGCATGCTGACGTGGCCGCGGTGAGTGCGGGGGGCTTGCGCGACTATTCACGCGTGCCCGAGCGCGCGTCCGGGCACGATCAGGCCGGCCTGGTGTGGAAAGACCTGGCGGCGGCCAGCGGCGACGACGCCATCGTGCGTACCGCCGCAGCGCCGTTCAGCGAAAGCGGTGGGCTCAAGTTGCTCACCGGCAACCTGGGCCGCTCGGTGATCAAGGTGTCGGCCGTGCCCGAAGCCAACCACATCGTCGAAGCGCCCGCTGTCGTCTTCAACGACCAGGAAGAAATGCTCGCCGCCTTCAAGGCCGGGCTGCTTGAGCGCGACTTCGTGGCCGTGGTGCGCTTCCAGGGCCCGCGCGCCAATGGCATGCCCGAGCTGCACCGTCTCACGCCGCCGCTGGCCGTGCTGCAAGGCAAGGGCTACAAGGTGGCGCTGGTGACCGATGGCCGCATGAGTGGCGCGTCGGGCAAAGTGCCCGCCGCCATCCACGTGAGCCCCGAGGCGCTGGCCAATGGCCCGCTGGGCAAGGTGCGCAACGGAGACCTGATTCGCCTCGATGCGGTGGCCGGCACGCTCGATGCCTTGGTCGATGCGGCCGAGTGGTCAGCGCGTGACAACGCCGACATCCGCGCAGATCATCGCGACAACAACGCGCATGGCATCGGCCGCGAGTTGTTTGGCGGCATGCGGCGCAATGTGCTCAGCGCCGAAGAAGGCGCCATCACTTGGTTGTGACATAACGGGCTGTGAATCAACGGGCTTTGAACACCATGAATCCACTAGAACTTGCATCCTATGGCCCGGTGATACCGGTGATCGTGATCGAGCGCCTCGAAGACGCCGTGCCGCTGGCGCAAGCGCTGGTCGACGGCGGCGTGCGGGTGCTCGAGATCACGCTGCGCACACCAATTGCGCTGCAGTGCATGGAGGCCATTGCGCGGGCGGTGCCCACCGCCATCGTCGGCGCCGGTACCGTGCGCAATGTGGCCGATGCGCACTCGGCCAAAAGCGCCGGCTGCCAGTTTGCGGTGAGCCCGGGGTATTTGAGCGCTGTGGGCCAGGCCTGCCGCGAGATCGACCTGCCGCTCTTGCCCGGTGTGGCCACCGGCAGTGAAGTGATGCAGGCCAATGCCGACGGCTACCAGTTCCTGAAGTTCTTCCCGGCCACGGCGACGGGCGGCATTCCGATGCTGAAGGCTTTGGCAGGCCCGTTCCCTGACGTCGCCTTTTGCCCCACCGGCGGCATCACGCTAGAGACCGCACCAGAGTTTCTCGCGCTGCCCACCGTGAAGGTGTGCGGCGGCTCGTGGCTCACGCCCTTGGACGCCGTGGCCGGCAAGGACTGGGCGCGCATCACGCGCCTGGCCAAGCAGGCGGGTGCACTGAGACCAAGCTGAGCATGCCCTCTTTCGGTACGATGCTGGCGGCCCGCTGAGGCCACCTACATCACACGAGGGAGTTCTCATGTTCACGATTCAACGCGCCTTGGTGGCGCTCGCGGCGCTGTGCGTTTTCAGTCTGTCATCGGCTGCCGACACCGCGCCACCCAAGCTCAACCCTGAGCACGGCCCGAAGACGATAGCGCTGGCCGACCAAGGCTCGATCAAGCTGCCCGCCGGCTACGTGTATCTCAACGAGCAAGATGCCGGCGCACTGCTCACCTACTGGGGCAACCCCGGCCCGCACAAGCTGCTGGGCATGGTGCTGAGCGAAGACGACAAGAGCAATTGGGCGGTATCACTGCGCTTTCGCAAGGAAGGCTATGTGAAGGACGAAGACGCCAAGACCTGGAACGCCGATGAGTTGTTCAGCTCGGTCAAGGAAGGCACCGAGGCATCGAACACTGAGCGCAAGAAGATGGGCGGCGGCGAGCTGCACATTCTCGATTGGGTGCAAAAGCCCACCTATGAGCAGGCCACGCACCGTCTGGCCTGGGGCATGCGTGCCGAGTCGATTGACGGCGCGCAGCGTGAAGAGACTGTCAATTACCACACCTATGTGTTGGGCCGCGAAGGCTTCATCGAGATGAACCTGATGACCGACCCGAAAGCCTTGGCCGGCCTGAAGCCACGAGCCGATGAACTGCTGGGCGTGACCAGCTTCAACGATGGCAAGCGCTATGAAGACTTCTCTGCGGCCACCGACCATGTGGCCGAGTACGGCCTGGCGGCGCTGATCGGTGGTGGCCTTATCGCCAAGAAGCTGGGCTTGCTGGCCACGGTGGGTTTGCTGTTCGCCAAGTTCTGGAAAGTCGCGCTGATCGGTTTCGCCGTGTTCGGCGGCGGCATCGCCAAACTCTTCGGTCGAAAAAAGCCGGAAGCCTGACAACGGGAGTGAAACGAGCCGCCCACTAAGCAACGCCCAAGGCACGGGTTTGCCGGGCCGATGGGTGGCGCCCCTTGAGGGCAGGAGCGTCAGCGACTGGGGGGCCGTCTTTCGATCAGCTCGATCTTGTAGCCGTCTGGGTCGGTCACGAAGGCGATGACGGTGTCGCCGCCTTTCACCGGCCCGGCTTCGCGCGTCACAGCGCCACCGTTGGCTCTGATCTTGTCGCAAGCCGCGTAGGCATCGGGCACTTCAATCGCGATGTGCCCGTACGCGCTGCCCAAGTCATAGCTGTCAACGCCGTGGTTGTAGGTCAGCTCGATCTCGGCGTGCTCGGGGTTGCGGCCGTAGCCCAGGAAGGCGAGCGAGTATTTTTGCTCGGGCCGTTCGGTGGTGCGCAGCAGCTGCATGCCCATCACCTGGGTGTAGAAATCGATAGAGCGCTGCAGGTGGCCAACGCGCAGCATGGTGTGTAGGAGTCTCATAGAGGGCTATTTCGAAGTTTGGAATGACGACCCGTGTTGGCTTCAGCGAGCCGCTGGCACGTCCATGATGAAGCAGGTGGTCGAGGCGTGAGCGTACAGCTTGCCGTGAGGATCGGCATCGGCACGGGGCTTGTACCCTTCATGAAAGCCATCTGGGGCTTGATTCTGGTGGCCGGCTGGGCGGTGGCGCGGTGGTGGCTTAGGGCAACGCTGAATACTCGCGAACGGCGCATCCTCGCTTTGGGCGTCCAGCGGCGTTGCAAATGCTCGCGATACCTGCGGGTATCGCTGCGCTTTGCGCCTTGCAGTCCATCCCAAACCGAGGCGCGCCGCCTCGCGGGGACTTATTCAGCGTCGCCTAGGCGCCAATGCCGAAGAGCACCAGCAGCCCCAAGGCCGCGAACACCAACGCGGCGATTCGGTGCACCCAGGCGATAGGAACAAACTTCACGGCACGCTCGCCAAACAGCACTGCCGGCACGTTGGCCAGCATCATGCCGAGCGTGGTGCCTGCGGTCACCCACCACAGCGAGTGGAAGCGCGCGGCCAGCATCACGGTGGCGATCTGCGTCTTGTCGCCCATCTCGGCGAGGAAGAACGCCAGCACCGTCACGCCAAACACGCCCCATAGACCCACGCCAGACGTTTCGTCGTCATCAATGGCGTCGGGCACCAGCATCCACGCCGCGACCGCGAGGAATGACAACCCCAGGCCCCAGCGCAGCCACTGTGGGTCGATCAGGCTTTGCAGCCAGGCGCCCAACGCGGCCGCACCGGCATGGTTGGCCACGGTCGCGACGAAGATGCCGAGGATGATGGGCAGCGGCTTGCGAAAACGCGCGGCCAGCAGCAAGGCCAGCAGCTGTGTCTTGTCGCCGATTTCGCTGAGCGCGACGATGCCGGTTGAAACCCAGAAGGCCTCGAAGCCGCTCGCCACGCTGCCTGTCACGCGGTGGGCACGGTGTAGTTGAGCGTGAGCCGGCCGCCGTCTACGTAGACGATCTCGCCCGTCATGTAGCTCGACGCGCTGCTGAGCAAGAAGGCGGTGACGTCGGCGATCTCTTCAGGCTCGCCCAGGCGCTTCATAGGCGTGCGGCTCATGATGCGGGCGCGTGCCTCGTCGCTGCCCAGCACTGCGTTTTTAGCGAGCTCGGTGGCGATGGTGCCGGGCGCCACGGCGTTCACGCGTATGCCGTGGTCGGCGAGCGACAAGGCCATCACCCGCGTGAGCTGGTTGATGCCGCCCTTGCTCACGTTGTAGCTGGCGATGCTCGGGATGGCCATCAGCCCATTGACCGAGCTCATGTTGACGATGGCGCCACCGCCGGTCTTCACCATCTCGCGTGCCACGGCTTGCGCCACGAGGAAGGAGCCTTTGAGGTTGACGTTGATCACCGCGTCCCAGTCGGCTTCAGTGATGTCGAGAAAGTCGGCCGCCTTGAAGATGCCGGCGTTGTTGACCAGGCCAGTGATGGGGCCTAAGGCTTGCAGGGTGTGGGCCACCGCAGCGTCGACCTCGGCTTTCACTGCCACATTGCAGTGCATGTAGGTGGCGCGGCGGCCTTGCGCAATGAGCGACTGCGCCAGCGCCTGGCCGCGTGCGTCGTCCACATCCCACAGCGCCACAGCGGCGCCGTCTTGCGACAGGCGATGGGCGCATGCCGCGCCTATGCCTTGTGACGCACCGGTGATCACGACGGCCTGCTCATGCAGGTTGAATTGAACGGGTTTGCTCATGTGGTTTTGCCTCCATCCAGCCAGACCGCGAGGCCTTGGGCGTTGAGTTCAATGTCGCTTGCGAGCAGCGACACGGTGTCGGCGTCGCTCAGCGTGCAGCCGTGCTCGCGCACGCGCCTCAGGTAAATCTCGGTCAGGCCTTGCCGCAGCTTTGCCTGCTGCTCGTCTGCATGGCGCAACGACTCGGCCAAGGCCACCAACTCGTCGATCTGCGACAGCATCATCTCGCCCAGCGCTGGCACGCCCTCAACACAGCCGTAGTGCGTGAGGTACATGCGCTGTGGGGCGTACGCCAGCATGCGCCGCACCGACTGGCGCAGCGGCTCAGGGTCGAACTGCACTGGCGTGGTGGTGGGCAGCAGCCAAGGTCCGCGTGCGGTGTCGAACTCGCGGTAGCTCAGGCCGAAGGTGTCGCCGGTGAAGAAGCCGCGGCTGCGCGCGTCCCAGATGCAGTGGTGGTGGCGGGCATGGCCGGGGGTGTCGATCAGCTGCAAGGGGCGGCCTGCGAGATGCAGGGTCTGGCCATCGCTGCTGGTGACCACCCGCTCGCGGGCGATGGGCATCACCTGGCCGTAAGAGCGCTCCACTTCCTCCGCGCCGTACACAGCACGAGCGCCCTTGAGCAAGGCGCTGGGGTCGACCATGTGGCGCTCGCCGCGTGGGTGCACCACAAGCCTGGCGTGGGGCAGCGCATGCATGAGGGCGCCCGCGCCGCCCGCGTGGTCGAGGTGCACGTGGGTCACGATGACCCAGTCGACGGCCGTCAGCGGCAGGCCCAGCGATTCGAGCGCTGCCAGCAAGCGCGGCACGCTGTGCGTGGTGCCTGTGTCGATGAAAGCGGCGCGGCCGTCTTCCACCATCAGGTAGGCGGCGTCGAAACGCGGGCGGTGAAAGCCGGTGTCGACGAGGTGTATGCCGTCGGCGAGCGCCTGAACGAAAGAGGATGCAACAAGCATGTTTCATTCTAGGAGTCATGCAGAAAGCCCCCGCTACACTGGGCGGCATGAACATCGACGAGCTCTTGACGCCGATCTCCGATTCGGCCCCGTGTGGTGAAGACCTGTCGTTCTCGACCGAGTTCGACGCCATTGCCGAGATGCGCCGCGAAGACGATGCCACGCTCGACCAAGGTGAGTGGGTCACCGCCTTGAAGTCGGCCGATTGGGCCGGCGCACAAGCCCGTTGCGGCGAGCTGTTGAGCAGCCGCTCGAAAGACCTGCGCCTGGCCATGTGGTGGGCTGAGGCCGCCACGCTGACTGACGGTTATGTTGGCTTGCAGCAAGGCTTGACTCTGTGTGCACGTTTGTGCGACCAGTACTGGGCCGGCCTCTACCCCGAAGCCGAAGGCGGCGACATGGAGCAGCGCGCGGGCAACATCGCTTGGTTCGTGGGCCGCCTGGTACCGCTGGCCGTCGCAGCGCCGGTGGTGCGTGGCAAGTCGGGTGCCTATTCACTGCACCAGATGCAAGTGGCGCGCGCATTGCAAGCCACGCTGGAGCGCTCGCCCGAGAAGGCGGCCCACCTGCCCGCCGAGGCCTTGACGCTCGACAAATTCAACCGCGCGCTGCGCGAGACGCCGAAAGACGATCTGCGCAAAACGCTCGCCACCTTGCTGTCGTGCCAAGAAGCCCTGGCGGCATGGCAGGCGGTGGTAGACGCGAAGCTGGGCGACGATGGCCCGAGCTTCGTGCCCGCGCGCGAGGCGCTGGCGGCTGCCCACCACGAAGTGCAGCGGCTCGCGCGCGAAGCAGGCGCGCTGGCTGGCACGCCTGCGGTGCAAGCGGCTGCCACGGGGTCGGCCGCACAGGGCATTGCTGACACGGCGCGCGCTGCCGGTGGCCCGCTGCACTCACGCGAGCAGGCGCTAGCTCAGTTGCGCGAGGTGGCCGCTTTCTTCCGCGCGACTGAGCCGCACAGCCCGGTGGCCTACCTCGCCGACAAGGCCGTGCACTGGGGCGACATGCCCTTGCACCTGTGGCTGCGTTCGGTGGTCAAGGACGGCCCGGCATTGGCCCATCTGGAAGAGCTGCTGGGCGTCGAAGCCCCGCGCGAAGGCAACCTGCCCTAGCCCTCACTGGCTGACGCGGAACTCGATGCGCCGGTTGCGCGCACGCCCTTCGGGTGTGTCGTTCGCCGCCACGGGCCGGTCGGGGCCTGAGCCAGAGGTGGTGATCAGCGAAGGCGCCACGCCTTTGCTCGCCAGGTAGCTGCGCACGGCATCGGCCCGTGCCAGCGAGAGCACGACGTTGGTGTCACGCCCGCCTTGCGAGTCGGTGTGGCCGATGACCTCGACCTTCTTGTTGCCCAGCCTTAGCAGCGTGGCCGCCATCTCGTCGAGGATGCTGCGGCCAGCTGGGCGCAGCACGCTGCTGCCGGCTTCGAACTCGATGATGCGGTTGGCGAGCGTGGCGTCGAGCACGGTTTGCTCTTGGGCGGCGACACGCAGCGCGTTGCGCACCGCGTAGGTCGGGTTGAGCGCGGTGGCCATGTCGGCAGCGAGCTGCTGGCGCTGCGACTCGTTGGCTACCTCACCCTTCAGCTCGATGTTGTTGCCGTTGATGGCCAATTGCCCGCGCGACACCTGCTTGAGCTGCGGCGACACCAGCTTTTGCACATAGCCACTCCAGTTGGGTGGCGCCACGACCGAGCCCACGCCCAGCTGGTCGACCACGCGCTCGGTGCCGTAGACCTCGCGCACCCGCGCCAGGATGGCGTTGCGCGTGGCTTCATCGGGCACTGTGCCGGCCACCACCACCTGGTTGGGCGTGGCGCTGGTTTGCGCCAGAGCGGGTGCCAGTGTGGCCAGGCAGAGCAGTGCGGGCGCGAAGCCTCTTTTCCAACGCAGCATCGTCATTCCCCCAGAAAGGTTTCGCGGAACATGTCGACCGCCGCGGCGACCGACAGGGCCGGGTCGCGTAAATGGTTGGACAGCTTGCGCAGGCCGTAGTCGGAGCCGATCCAGTCTTCGACCCACTCGGCTTGCGTGATGGCCACGTTATCGGAGCGACACACATCGGGGTCTATCGCCGAGCGCAGCGTGGCCGGCGAGGCGCCGTGAAAGCCCATCACCAGCACCGGCTGCGGCCCGTGCGAGGTGACGAGAATGAGCGTCTCTGCAGAGGTGCGCTTGAAGAAGCGCGTGATCAGGTCGACCCACAGCGTGAGCACATGCGGCAGCTGCATGGGGTCGCGCGGCAGCGGCAGCACCAGGCCCTTGCTCAGGTCGGCATGGCCTTGCGACAGCACGGGTTGCAGCAGCAAGCCCAGTGCCAGCATCGTCTGCCGGAACGAGATGGGTTCGCCCGGCGGCGACACGGTGGCCTCGAAGCGATCGAGCGTGAGCAGCTGCGCAAAGGTCTTGTAGCCTTCGTGGAGCACCTCGGTGCGCACTTCGAGCTCGACCGCTTGCGCACTGAGCTGCTCTTGTACCAGTGCGAAGTCTTCCGCCAGCAGGGCTTGGCGCACCTGTGCATCGAGCCGGCCCCACAGCGGGCTCAGCGCTTGCGGGCTGTAAGGCAGGAAGCCCGCCGGGTCGGGCACCTCGAACGAGGCCGCCATCACAAAGGGGAAGCGCCGGCCCGATGCGTCCTGGCTGGCCGCCATGTGACCGACGAGACCCGCATTGCTCTGTGCACCGAGGACGGCGAAATGCACCGGCGCCGCCGCGTCGTAAGTGATCTTCCAGCGCGACTCTTCGGCCAGCAGCTCCATGGTCTGCGACATCCACTGGTCGATGCTGTGGATGAGTGCCGAGCCTGCCGAGCTGCGCACGAAGTCGCCGCGTGACGGCAACTTGCCGAAGTAGAGTGCCTGCGCCAACGCGGTGCTCATGGCCTGACCCCGTTGGCCACGGGTACGGCCGCCGCGGTGAGTGCACCCACCACCAAGGCCGGCAGCTGCACGCCCTTCAGACCGCCCGATGCGCTGGGGGTGTCGGGCGCGCCGGGTGCCGTGGGCGAGCCCACGGCGGCACTGGAGATCAGGCGCAGCTGCACGGTTACGGCCATCGTGCCACTGGGCCAGGTCAGCTCGAAAGCGCCGCTGTCGAGCTTGCGTCGCTTGGCCTTGCTGATCATCTTCTCTAGGCCATAGCCACCAGGCTCGTTGAGAAATTCCACCGCTCGGCCTTCGGTGGTGATGCCGGTGATGCGTACTCCGGGCGTGCCGGTTCCGGGCCACACGAAATTGGACCAGTTGGCCACGGCATTGCGGTAGCGCAGCTGCTGGCCATCGACCTCGATGGTGTATTCCGACAAGCCGGGCACTGGTGTGGGCAGCATCTGGAAATGTGTTTGCGGGTCGTTTGCCGCAGCGCCACCGCCACCGCCACCCGCAGCAGCGCCACCGGCTCCGACCTGGCCCGCGATGGGCGCCACCCAGGCCGGGAAGCCGGCGGCAAAGTCGGGTCGCAGCCGCAGGCCGATGTCGGCCCAGGTGCGCGGTGTGACGGTGTCGCCGCGACGCACCACCAGCGCACCGAGCGCTTCACCGCTGAACTTGGCCACGCTGCCTTCGGGCCCGAACATCTTGGCCATTTCCGCGGCCGTGGCCTCCAGGCGCGAAGCACGGTCGAAGGGGTACTTGCCCGACAGCGTGCGCTGGAAGGGGTCGTACACCTGCGCTGCCCAGATGCGGTTGATCTCGTTCTCGGCGGCCGGCACGATGACCGCATACGACTGAATCAGCGGGCGTACCAGCAGCGGTCTCAGCGTGGCCTTGGCGGCCTCGGTCTGGCCGTTGAGCATCTGCTCTTCCACCAGCTTGAGCGCATCGCTCAGCTCGGAGGCGCCTTCTAGCGTTTGCTGCATCAGCTGGCGGCTGGCCGGGCCGTTGTCGCCCTGGTTCTTGATCTGGTTGAAGCGCGTGCGGATCTTCGAGAGCGACTGCAGGTAGGTGCGCAGCAGGGTCGGGTTGCTGTCGCGGGCCACCATCAAACGGGTGAGGCCCGAAAACTCCTTGCCGATGGGCCCCATGGGCACGGCGGCCTGGCCGGTCGAGAGGTCGATCTTCACATCGACCTGGCCGGGCGCCATGCGCAGGATCGATTGCTTGAACCAGTCGATGAAACCCTTCTGGCCCTTGGCCAGGCGGTCGTTGAGCAGGCCTGGGTTGTCCCACGAGGTTTGGTCGTACAGCGCCTGGATGAGCTTGCCCACGGGGGACGCCGCAGGGTCGCCCAGCCGGTTCATGCGGATCACGGCTTGCTCGAAGCTGGTGAACTCTTTGACGCTCACGCCTTGCAGAAACTTCTGCCACTCCTGCACATACTCGGCCTTGTAAAGCTGCACCAGGGCCTTGCGGATCTGCTCGGGGCTGCCTTCGAGCGTGAGGTCGTCTTGGGTGGCGGTCTTGAGCACCCAGTCGTCGGCCTTGCTCTCTTTGGTCGAGGCGTCTTTAAAGGCGTCTTCGACGAAGCCGTCCCAGGCTTCACGGGTGAAGGCGCCCGAGATGGCGTAGCTGCCGGCCACGATGTCTTTGTCGGCGTCTTCGACCAGGCGCGCAACGGTCATCGTTGGGAAGCGCGTGGCCGCACGTGCCTTGATCTCGGCATAGACGCGCTCGCGGGCCGGCATGCCTTTCACCACACGGCGCAGGTTTTCGCGCGTGGTGTCGAGCAAGGCGAGGTTGGTTTGCGTGACGGGGAAGTCGGGTGCCGACGCCTGCGTGAGCGCGAACGACAAGATGCGCTCGGCCGAGCGTATGAGCTGCTCGCGCGGCATGGAACCACGGTTGGCTTCGAGCCAGCCGCGCCAGAAGCGGGTGAGCTGGTCGCCGAGGTGGCCCGCTTCCACGCGGTTGCGCTCGCCCAGCATGATGTAGGTCTTGAGCGCGTTGTAGGCGTCGGAGACATTGCTGGTCGAGGCCGCCGAATACACGCCCATGGGCTCAGGGCTGGCGGTGTTGTTGGGTTTGGCGGGGGTGGGGCTGCCATCGGCGGCGCGCACCAGTGGCTGCAGCTGCGCGGCGCTGGCATTGACCTCGCTCAGGTAGCTGGCGATGGCCGCGGCAGTCGGCTTGAGCATCACCTCTTGCAGGCCGGCGAGGTAGGTGGCGCGCAGCTTTTGCTCGACGGCTTCGCCTTGGTAGAGGCCGAGCGTCAGCGACCAGGGGCGCTCATCGCGATAGCGTTGCAGCTGTTCAACACGGTCTTGAACGATCTCTAGCGCTTCCAGGCGCGACTGCAAGTCGATGCGACCTTCCTGCAGCTTGATCGCCTTGTCGAGGTCGGCTTGCACATGGGCCACCAACTGGCGGTTGCCCACGTACGACCACGTCCAGCCTGCGAGCATGGCACCCAGCAGCAAGGCGCCGCCGAAGAAAGCGGCGTAGCGCCAGCGCAGCTTGTTGCGGCTGGTGTACTGCTGCACCAGGTTGCGGTCGGCAAACACGACCTTGGAGAAAAGGTCGCGCAAGAAGAAACCGTTTTGGGCCACCACGGAAGCCGTGGGTGCCGAGCCGAGTGCCGGCGTGAGGCCAAAGCGCTCGGCCACGCGCTGGCTGGCACGGCCGGTCGACTGGCCTTCTTGCACTGCACTCGTGAAGTAGAAGCCACGAAAGATTGGGCGGAACTGGTAAGGGTTGTCTTCGAACAGCGTGGTGATGAAGGTGCGCAGCGGGGCCTTCAGGGCGTTGAATTCGAGCGGAAAAGTCAGCACGCCTGGCGGAAGCTTTTCGCCGCGGTGCATGGACATGCGCACGACCGAGGCTTCTTTCAGCCCGTCGTTCAACTCGTCGAAGTGACGGTCGAAGCTGGCGACGATGTCGGTTTTGGTTAAGGTGTCGTAGGGCAGGGTGGCGCCCCAGACGCGCTCGCGCTCGTCACGGTCTCGGTCTTCAAAAAACTCAGCAAAACCCGAGATCAGGTCGGCCTTGGTGAACACCACATAGACCGGTGCAAACACTTCGAGCTTCTCGGTCAGCTCTTGCACGCGCTGGCGCAGCTGCTTGGCCAGCGTGATTGCAAACTCGGGCCGGTTGTTTGACAGCTCGGCCAGGCTGGCCGCGATGATCACCCCGTTGAGCGGCGCCTTGGGCCGGTTGCGCTTGAGCAACGACAAGAAGCCCAGCCATTCTTCGCGGTCTTCTTCATGCACGGAGTAGCGGCCCGCGGTGTCGAGCAAGACGCCTTCGGTGGTGAAGAACCAGTCGCAGTTGCGCGTGCCGCCTATGCCTTGAATGACTGACGAAGTCTTGTCAGAGAACGGGAAGTTGAGACCCGAGCGCACGACAGCCGTGCTCTTGCCGGCGGCCGGGTTGCCGATCACCGCGTACCAAGGCAATTCATACAGCGCAGCCGAGCCCGAGGTGAGGCCGAGCTTGGAGGTCTTGATGGTCTTCACGGCCTCTTGCATGCGCGTGCGCACGGCCACCATCTCGGCACGGCTTTCCCTGTTGGGTGCGGCCTTGATGGCGCGGTCGGCTTCGGCGTCCATCGCGGCTTCGAGCTTTTGCCCGGCCTTGCGTGCGCGGTAGCGACGCACCGCCCACACGATGAACCACACGGCCAGCAGCGTGACCATGATGACCACGACCCACATGGCACCGACTTTGAGCGTGTCTGCGCCGAGGAAGAGCAGCGCCGCGAGCGCCAGCAGGCCGATCACGGCGAGCGTGCGTGCGTCCAGTAGAAACTGCCAGATTCTTTGCATGGGAATGTCCGATCGGTATTTCAGGCAGGCTGTGCAGCCGTCGCTTCAGGGGGCGCGAGGGGCGATGCAGGAGAGGGCATGGAAGTCGGCGTCAGCATCACGGCGAAGCGCTCGAATGCCGGGAACGCGCCGAGCACGAGCGCCGGCTTTTGAGATGTATGCACCTGGCGTGCCGTGAGGGCCACGCAGGCGAGCAAGCGGGCCACACCGAGATCGCCGCAGCCCACGCCCAGGCGCAATGCCTGCTCGCTGGTGTCGAGGTGCGGCAGCAACTCTTGCACGGCTTCGAAGACTTCACCGGTGCGCGAGGCGCGGTGGTCGGTGTCGGCAGTGAGGTGCTCCACCTGTGCGGCTACGCAGCCGCTGGCCTGCAGCGCATCGGTGGCGCCTTGCAGCATGACCTGCGGGCTGATGCGCCCGGAGGCATCGGCCGATTTTTCCCGGCGCAGCATGTTGGCTCTGTGCAGCTTGGCCAGAGGCGGCTCGGCTTCTGGTTGAGTGGGCCACAGGGGTGAAGACAACAGCAGGCCCGCCGCACCCTCGCCCGGCACGCGGCCGCGCTGGTTGCTGCCTGAGAAGAGCTCGCTGGCCGCGGCCATGGCGGCGGTGTCGTCGCCGCTCACCAGGCTGTCGGCAGCGAGCACCCACAGCAGGCCCGCCTCTTGGTCGCGCTGCCATTGCAGCAACTGCTGGTCCATCAGCAGCCAGAAGGCTTCGGCGCTGTGGACAGGGTGCACATGCAGCTGCACGGCAGGCTTGGCGCTGTGGGCCATGGCGCGTGACTGCCCTGCCGCCTTCAAGCCGGCTTCGATGAAAGGATCGAAAAGCAACTCTAGCCAGGCGGTGGCCGCTCGCTGTGATGAGGCGGACCAACGCGATGGAATGGCGACCCGGATCGACACGCTTGGCGGCAGGGCTGGCGTAGTCGGTTTCTGGCGAGCGGAGGGAGGGGGTGCGGCCAGCGCAGGCCAATGCGCATCGAGCGTTTCTCGCATGGGCAAAGTGGCAGTCTCGATCAGCGTGAGGGCTCGCAGCACCTCTGCCGGTGTCTCGTAGCCGGCCCACTCATCGGGCTTCGCTTTGGCCATGCGCTCGACCAGTTCGCTCATGGCATCGGCCACTGCATCGGTGGACAGATCGGGAAACGGCGCGGTGAACATGGCAATGCCGTCGTCGTCCTTGAGGTGCGGGTCAAGGTCGGGCTTGCAGTTTCCGGTGGCGATGCTCGATTGAGCGCTGCTCCAGTCACTGCCTGCACGCACCTCAACGTTGCCGGCCCAGACCCTCACGTGTGTGCTGCGCTCTTTCTCGGCCGTGGCTGCGTTGGCGCCGGGTGTGGCCTGAGGTGTGGCGGCGCGGGCGGGTGCCACGGCCGGGGCGGCAGCGTAGCTGCGCAGGCGGCGAATCGCCCAGATGCCCGCCACCAGCGCTGCGGTCAGCACGAGAGGCAGCACACCCAAGTGGAGGGCAAGGTCGCTGGTGCTCGGGTCGACCTGCGCGGATTGCCAGCGCCACATGGTGGTCAACCAGACGAGCACGGTGATCACCAACAGCAGCGCGAGGATCTTCCAGACTTTGGCCATGGGTACGAGCGGCAGGCGATCAGTGCGCCATCAAAGACGACGAGTGGCGCACGGTGGCGCCGAGAAGTGGCGAGAGGGGAGGTGAAAGTTGAAACTAGCAGGCGTCGGTGCTGACCGATTGCGAAGAGATGAGCTTGGCGCCGCAAGAAGTCTGGTCGCCGTGGCGCGCAGCGGCCTTGCCGTCGATGATCATGGTGGCGTCGCCGGTGGTGATCACGGTGGTGCCATGGCCCTTCTTGGGGCAGCTGACCTTGTCACCCACGCGAGCGAGGCGCTTGCCGTGCGTGTCGGTCACGCCAGAGGCTTCGATGACCTCACCGCCGTGGTCTGTCTTGTCGCCCAACACGATGAACGGACGCCCCATTTCACCCACCCCCTGTGCCCTGAGTTTTCGGCTGATGTGCCGCACATTTCTAGAGCGATCGAGTCTAACGGCTGGGGCGTGTTTTCAGCCCCCCACCTTCGGGCGAGGTGCGACAGCTTTTCGAAGCTCAACATGGCCCAGATCGGCGTTCTGCCAGCGGCCGCCCCAGGTGAGGCCGACACGTTGTGCAACCTCTCCGTACAACTCGTAACCCTTCGCGGCCCACGGGTCACGCTCGCTGATGACGAGCTTGCCTGTGCGCATGAACGCGCTGTCGGCGGCGAGGCCATGTTGGTGGTAGCTCTGCCACGCGGCGGCGTTGGTGACGTGCGAGCCGAGGCTCGCCAATGCGGTTTGCCGCTCAGGGCTTCGGTAGCCTTCGATCAAGGCCATGTCGTAGCCGTGCTCGTCACGCATCAGCCGATAGGCGAGCAGCAGGCGCTGGCGAAACTCGGCGTCGAGCGCATCCCAACGGCGGTCTGCACTGCTGAGCTGTGGTCGGACGCTCTCGACTTCGGCGGTCATGAAGACTTCGGGCGGGAGTGGCGGCGGCGCGACGAGCTGCTCGCCTTGCAGCAAGGTGGTGACCACGCTGTCGGGCTGCGCCACCGAGCTGTCGTCGTAAGCGTCTAGCGTGTGCCAGCCGCGAAGTGAAAACACCACGAGTGGTGGAAGCGCCAGCAAGGCAGCGGCAATGGCCGCGCCCAGCCAGTGGCGTTGCAGCCAACGGCTGCCGACCAGCGTGGCATCGCTGGCCTGTGCGATGCGTTGCTTCGCGTTGTGTGCTGCCGCCTGCTGCGCACGGTGCCCAGCCCCACCGAGTTGCTGCCGGGTGCGCAGGGCCTTGCCCATCACCCGTTCGCGAAACGCGGGCAGCAACAGCAGCGCTGCCAGAGAGCAGGCCAGTACGAAGTACGCCAGGATGGCAATCCACATCATCTTGTAAGCAAGCTTTACGATGCCCCCCAAGAGGGCGTTGCTGCCCGCGAGGGCGTCTCTAGAATCGCTGAGTGCTTGCGCATACCGCGCAACTTGCCGGCCTTGTGACGGCGCTCAAAATCAGTGCCGATGACCCAGCCGCAGAACCCCGTTCCCCCCCGCAGTGCGCGCCCTCAGCTCTTCAGTGCACCTGCAGCCAATGCGAAACCGAACGCCAACGCCAAGCGGCACGCCGACTTCGGGCCGAGCATCTTAGCCACGATCGACGGTGGGCAAGCGCGTTATTCCGCAGCGCCCGCCCGTTCGCCGCTCAAGCACGTGGCGGTGATGGCGGTGCTGGCATTGGTGGTGGCTGCAGCGTATGTGGGGGTGAAGTTCGCCAGCGCACGCGTTGCATCTGCACCCGAAACGGCATTGGCTGTGACCACGGCGCCTGGCGTGGCAATCAAGCCCGTTGAGGTGCCTGCCTCAGCTGCGGCGCCAGCGGTGACAGCGGGGGTCGCGTCAATCGAAACGGTGACGCCAGTGGCGGCTGCAACGGCCTCGGCCAGCGCCCCGGTGACCAGTGTCGTTTCCAGCCTGGGCAATATTCAACAAGCGCTGGATCGAGCAGAGCCCGCGGTCGTGCCCAAGCCCAAGGCGGTAGAGGGCAAGCGCGTGCCAACGGCCGGTGCCACGGCCGTGTCTCTTCCAGCGACCAAACCCGTGGCCAAGATCACCAAGTCAAACGACACCGATGCCGATCTGCTGGCAGCGATGCTGCCCTACGTGAGCCGCGGTAGCGCTGCGCCGACGAGCACGGCGTACGAGAAGCGTTGCGGTCCGTTGGCAGGGCCTGCGGCGGTCGATTGCAGGGCGATATTCTGCAATGGACGGCAAGGGTTTGATGCAGCTTGCCCAGAGCCGGCTGCACCTGCGGTGAAGTGACACCGGTCGGGCTTTCGCCAACCGTTCGTCCTATGCCAAACCAGCCAACTCGCGCTGCAGGTTGATTCTTGCGGCAGGCTCCCACAGATCGCGCAAGGCGGGTGTGCGGTAGATCACATCACGTGTCACGAAAGACTCCAGAACGCGGCTTCTGCCCTGCGCGTAGGCCGCATCAGGTACCCACTCGAATTCGGCCCTGATGGCGGCGCAGTACATCGCATAGCTGTGGGGGGTCGCACCCAGGATCGACAGATCGAGGTCTAGGAACAGCAGCGTGTCGGTGTCTGCCGCATCGGCCTAATGATGATGGGTGGCACGCACCATGTCTGCCACGCGGTGTGCGCGTGTCATTGAGTAGCCCGCGCCCTCCAGTTCACGTTGCGCCAATTCCGCCGAGAGTTGCTCGTTGTCGGCGCGGTGGGTGTCGTAGATGGCGTCGTGGAACCAGATCGCCGCCGATATGAGTTGGGGCTCTTGGGTCAGATGCGTGTACTGCCTTAGATGGGCGAAGAGCGCTTCGACATGCGCCAGGGTGTGGTACCGGCGGTGAGGCTCTTCGTAGCATTTTGCCAAGCGGGCCAGCAGAGCGGGTGGGAGATCGTCTTGCGGTTTACGGGTCACTGCGTTCGGCATGAAAAGCATGCTCCATTCACTGCTGTTGACTGGCCCACCGCCACATGGTGGTGCCGGAGTCGCTTTCAACGTTGGGCATGATCTCACCCACTTTGAAACGCGTGAATACCTCCGCAACCTCCGACTGCCGTTGGCTCACACGCTCGGTACATGCACCCACGTGACGGTTTCGGTTTCTATGCGTCGTGGCAATAGCTCACCCTTCTTGAGACGCACACGCCAGTTGAGGTCGACCTCGCAGGCCCAGACACCATCTTCTGGGGCGGGCATCCCTGAGAACACCCATTGGATGTCCGATGTGGGCTCGGGCGGCGGCGGCGGCGGGCGGTCTTTTGGAGGCTCGAACTCGTAGGCCAGTTCGTCCGCGGGGATGGTGCCGTCGAGATATCGGTCGTCGGCCCAGATCAGGCGCCAAACCGTGGGCCGGCCTTCGTTTCGGGCATCGTCTTCGGGGAAGGCAATGGTCGGTGCGGGCGAACCTTGATGCAGGTAGTTCATCAGCCCGTCCAGCTCGAACTGGTGGCCCGGCGGAATCTCGGGCGGCTTGAACATGCCGAGCAAGCCTTTGCGCGGCGGGGCTTTGACCGGCTCCCAGATGCCGAAGAAGGGGACGTTCTGGCCGGTGCGGATCAGAACTTCTTCTTTGGGGATCGGTACGTCCGGGAAAGGGCGGGCGGAGACGCGCAGCATGGATGGGAAATCGACCACGGAGCCGTCTGCCAGCTCCGCCATGTTTTGGTATGGCGCCGGAACATCGGTGTGTTGGCTCTCTACGCATGCGCAGGTGGAAAACACCTCGTTGAGATGGTTCAGCGCGCGTTCGATTTGAGGCCAGAACTTCGAGCGCCAGGCTGGGAAGTCCTGTCCGTGGGCAAACGCCAAGCCAGTGTTGGAGCTGTTCCAAACCTCAATCGCGCGGAACGCCTCGCAGAAGTAAGGCGATCCTCGCTGCCCGTAGCCGAGGAACTTGAAGACGGTCTTGTCTGCATTGCGCAGGCGAGTAAGAGCTGCCTCAAGTGAAGCAAATCCACTCAGCAGCGTTGCCATCTGAGATTCGGCGATCAAGGGCCCGTCTTTTGGCGAAGGATCGTTTTGCGTGTCTTCAAACGCGACGCGAACGATGTCCACGAAGGCCTTGTAGTAAGGGGCCTGCGCCGCCCAGGCGGTGTAGGAGCTACCGCGCTTCAGGTAGTAAAAGAGCTGGCGGCGCTCTTCCTCATTCGGAAGGGTGTAGACCAAAGCCATCAATGCGCTCCTGCTCTGCGGCTGCCGTCGCGATCGTCTTTGGTGGCGTACTCGCGTGCGGCCAATTTTGAGGTTTGAACGGCGGCAGTGCCCGTGACGAGGCTGTAGCCATGGATACCGTTGGCGTCTTTCCAGCCGGTGGGCTTGATCTCGAATACTGCCGTCGAAAATCGGATGGTCTCGGCCTTGCCGGTGGCCATCACACGCTCGCCAGCGGCGTTGAGTTGCTCCATCAAGGCCTTGTCGAAAGTGATCTTCGCCTGAGCGCCGCCCCCGGCAGGTATTGCCCCAGGATGTCCTTACCTCCCTGCTCGGCGATCTTGCCGGTGCATGCCTTCACCTTGCCCGATTCCCCCACGGTGCCAACCACGATGAAGCCATCGCGGTTCCATTCATCAAGAACCGCGCCCTTGACCTTTCGCCACTCTTCGGCGGTTTCGGGTGCTTTGCCCAGGCCCCAGAAGGCGTGTGGGCCTTTTGGATTCCCAGCTGCATAGGACTGCCACACCTCAAAGTTGTGCGTTTTTCCTTTGGGCCCGAACACCCGAAACAGTTGCTCGCCTTTGTCGAGAGGACGGTTCACGATCTTGCCGGCGTAGGTGGTGACATCGATGTAGCGGGTTCTCGATTTGCCCCCGGTGCTCGTAACGATCGTCGTCGCACCTTCCTTGAGATTCGGATACCCCGGTTCATGCTTGTAGAGCCCTTTGGCTTCGAACTCATCGGCAAACCCCACATTTCGTTGCCACCCCCCGCGCGCACTGCGCACAGCCGTCTGGCCTTCGAGGAGCCGTAGCTCGTCAGTCATGCTGACTGCAGCCTTGTCACCTGCGACCACTGTGTGTGCAGTGGTGCGGCTGGTGGTTTGACCGCCCGAGCGCACGTACTGCTGGATTTCTCGAAGCGTGTCGTCGAGATCCTTGATGGCCTTCGGGATCATGTCGTGGGCTTTGGTCTTGAGCTGGCCCAGGCCCGTCATCAACCCGTCGATGCGCCGCACCAAACCCTCACCCAGGATGCTCCCCAGTTTCTTTTCGATGGCAACCAATGCGCCATTGACCACGTAAACGAGCTCGTCCATCTTGGCAAGGATCGCGGCTTGGTGGTCGGCGAACCGAAGCTTGAGCAAGAAGCGCTCGGCGTTGCCCATGCCGATCTTGTTCAAGAAGGCCACGATGTCGCGCGCTGATTCGGCAAGCTTTGCCGCGCGGGCCACTCCCGCCAGATGCGCGAGATCACCCACCGCTTTGATGGTCAGCCGGCCCACACCTTTCGCGACGCCCCCAGCTAGAGGCACCAAGGCGATGATGAGTACCGCGAGCAGCACCCATTCCATCTTGTCTTCTCGTGCCTTGGGTTCGTCAACGAACCGGATCGACACCGCCACGATGTCTCTAACCGCCGTCACGTCGCCCACCAGCGGGATCATGCCGATCACGGCATCCACCACGATCTGCGACATCGTGGCCTTCTGGTTGAATGCGCCGCTGACCGTGCCCCACAGCCAGCCGCCGGCGTCAGTGGACATGGACTCGAACTCGGCCCACGACAGCCCGCCCGGGGCGGAAGGGGTTGCGCTCATCGTTGGTTTCCTCCCTCAGCGCTCGTTAGCTTCGCCGCGTACTTGTCCACCAAGCTTTCAAGTTGACTGGTCGATGGGTTTGGCCGCAGGCCTGGGTTTGTTGATTCGCCCTTGCGCTTGTAACTGGCCTGTGCCGGGCCATAGACCACGCTGCCTGTGGGTGAAGGTGCATCGCTGATGACTGCTCGGCCTTCTCCGTCCAGGGTTCCGGTTTGTTTCTCGCCGTTGGAAAACGTGATCTCGTAGGCGGCACCCGCTACCCCGGTGTCGTCGTGGTAGCGGTGATCCAGCAGGATCGTGTGCTTCTCAAAGGCGGTTCCGCCCGTGGGCAAGGATGGCAGTCCGCCACTCCCACTCCCACCCCCCGCCCAATCATGCGCAGCCGCCTTGACCGTGAAAGCACCCGAGGTGACGAAGTCGATATTCCCGCCCTCCAGCACCACCTTGCTGTCGCCCCCCACCATCTCGATGCGCTGGCTGGCGGTGATGGTGATCTCATCGTTCACGGAGATCACGGTGATGTCCTTGTCGGCCAGGATCTCCATCTGGTCGGTGTGCGCCCGCAGCGAAAAATTGCCATTGGCCGCAATCGTCTGCAGCTCGCCCTGGTGGGTGTAGAGGCTGGTGGTTTGGCCCGAGACCAGGCTGGCGGTGTGGGCTGCAGCAAGATGCACATCGCTCTGCGCCGTGAGGCTGGTGTCTTGCCCCGAGAAGGATGCGAGGGTCGCGGGGCTGGCAAAGGCGGCGGTGCTGGGCGTGTCGAGCACCACATACGGCTTGGCGAAGCGCTCCACCGGCTCGGTGTCTTCCCGGTTACTCTGCTTCGTGCGCCCGTCGTGCTTGCCATCTTGCTTGGGGTCTATGGCTTTGATCAGGCCTTGCAGGGCTTCTTTGTCGGCAGCGTCGTGGCTTGCGAGCTTCATCGCGCCTTGGGCTTGCGCAGCATTGCTCAGCGCCTCGCCTAGTTGCTGCGCTCCCTTGAGCTGCGCCACTGCTTCTTGCGCGTCCATCTGCGTGCTCTGCGCACTGCCATAGCTGCCAGCCCGAGCCGTGGTGCTGATCAACACGCCTTCGGCTGCGCGCACGCTGGCCCAACCCTCGGTGTGAGCGTAGAAGCCGCTGCCCAGCCATGCGCCACGCTGGCTGCTGCTGGCACCCTGGCCAATGATGTGCCCCAGGCTCAGCTCGCTCCACGGGCTGCCTTGGCTCTGGCTGGCCAGGCGCATGCGCAGCTGGCTGGTGGCGTCGTCGATCACCCATTGGTTGAGGCCTTCGCCGTCCAGCGTCTGGCTGTGCCAGCCCGACAGCGTGCCGGGGTGATTGGCGCCCGAGTCGACGCCTGCGGGCCAGGGCAGCGCGTCTTGGCCGTTGTGAAGCTGGCCCACGATGAGCGGTCGGTCGATGTCGCCTTCGATGAAATCGACCAGCACTTCGGTGCCGATGCGGGGGATGAAGACAGCACCCCAGTTGGCCCCGGCGCTGGGCTGGGCCACACGCACCCACTGGCTGGCGCTGGCGTCACCCGGCGCGTGCCCGGAGCGTTCTTGCCCGGGAGTCAGCGGCCCGCTGAGCGCGCCGGGCAGGGGTGCTTGCCCACGCTGCCACGGAAACTGAATGCGCACGCGCAGATCGCGCTCGGTGGTGACGGTGTCGTCGGCGTGGCCCACCACGAGAGCGGTTTGCACACCGGGTGCGCTAGGCTTGGCGGCTTCTAACGGCACCTGCCGAGCGGCCGCCGGCACGGCGCTGAAGTGGTTGCAGTAGCTGCCCGCTTCGAGCTCGTTGCGCTTGAGGAGCTGAGCGGCCTCGCTGCCCAAATTGTTGGCAGCCTCGTGGTGCACGCTGACGACCAGAAACTGGCTGTCGCTGCGATCGCCCATGCTGCTGAACAGGCTGTGCTCGGTGAGCTGGAAGTTGGCGCCGGGGCTCAGGGTGCGCACGGCGCTGTCACCATGCAGCGTCTTGAACTTGAGCTCGTGGCGGGCGAGCGCCAAGGCTGTGCGGCTGTCGGCGAGAGGGCCATGCGCCAGGTCGTCATTGTCTTGATGCTGAGCAAAGCGACGCTCGCCGCGGCCGTCGTAGCCCTCCAGGGTGGGCACCTCGCCAGCGGCGAGCGTGCTGTGCAGCTCGGCGCTCACGCCGGCGAGCTGGCGTGCATCCCAAGCGCCCAGGGTGACGGCGTTGGGCTGGACACTGCGCTCTAAGGCGATGGCGGTGATGGTGTCTTCCACCAGGCCTGCATTGAGGAAAGACTGGCGCACATCGGGTTTGCCGAAACGCAGCGAGCCGAGGTCGGGGCGTTGCGCTTGGCTGTCGTGAATGACGAGGCAGTGCTTGGCGGCCTTGGCTACGCTCAGCGGCTTGCCGTCGTCGCTGTGCTCAAGCCGCCAGTTCCAGCCCTCTTCAGCGAGCAGGCGCTGCACGAAGGCGGCATCGGTCTCGCCGTACTGGGTGGTGGTGCCGCGGCGTGGCGCGGCCTCCAGGGCTTCGGGGCTGAGCTCCAGTTTGAAGTTGGCTTGCGGGTAGGCGCGCAGCACGGTGCTGATGATTTCGTCGGCGCGCTGGCCGAGAAAGACACGGCTGTCTTGGCGCTTGCCCAGCAGATGCGTGAACGCTACGAGCTGCAAGCGGTAGCGAGCCAAGCCGCCGTCACTGCCCAGCTGAGCTGCCTGAGCCACATAGCCATGCCAAGTGCGGTAGCGGCCGTCGGCGCACATGAGCCGCAGGCTCATCTGTTCGCCGATCAAGGCTTTGAGCTCGAGATGGGCGCTGGTGCTGAGGCAGTCGACGGTGGCGACCAGCGGCGACAAAGGCCGAGGCGCCTGGCCGAGACCGCTCACGTCTTCTTGCCATTGCGCTCGCTCGACCACCAGCGTTGCGCTGGGCAGCGCCGTCTCCAGCTGCATCAGGCGCTTGTGCTGGCTCACGCTCAGCAGCGCCTTGAGGCGGCTGAAGCCGTCGGTTGCGGCCTGGGTCAGTGTGGCAATGCTCATTTTTTCTCCCTGTCTTTGTCTTGCGGCTGCGTCCATTCCCTTGATACGCAGCAGTGGCCCCCGTTGGATGGGCCGGGCCTCTCAGCAGCTCATGGCAAGGTGATGGTGACGTGCGCGGCTTGCGGCGCCAGCTTCACCACCTCTTGGTAAGCGGCCAGATCGCGCTCGGTGCTGCGCGAGAGCTGCCAGCGCAGACCAGTGAAGGCCAGCAGGCCAAGCAAGGCAAACACCGAAGCAATGACCCACAGCGGCACTTCATTCTTTAGCCTGTGGCTCACCTGATCGGGTGGCGCCCAGTGCGGCGCGAAGGTGGCGCGCGAGCCTTTGAGGTGCGCGATCTCGTCACCCAGGCGGGCGGTGAGGTAGTTGAGCTTCTCACTGCCCTCGATGAGGTATTTGCCCTGGAATCCCATCAGCAGGCACATGTGGAAGACCTCGAGAATCTGGATGCGCGCAGCGCCTTCACGCCGCAGCGCTTCGAGCTTCACGAAGAACTGCTCGCCTGCGAGCTGCTCACCGAAAAACTGCAGCTGCAGCGGCTGGCGCTGCCAGGCGTCGCGCACCTTGAATTGCGACATCAAGATCAGCTCGTCGACGGTCGCGCAAAAGGCGTACTTGCACAAGTGCACGTCTTCGGCCGAGCTGCCGAGCCGGGTGGCCCCGCGCTCCAGACCTGTGAGGAACTCCTTGATGTGCGAGCGGAATGACTCGGCGTCTGTCGGCCCCTGCTTGGCGCGCAGCAAAAACAGCAGGTAAAAGCCGTCGTACATCAGGTCGAGCAGGGTGCGCGCTTCTCGTGGCGTGCTGCCGCTGGTGGGCGACATCGTGCCTGGCACGGCCGCGTTGAAGAGCGACGGCGGCTGTTGGGTTGGAGCGTTCATGCGTTGATGGCGATCAGTTCGAGTTTGAGATCGGCAAGGCCGCTGGGCACGTAGAGCGAAACGGCTTGCGCTTGCATCATGCGTTCGTAGAGTGCGCCGCGCGGCTCCACCGCGAAGTAGTAGCTGCCGGGGCGAACAGGAATCGCAGCGGGCACTTGCGGTGCGTGGGTAAGTGGTACGCCGGCCATGGCAGACAGCACGAGCTTCTCAACGTCTTCAGGCGCGCCGATCTTGAAGCGCAGCGGCACGGCTTCGACCAGCTCAGCGGGCGGCACGGAGGCGCTGACGCCGAGGTAGAGGTTGGTGGCGCCCGAGATCTGCTGGGCATCGAGCCTGCCTTGGTGGAACGACGGGCGCACCTCGGAAAGGGCGATCGCGAAGTATCGCGTCGAGATCACGGTCTCTAGCAGCTCGCGGATCACGTGGTCGAGCCTGAAGAAGGCCGGGCCGGGGTTTGCATGGTCGTAGGCGGGCAGGTCGGCCAGCGTGAACCCTTTGGAGAAGGTCATCAGTGCGCCCGCCAGCTCAAGCAGGCGCTGGAACAAGCGCTCCGGGTGCAGACCAGGGTGGCGCATCAGGTGCGAGAGCGAAGCGTACGCGCCGCTGGCGGTATGCAGCAACCAGAACGAGGCCACATCACCCGAGCGGAACTCAATAACGTTTTTCGAGGGCTCGCGGTGAAAGCCGTAGAGCGCATCGACCTTGGCCTGTAACACGTCGAGCAGGCGACGCAAGTACAAGAACACCACCGGCGAGGCCTGTATGGTGAGCGACGGCGGCACGTAGCGTGGGTCGAGCTCGAAGCCGCCCGTCGCGTTGCGGCGCACGCGCAGCACCGGCATGGTCACCAGATGGCCGCGGGGCTCATGCTCAGACAGCAGCTTGACCGATTTGCCCAGCACGCTGAGCTGCGCGGCCGTGGCGTCGGTGAACTGGTCTTCCACATCCTTTTGTACCTGGTAGTAGCGCGTGGCGGTGTCGGCTTCTTCGCGACTGGGCGAAAAGTTGCTGCCATTGGCGCGCAGCGGTGCGACCGCGGCATGCAGCACCACCTCGTTGCCCTCGCCGAAGGCTGCATCGAGCGCCAGCGGTGCGGGCAGCTCGTCTTCGGCGGGCGCGTTGTAGAACTCGCCGTCTGGCAGCACCATCTGCAGCTCGAGCAGACGCAGGCGGCCGGCCTGCAGCGCGTCGGTATCGACTTTCACGCTGCGCACGCCCCAAGCGTAAGGGTGCAGGCCGCGCACAGCCTGCGCCAGGCGCCACTCGTGATAGGCGTCTTGCTGCTGAAAGTGCTGAGGCCGCAGGAACAGGCCTTCGCCCCACAGAACCTTTGAAGTCGGAATCAAGTGCTACCTTCCAGCGAGAGTTACTTGACGGCGCAAGCCGTGCTATTGAGTTTCATGGCGGCGCTAGAAACGCCCACGGGCTGACCGGACGCAATGCTCAAGGTGCAGGCGTGCGCGCCGAGAACGAGGCCGTCGTCGAGCAGAAAATTTTCGAGCGCAAAGGCATAGCGCCAACGTTGCGGCGCAGGTGCGCGAAACAGTGCGACCACACCCACATACGAGGCTTCTCTCGCCCAACGCTCGGTGATCTGTTGCTGTTGGCCGGGCAAGAGCACGATCTCTCGGCCTTCGATCAGTTCGTCAGCGAGAACCTCTTTCTCTTTGACGCTGTTGCCAAAAGTCTCGTACGGCGCGTTGAGAAACGCGGTGGGGCTGCGGAGCTTGTAGACCCGAACCACCAACGAGAGCGATCGCCCAGATTCGTCGACGTTGAGTGAGTCGCTGGCGGCGAGCCGCAATTTCAGAGGCCGTGCAGGCTTGGCGGATTCTGGCAACTCGGGCATTGGCGGAGTCTCGGGCTTCTTGAAGCCTATGGTTTCCAGCGCCTTGTTGCCCATGTTGCCAAAACCCTCACCTAGCTTGCCGGCGGTTTCGCAGCCCGCGAGTGCAACGAGCGCAAAGGCGGCGAGAAGCACTGCTGCTCCCAACGTCCATCGCTTGTCTCGTGACTCACCGTGCTTGATCATCTTCCACTTCAATCGCGCCGCATTCGTGCGTGGCAAGGCTGGCCGCAACGGCCGCGAGGCTGTGGAGTTTAAGGGCGCACACCTGCGCGAACACTCAGTTTCGTCTGCTGCCCCCAAGAGGGGGATGGCTCGCAACCAACGCGCCAGTAACATCCCGTAAGCCTTGATTGCCTAGCAGGCTTTTGCGATTTAATGCGCATTTACTGCATCTGGTTTCAAGCCAAGTTGTACAAGTTTCGGGGCTCGCGATCGCGAGCAAATCAGGGAGTGGGTTGGTGAATTTTTCTGTTCTGAGTCTGCACAGGCCCTTGATGGCCTTTGCCGTAGTGATTGGCTTTTTTCTTCTAGGCGCCTGCTCCAGCGCGCCTGCTCCCTTGAAGGCTGTGATGCCGCCCACTTACGCCGACCTGATGGTCTCTGCTGATGAGGCGCAGAAAAAGGGAGGCGTGGTCGAGGCCATGGGCTTCTATGAAAAGGCCGCCAAGGCTGACCCGGCGAAGAAGCAGCCGTGGGCGCGCATTGCACAGGCCCAGTTTGATGCGCGCAACTACGGCTCTGCCATCACGGCAGCCCAAGAAGTCTTGCAGCGCGACACGACCGACGTCACGGCGAAAAGCATCATGGCCGTCAGTGGCCTGCGGGTGTCGGCCAACGCCATTGAGCAACTGCGCTTGGCCAATGCCCTGGGCGGCAGCACACGCGAAGAAGCGCAAACGCTTGCTCGCATCATGCGTGACGCCTTGGGCGAATCCATTCTTCCGCAGCCTCTTCCGGGGGCCGCTCCCGTTCCGAGCGACAAGCCTGCCGTGCGCCCGCCGTCTGCGCGCCGCGTGGTGCCGCTGTCGCACACTGGGCCGGCATCAGCACCAGCGACGACTGAGCCCAAACGTAACCCGTTCGACGCCCTCAAAGGCTGAGATTCACGCCCCCTTTTTGAGAGGACATCATGGCCAAGAAAGACAGTGTTCAAAAGCGCCTCGAGCGTGTTCGCCCCCCGCGGGTTCAGCTCTCCTATGACGTGGAGATCGGTGATGCGATCGAAAACAAGGAGCTCCCATTCGTCATGGGCGTGATGGGTGACTTCACCGGCCAGCAAGACCCGGACAACCCGTTGCCCAAGCTGAAGGAGCGCAAGTTCGTCAACGTCGATCTCGATAACTTCGATGAAGTGCTCGACGGCATGGCCCCCAAGGCCAGTTATCGCGTCAAGAACCAGCTCAGCCCGGAAGGCGGCGAGTTCGCCGTCAACCTGCGGTTCAAGTCTCTCGATGACTTCAGCCCGGAAGCTGTGGTGCAGCAAGTCGAGCCGCTGCGCAAGCTTCTGGAAGCACGCACCAAGTTGTCTGACCTGCGCAACAAGCTGGCCGGCAACGACAAGCTCGAAGACGTGCTGAGCGATGTGCTCAGCAACACCGAGAAGCTCAAGCAGCTGGGCCAAGAGGCCGGCAAGGATCAGGAGTAAGCCATGAACGCATCACTGCAACCCCAGGGTACGGCCGCCGCCGGCACCACCGAGGTCGGCTTGCTCGACGACATCGTCGCGCAAAGCAAGGTCGCCAAGACCACGACCGAGCACAACCGCGCCAAAGACATCATCGGCGAGCTCGTGAAAGAAGTGCTGCAGGGCACGGTGGTGATGTCCGACAACCTCTCGGCCACGCTCGATGCGCGTGTGGCAGAGCTCGACCACCTCATCTCGGCTCAGCTGAGCGAAGTGATGCACGGCGCCGAGTTCCAGAAGCTGGAAGCCTCGTGGCGCGGCTTGCACTATCTGTGCAAGCACACCAGCACCGGCGAGCAGATCAAGATCAAGGTCTTCAACACCACCAAGAAAGAGCTGGTGCGTGACTTCAAAACCGCGATCGACTTCGACCAGAGCGCGCTGTTCAAAAAGGTTTACGAAGAAGAGTTCGGCACTTTCGGCGGCGCTCCTTTCGGTGCGTTGATCGGCGACTTCGACATCGGCCGCCAGGCCGAAGACATGTACTTCACCGAGCAGATGGCGCACGTGGCCGCCGCTGCGCATGCCCCCTTCATCTCGGCGGCGTCGCCTGAGCTGTTTGGTCTTGAGACCTACACCGACATGGGCCGCCCGCGTGACCTGTCGAAGGTGTTTGACACCGTCGAGTACGCGAAGTGGAAGTCATTCCGTGAGTCCGAAGACTCGCGCTATGTCGGCCTCACGTTGCCGCGTTTCCTGGGGCGTCTGCCGTTCAACCCGAAAGATGGCACCGCCACCGAAGGTTTCAACTTCGTGGAGGAAGTCGACGGCTCCAACCACTCCAAATACCTGTGGGTGAATGCGGCGTACGCATTCGCGGCGCGCCTGACGGCGGCGTTCGAAGCCTACGGTTGGTGTGCTGCCATCCGGGGAGTCGAAGGCGGTGGTTTGGTCGAAGACCTGCCAACGCACACCTTCAAGACCGACGACGGCGAAGTGGCGCTCAAGTGCCCGACCGAGATCGCCATCACCGACCGGCGCGAGAAAGAGCTCAGCGACCTGGGCTTCATCCCGCTGGTGCATTGCAAGAACACCGATTACGCCGCGTTTTTCGGCGCGCAGTCGGCGCAGAAAGCCAAGAAGTACGACAGCGATGCGGCCAACGCCAATGCGTCGCTGTCGGGCCAGCTGCAATACATGTTTGCTGTCTCTCGCATCTCGCACTACATGAAGGCCATGATGCGCGACAAGGTCGGCAGCTTCGCCAGCGTTGAAAACGTACAGACCTACCTGAACCAATGGCTGGGCCAGTACATCCTCAGCTCTGACGACGCGTCGCATGAGCAGAAGGCCAAGTACCCGCTGCGCGAAGGCTCGGTGCAAGTGTCAGAAGTTCCGGGCAAGCCTGGGGTGTATCGCGCGGTCGCTTTCTTGCGGCCGCACTTTCAACTCGACGAGCTGTCAGTCTCGTTGCGGTTGGTTGCCGAGCTGCCACAAGGGGCAGGCGGCTAAGCGCCGGTTTTCGCTTACCAGCGAACCCGGTTTTCTATCTCACTAAGGGAAAAAATCAATGAAAGACATCTACGTCAAGTTCACGAAGAAGACCAACTCCAAAGACATCCCTGGCGAATCGCTCGATGCGGATCACAAGGATTGGCTTGAAGTGACGTCCTGGGATCACGGAATCGTGCAACCCAAGTCGGCCACTGCTTCTTCTTCGGGTGGTCACACGGCAGAGCGCTGTGAGCACGACCTGATGGCCTTCACCAAGGACATCGACAAGGCCAGCGTCTACCTGTGGGAAGCCTGCTCGGCTGCCTATGCCTATGACGTGGAAATTCAGTTCTTCCGTGCGACCGGCAGCGTGCGCACCAACTACCTGACCATCAAGTTGACCAATGCCATCGTCGCCAAGAGCGAAATGGCCGTGCCGGCTGCTGGGCTGCCGGTGGAAACCTTTGCATTGAAGTACGCCAAGATTACCTGGCTGCACAAGGGCTCCAAGACTGACGGCTCTGCCAACGTCGGCAACGACGTGGGCGGCTGGGACCTGGCCTCCAACAAGGCTGCTGCCTGATCTCACCCTGATTTCGGCACGAGGGGCCGCGTGCGTCGCGGCCCTTTTTCTTGCCTCGCTTCTTGCCTCGCTTCTCGCCGCGTTCTTGCCCCTCGTTGCCGCATGTCTCTCCCATAGGCGGTGTGCTCTTCCAATCTTTGATGGTCTTCGCGAATGCGCTACGCGCCCAGTCTGCTCGACAAGCTGATTCACAAGTCGCTCAATGAGCGGCCGGGTGAAGTGCTGCCGGGTTTGTCACTCGATGAATTGAAAGACTCAGTTGCGGCTGATCTAGAAGCGTTGCTCAACACGCGCAGTGCGCTGAGCGAAGACGACCAGAAGCAGTACCCGCTGAGTGCGCGTTCGGTGGCCAACTACGGCGTTGCCGATTTTGCTTCGCGCAGTTTGTCTAGCGGGCTGGACCGCGATTTCATTTGCCAGGCCATCCAGCAATCCATCGAGCGCCACGACGGGCGGATGCGCGCGGTCAGCGTGTCGCTCGAGGCCGAAGGCCATGCCTTCAACCGACTCAACTTCACCATTCGAGCCACCTTGCGAGTGTCTGATGTGGGCGAGCAGGTGAGCTTCGACGCCCGCTTCGAGCCCAATGTGCAGCGCTACTCAGTGGCTCGCCAGCGCGGGGGCGGCGCCTTTCGCCAGTCCATGTCATGAGAGACCTGCTGCCCTACTTCGAGGCCGAGTTGTCGCGCTTGCGCGGGTCGGCCAAACATTTTGCGGCCGACTACCCGAAGATCGCCGGGCGCCTGATGCTGGGTGCCGATGTGGCGGAAGACCCGCACGTCGAGCGGCTGATCCAGTCTTTTGCCCTGTTGGCAGCACGTGTCCACAAGCGCCTGGACGATGACTTTCCGCTGGTCACCGAGTCGCTGCTCGAGGTGCTGTACCCGCACTATCTGAGGCCGTTCCCGTCTTGCTCGATTGCGCAGTTCGACATCAGCGGCGTGGCGGGGCAAATGAGTGCACCCGTGGTGATCGAGCGCGGCACCTCGCTGAGTTCACGCCCTGTGCGCGGCGTGGCGTGCAAGTTTCGATCGGCTTATGCGGTGTCTTTGGCGCCCATCAAGTTGCGCTCGGCCGCTTACCGGCATGCGGTCATGGCCCCTGAGGGTACGCGCCTGCCGCCATCGGCCACGTCGGCCATCTCGCTGCAGCTTGAATTGCTGTCTGCGCAAGTCTCGTGGGCAGCGCTTGGAGACAAGCTGCGTGTGTACCTCGACGGCGAGGCGTCGCAGATCAGCCTGTTACGCGAGGCCTTGTGCAACCGCGTCGTGGCCGTGATGGTTCAGACCACGGCGCACGGCCCCTGGTCGGGCCCGTATAAGCAGATGCCAGAGCTGGTGGGGTTTGCCGAAGACGAAGCCTTGATCGACTACGACGAGCGCTCGCACCCGGCCTATCGCCTGCTCACCGAGTACTTTGCATTCCCCGACAAGTTCAACTTCATCGACCTGCCTTTGCCGCGCGCCGCTTTGGCGGCGCAGGGCAATCAAGCGACGGGCGTTGAGCCAGGGCCGCGCACCGTCACCTTGCATTTCGTCTTGTCGGGTTTGAGAGCTGACTCTGACCAGGCGCGCGCGCTTGAAAGCCTGTCGCTGCGCAACTTTGCGCTCGGTTGCACGCCGGTGGTCAACCTCTTCAAGCAAAACGCCGATCCGATCCGCGTGACCCATGCCGTCACGCAGTACCCGGTAGTGGTCGACGCGCGGCGCGCCTTCGGCTACGAGGTTTACTCGATCGACAAGGTGTTCCGCGTCAAGCAAACCCCCCAAGGTGATGCGATCGATGAGTTTCGGCCCTTCTTTTCGTTGCACCACGACGATTTGCTGAAAGAGGGCGATGCCCCTGGCGAAGGCCCTCCCGGCCGCTACTGGCACGCCCATGTGGATGAAGCCGTGGCCGCCGTCAGCCCTGGCTACGAGCTGGAGCTGGCTATCGTTGACATTGACTTCGACCCTGCCACGCCACAGACCGACACGCTTTCGCTGCATGTCACGGCCACCAACCGCGAGCTTCCGAGCCTGCTGAGTTTTGGCAATGCGGGTGGCGATCTGTTCATCGAGGGCGGCAGCATTGCGCGCGAAATCAAGCTGCTGCGCAAGCCCACCGCTAGCCACCGCTTCGAGCGGGGGCGGGGCAGCTTGTGGCGGCTGATCTCGCATTTGTCTTTGAACCATCTTTCGTTGAGCGGGCGGGGTGTAGAAGCCCTGAAAGAGATGCTTCGCCTCTACGATCTGCCGCGCGATGCCACCAACCGACGTCAAGTCGACGGCATCATCGCCGTCGAATTCGTGCCTGCCACGGCATGGCTGGCGGGTGAGCCGTTCGCCAGCTTTGTGCGAGGCACCGAAGTGCGCTTGCTGGTCGACGAAGACAGCTTTGTCGGGACCGGGCTCAGCCTCTTTGCCGCGGTGCTCGACCGCTTCTTCGGCTTGTACGTTCACATCAACAGCTTCTCTCAGCTGAAGGTGGTTTCCGCCCGCACCCAACAGACCTTGCTCCAATGCCTGCCTCGCAACGGCGCCACTCAGCTGATCTGATCGAGCAGCTGTTCGACACACCGCACCGGTTTGAATTCTTTCAGGCGGTGCGGCTGCTGGAGCGCTGGCTCGCGAGCGACACGCCACGCGCCAGCGGTGAGCTGCTGCCGCCTGAGCTGAGGTTTCGCAACTCCACGTCATTGTCTTTTCCGGCAAGCGAGATTGAGTCGCTGGTGGTTCATCGTGACCAAGACGCCGGCCGGGACCACGATGGCGATGCGCCTGTTTCGCGAATTGAGATCACGCCGGCCTTCATGGGCATGCTGGGTCTCTCCGGCACCTTGCCCTTGATTTACACCGAACAGATCGCGCAACGAGAGCTGCAGCAAAAAGACGCGTCGGCTCGAAGCTTTCTGGACCTGTTCAGCCACCGGGCGATCAGCCTGTTTTATGCAGCCTGGAAAAAGAGCCGCCTGCACCTGCAATACGAGGCCGATCGCAAGAACCGCTTTGCGCCCATGGTGCTTGCACTGGCGGGTGTCGGGCAAACCGCTTTGCACGACCGGCTTCAGCCGGAAGCGGGCGGCGTCAACGATGAAAGCCTGGCGTTCTTTGCGGGCGCTTTGCAGCAGCGTGCGCTGTCGGCTCAGCAGTTGCAGCAACTCTTGTCGCGCTATTTGAAGGTCGCCGTGCGCATCGAGCAGTTTTGCGGCCGCTGGTACACCTTGCCGCCTGTCGCACGCACGTCCCTCGGCATGGGCAATGGGGTGCTGGGCCGCAATGCCTTGTCGGGAGAGCGAGTCTGGCAACGTGATCTGCGCGTGAGGGTCGTGCTTGGCCCTTTGACTCACGGCCTGTTTCAGCGCTTTTTGCCTGGTGCGCCAGGTGCTACCGCGCTGCGCGAGTTGCTTACGCTGTTGAGCGGCGTGAGCCTTGAGTACGAGATCAACCTGACGCTGCGCGCCGAGGCTGTGCAGAGCAGCGCCCTCGACTCAAAGCGATCGCCCTACGCCGGCCGTCTGGGCTGGGACACCTACGTCCAGACGCGGCCGCAACACGCTGACCGCTGCGATGTGCGCTACGACGTGCACGCCGCCATGGCCGCCTGAATTTCACAAGAACCCTCGCTGTCATCACCCACGTTTCATGTCCAACAACCTCAAGACCCTCATCTCCAAGCTCAACGACACCACGCGGCGTGCCGCGGAGCGCGCCGCCAGCCTGTGCATGGCGCGCGGCAACTACGAGGTCGACCTGGAGCATCTGTTCCTTGCGTTGCTGGAAAGCCCGCAGTGCGACTTCGCGCTGCTGTGCAAGAAGTCGGGCATTTCTTCCACCGAGCTCCAGCGCGATCTTGAAAGCGAGATTGCCCGCTTCAAGACCGGCAACACACGCACGCCAGTGTTCTCTCAGCACCTGCCCGTGCTGCTCGAGCACGCCTGGCTGATTGCATCGCTAGAGTCGCACACCACGCGCATCCGCAGCGCCCACCTGTTGCTGGCCCTGCTCACCGAGCCCAGCCTGAGCCAGTTGGCGTACCGCGGCTCCAAGTTGTTCGTGAAGTTCAAGCTCGACGAGCTGAAGCACAAGCTGACTGAGTTGACCCAAGGCTCGCAGGAAGCCGGCGAGACCGTGCGTGCCGCCGATGCGCCTGCACCTGGCACCGATGAAGAGGCGGCAGAGCAGGCCGCTGGCCCGGGCAAGACGCCCGCGCTCGATCAGTTCACCACCAACCTCACGCAACGTGCGCGCGATGGCAAGGTCGACCCGGTGATCGGCCGCGACCCCGAGATTCGCCAGTGCATAGACATCCTGATGCGCCGCCGCCAGAACAACCCCATCCTCACGGGCGAGGCGGGCGTGGGCAAGACCGCGGTGGTTGAGGGCCTGGCCTTGCGCATCGCGACAGGCGATGTGCCGCCGCCGCTTCAAGGCGTGGAGCTGCACACGCTCGACATGGGCTTGCTGCAGGCCGGTGCATCGGTGAAGGGAGAGTTTGAAAACCGCCTGAAGAACGTGATCGACGAGGTGAAGAAGAGCCCGCACCCGATCATCCTGTTCATTGACGAAGCCCACACCATGATCGGTGCCGGCGGCCAGGCGGGGCAGAACGATGCGGCCAACTTGCTCAAGCCCGCGCTCGCGCGCGGCGAGCTGCGCACGGTGGCTGCCACCACCTGGAGCGAGTACAAGAAGTACTTCGAAAAAGACGCCGCGCTGGCCCGTCGCTTCCAGGTGGTGAAGGTTGAAGAGCCCAGCGAGACACTGGCCGCGGCCATGTTGCGCGGCATGGCGCCCCTGATGGAAAAGCACTTCAATGTGCGGCTGTTCGACGAAGCCATCACCGAGGCCGTGCGCCTTTCGGCTCGCTACATCAGCGGGCGCCAGCTGCCTGACAAGGCCATCAGCGTGCTCGACACCGCCTGCGCCAAGGTGGCGCTGGGCCAAAGCGCCACGCCGTCGGCGATTGAAGACACGCAGCGCCACCTCGACCGCTTGGCAGCCGAGCGTGGCGCGCTGGAGCGCGAGTCCGCCGCCGGTGCCAACCACGCTGCCCGCCTGGCCGAACTGACCGAGCAGCAGCAGCAGCTGAGTGACAAGGCTGCAGCGCTCAAGGCGCGCTGGGAGCAAGAGAAGGTGCTCGTCAGCCAGGTACGCGAGATGCGCGCCGCGCTGGAGGCCAAGCCCGCGGCCACCGTCACTGCCGAGGCCGACGCCAAGCCCAAGACAGGTAAAGCCGGCAAGGCAAAAGCCGGGCCTGCGTCACCCGAGCACGCCGCCCTGCAAGCCAGGCTGGCCGAGTTGGCCGCCCTGCAAGGCGAAAGCCCGATGGTGCCGATGCAGGTGGACGGCACCGTGGTTGCCGAGATCGTCGCCGCCTGGACGGGTATTCCGCTGGGCAAGATGGTCAAGGACGAAATCAAGACCGTGCTTAGCCTGTTGCCCACTTTGCAACAGCGCATCATCGGCCAAGACCATGCGCTCGAAGCCGTGGCCCAGCGCGTGCGCACTGCGCGCGCCAACCTCGAAGACCCGAACAAGCCCAAGGGTGTGTTCATGTTTGTAGGCCCCTCGGGTGTGGGCAAGACCGAGACCGCGTTGGCTCTGGCCGACGTGCTCTACGGCGGCGAGCGCAACATGATCACCATCAACATGAGCGAGTACCAAGAGGCCCACACCGTGAGTGGCCTCAAAGGTTCGCCCCCCGGTTATGTGGGTTATGGCGAAGGCGGGGTGCTCACCGAAGCCGTGCGCCGCCGCCCCTACAGCGTGGTGTTGCTCGACGAGGTGGAGAAAGCGCACCCCGACGTGCTCGAGATGTTCTTCCAGGTCTTCGACAAAGGCGTGATGGACGACGCTGAGGGCCGCGAGATCGACTTCCGCAACGCACTCATCATCCTCACCAGCAACGTCGGCTCGCAAGCCATCATGCAGGCCTGCCTCAACAAGCCGGCCGAAGAAGTGCCCGACGCCGATGCCCTCACCGAGCAGCTGCGGCCTCAGCTCTACAAGGCGTTCAAGCCAGCCTTCCTCGGCCGCATGAAGGTGGTGCCCTACTACCCGATTTCTGACGACGTGCTGGAGCAGATCATTCGCCTCAAGCTCGGCCGCATTGCCGCGCGTGTGGCCACCAACCACAAGGCCCAGTTCGACTACGACGAAGGGTTGGTCGAAGCGGTGCTGGCCCGTTGCACCGAGGTTGACACCGGCGCGCGCGCGGTCGACCACATCCTCACCGGCACGCTACTGCCAGAGATCGCCGAAAGCGTGCTGGCCCGCATGGCCGAAGGGCTGGCCATTGCGCGCATCAAGGTGAGCGCCGGAAAAGACGGCAAATTCAAGTACAGCGTCAAGTGATACCGCGCCGTGCCGTTACGTAAGTTTCATCTGTAACTGTGGCGCGTCGTCCCTATGAGGGATTGATGGTTTGCCTCTCTCACGCCGATGATCTGAACTCGGCTTTCTACGCCCCGCATCCTCGCATCACAGCCTTTCTACATGACCGTTTTGTCTGCCGTTCAGTCCTTGGTGCAAGCTGTGCTGGCAGCGTTGGGCCCCAGCCAAAATCAGCGCCTCTTGCGCCTGCACACCCCGCTAGGGCCCAACGTGTTGCTGGCCGAGCGCATGCACGGCACCGAGACCATCGGCCCGCGCGCGCCCGGCGGCGCTGCGGCCACCGGCTTCAAGCTTGAAGTGCTCGCGCTCAGCACCAACGCCCACCTGCAGCTCAAAAACCTAATCGGCCAGCCCGTACGGCTCGATCTCTTGACGCAGCAAAGCGCGACCGTGTTGCGGCCCTTCCACGGCCATGTGACCGCTTTCGCCTTGCTTGGCAGCGACGGTGGCCTGGCGCGCTACAAGCTCACCATCGAGCCCTGGCTGAGCTTCCTGGGCCACCGGCAAGACGCCTGGGTTTTCCAAGACAAGACGGTGATGCAGATCATCGACGAGGTGTTTGCCGACTACCAGGCGCAAGGCAAGCTGGCACCGGCATGGCGCTGGGAGCTGGCTGATGCTTCTCTCTACCCACGGCGCAGCCTGTGCATGCAGTACCACGAGAGTGACCTTGCTTTCGTGCAGCGCCTGTTGGCCGAAGAGGGCTTGTTCTGCTGGTTTGAACACCAGGCCACTGAAAGCGACACGTTCGGCCAGCACACCCTGGTGATCGCCGACCACAACGGCAGCTTCAAGCCCAACGTGCAGCCCCGGGTGCGCTACACCCAGAGCGCTTCAGCCAGCTTCAAAGAAGACAGCCTGACGCGCTTTAACGAAACCCGCCACGTGGCCGCCACAACGCTCGCCGCTGGTAGCTGGGATCACAGCAGCGTGCAGCAGATGAGCGCTCAGGCCCTAGGCGATGCTCGCTTGAGCCCCGCAGAAATGCAGCTCAGCCTGCGCGACCAGCCCGGCGCCTATGCCTACGAAGACGCGGCCCAGGCCGAGCGCATCGTCCAGCGCCAGCTCGAAGCCATCCAGGCGCCGGCCTACCGCTACCAGGGGCAGGGCGCATTTCGGCAAGCCGCCTGCGGCACCACCTTCACCTTGAGTGACCACGCGAGCGTCGACCCCACTACGCAATGGGTGACGCTCGCCGTGCAGCACCGTGCGCGCAACAACATCAGTGCAGGCCTGGGCACCAGCTTGCAATCGCTGCTCGGCAAAGTGCCGCAAGCATTTGCCGCGCAAGCCGACGACCAACCGGCCAAGCGCGCTCCCAAGCCCAGTCTCTTCAAAGGCTCGGCCACTACCCACGCAAACGACGGCGTCAAGCCTCTCTACCAAGCGCAGCTTCTGGCTCAAGACGCCAGCATTCCCGTGCGCGCAGCCGGGGGCGTCAACGAGCAAGGCGACATCGTCTTCACGCGGCCACGAGTGAGCGGCGCACAGACGGCCATTGTTGTGGGCTTGGGCGAGCCAGTGCACACCGACCGCGATGGCCGCATCAAGATTCAGTTTCACTGGCAACGCGGTGCGCAAAGCGCACACCGCCTCAATCACACAGCCGGCAGCAATGCGCCTGGCGACGACAGCACCGGCACCTGGGTGCGCGTGGCCCAGGCCTGGTCGGGCGCCAACTGGGGTGGCCACTTCACGCCACGGCTAGGCCAAGAAGTGCTGGTGAGCTTTGTCGAAGGCGACGTCGACCGGCCCGTCGTCATCGGCAGCGTCTACAACGGCCAAGGCACGGCCGAGGCGCAGGGCAACCAAGTGACGGCCGGTGCTGCCACGGCCATCGGCAACGCCGGCCCGTGGTTTCCGGGCAATCAGAAGGCGGGTGAGTTGGAAGGCCACCAGCACGGCCCAGTGCTCGCGGGCTTCAAGAGCCAGAGCTTGGACAGCAGCCAGAGCGGCAGCGGTGGCTACAACCAGCTCGTGCTCGACGACAGCCCCGGCCAGGCCCGCACAACTCTGGGCAGCACTACAGCCGCCACGTGGTTGCAGCTGGGCCACCTGATCCAGCAAAACGACAACCAGCGCCTGGCCAAGCGTGGGCATGGGTTGGACCTGGGCACTGCCGCCTACGGAGCGGTACGCGCCGGCTCAGGCCTTCATCTCAGTGCCTACACGCGAGCGCAAGGCACGCAAGCCAGTGCGCAGAGCATCGAGGCTCGCGCAGGCATTGCGCAGATCGAGCAAGCGGGCGAGCTGACCCAGACCTTGAGCGACACCGCGCAGAAGCACAACGCCAAGCTCAGCGGTGAAGCGCAGCCCAAAGACATGCTGGCCCGCAAAGCGCAGCAAGCCAGCGCCGAAAGCCTCGGCCAGACCGACAGCCAGGGTGGCGCAGACGCCAGCGAAGCTCAAGACATCGTGGCCATTCAAGGCGGCGCCGGTACCGTTGCAGCCTGGGGTCGGCCCGACCTGCTGATCAGCGCACCCGGCGGCGTGTGCAGTGCCACGCCGGCGCATCACGTGATGAGCGCGGGCGCAACGGCCAGCATGGCGGCGGGGCAAGACATCAACATCGAAAGCCAGCGCCACACGGCCGTTGCGGTGAAAGCCGGGTTGAGTTTGTTCACCTACGGCAAGGCGCAAAACGGCAGCAAGGCGAATGCCGAGACGGGCATGCAGTTGCATGCGGCCACCGGCAACGTGAGCGTGCAAGCGCAGGCGAATAGGCTGAGCCTCACGGCCGACAAATCGATCGCAGTGAGCAGCGTGACCAACGCCATCACCATGGGATCGCCCAAGCATGTGCTGCTCACCGCGGGTGGCGCCAGTCTGCGCATTACTAGCGGGGCGATCACGCTCACCACCTCGGGGCCGGCGAGCTTCAAGGCGGCGATGAAGGAGTTGACGGCGGGTGCTGCGGCCCCGGTAACCTCTCTGAATTTCGCCAAGATTTCAAATCTTGGCGACACGTCCGCCAGCCAACACTATTTGAAGTTTGTGGCTAGAGATGCCAGCGGCAAATTTCTTGCCGGGAAAGCCTACGTGCTCTTGATGCCAGACGGCAGTACCCGAAGCGGCAAAACGAATGCCCAGGGGGAGACCGAGCGGGTGGTGACCGATGGCCCCAAGAGCGTGAATGTGTACATCGATGACGCAGATCACGAGGGCTTCTACCTCAGCCGAGACGAGTAGCAGAAGCAATCCACACAAGAAGACAGGGAGCGCCCATTCATGGCGACAGGCAAGTTCAAGCTCTATTACAAAAATGGCACTGCCGACTACCCATGTGTGGGCGTGCGCTACCAGGTCGTCACTTCGGGTGACGCCATCGAAGCGGCTGGGCAGACCGACGCGCGCGGCGAGACCCAAGATTTTTTGTGCAGCTCCAACGGTGGCAAATATCAGCTCAAAGTGCGCGATGCGAATTCAGGCGCTTGGGCCCAGCCAGATGTCGATGAAGCCGAGCCGGACAACGACCCGGAGATAGGAATCGGCCCGCGCGCCAACGGAGGCATCGTTCTCAAGCGCTTGCGCATCAAGCCCTACTACAGCGTTCGCTTTCACACCCACCCTGACAACAAACCCATTGCGGGCGCCAAGTTCACGGCCTATGCGCTTGACTCAAACGGCAAAGAGGCCGTAGCCAAAGACCTCGTTAAGTCGAGCAACGTCATCGGCACGACCAGCGCGCAAGGCGAGACCGGCATCATTTTTTGCGCCAGCAATGTGGTGTTCAAGTTCGAGCTGCCAGGTGCTTCGGTCAAGGTTCCGACCACGCGGCTGACGCCTCTGATCAAAGGGCAGGCCCTTCACCTTTACGAGCAGCCCTTCAAGACCGTGCGGGTCACCACGGCGCCCAACCCCGCCCATCAAGCCAGCTTGGCAGGCAAGACCAGCCTCCCCATCCTGCTCTCGCCATCAGACCAAGAGCTGATCATGGTGCCGCAAAGCGACTTCGACGAGTTCGAGGAGAT
>NZ_JBKJOQ010000001.1:0-24365 GCF_046595475.1 Rhizobacter sp.
GAGCAGTCGGCCCTAGGCCGACCGGTGACGAGGGTCGCCTTTTCTTTGGTGACTTTCTTTTGGCGAAGCAAAAGAAAGTTACTGCCCTGTCGGGGGCACATCCCGACGCGGCCTCACACAATGAGCAATTGCAATTCGCGAATAGCGGAGCAGGCCTTCGATACGCGAATGCGTACCCTGCCCTGAGGTATCGAAGGGTCAGGCTGAGCGGCCGGTGCTGTGTGAGCGGCCCATGGCGCGCGAACCAGAACCAGGGATCACCCACATGACAGCCCCCCTCGTCCCCCAACCCCGCCCCACTGGCGCCCTGGCTCTCGACACATTCGAGCTCACCAAGCGCTTCGGTGCCTTCACCGCCATGGACAAGGTCTCGCTGAAGGTCAGGCCAGGAACAGTCCACGCGTTGCTCGGCGAAAACGGCGCCGGCAAGAGCACGCTGGTGAAATGCGTGGTTGGCTACCAACGAGCCGAAGAAGGCGCTGTGCTGCTCGATGGCCGCGAGCACGACATCAGCTCGCCGGTGATCGCACGCGACTTGGGCATCGGCATGGTCTACCAGCACTTCACCGTCGTGCCCGGCATGACGGTGGCCGAAAACCTGTTGCTCGCACGCGGCCACCTGCCGGCGGTGATCGACTGGAAAAAAGAGCGCGCCGCGCTGGCCGCCTTTTTAGAGACCACGCCCTTCAAGCTCGACCTCGACGCCACGCCGCAAGAGCTGTCGGCAGGGCAGAAGCAGAAGCTCGAAATCTTGAAGCAACTGCTGCTCAAGCCGCGCCTCTTGATCCTTGACGAACCCACCTCGGTGCTCACGCCACAAGAAGCCGACGAGGTGCTGGGCCTGCTGCGCGACCGCGCGCATGCCGGCGATTGCAGCATCGTCCTCATCACCCACAAGTTCCGCGAGGTCACGGCCTATGCCGACGACGTGAGCGTGCTGCGCAAGGGCAAGCTCGTGGCCGCACACCGCGTCGCCGAGACCACGCCGCAGCAGCTGGCGGTGGAGATGGTGGGGGGTGACGATGATGCGAAACGTGAGTTCGCCGCGCCGCAGCGCGCCGAGCGAGAGCGGGGCGAGCCGCGCTTGCAGGTGAAGCTGCTCACGGTCGATGGCGACCGCGGGCAGATTGCCGTCGACGGCCTGAGCGTCATCGTGCATGCCGGCGAGATCGTCGGCGTGGCGGGTGTTTCGGGCAACGGCCAGCGTGAGTTGGCCGAGGCCTTGGTGGGCCAGCGCCGCAGGGTGTCGGGCGAGGTCTGGGTGGGGCATGGCGACCAGCAGGAAAAGTTCACCGGCACCCGCTCGCAGAACCGCCGCCTCAAGGTGCGCAGCCTGCCCGAAGAGCCGCTGCGCAATGCCTGTGTGGGCGACCTGAGCGTGTCCGACAACATCGGCCTGCGCACCTTTGACATCGCCCCGGCCGCACGCATGGGCTGGCTGCGTGGTGGCACGCTGCGCGAGCGGGCACGCAAGCTGATCACCGAGTTTGGGGTCAAAACACGCGGCGAGCTGGCGCAGATTCGTTCGCTGAGCGGTGGCAATGTGCAGCGCGCCGTGCTGGCGCGCGAGCTGAGTGACGACGCCGATGTGCTGATCGTCAGCAACCCGGTGTTCGGCCTCGACTTCGCGGCCGTGGCCGAGATCCACCAGCGCCTGATGGACGTGCGCAACCGCGGCGGCGCGGTGCTGCTGATCAGCGAAGACTTGGACGAGCTGCTCGCTTTGTCAGACCGCATCGCGGTGATGAGCGAAGGCAAGGTGGTGCACGAGACCGATGCGCGCCAGGCCGATCGGAATCGCCTTGGTGCGTTCATGGGGGGCGGTGCACATTGATCGGTTTTTTTGGACGCAGAGGACGCGAAGAAAGACGCAAAGGTCGCAAAGAAAGCCTTGGTGTTCCTTTGCGACCTTTGCGTCTTTCTTCGCGACCCTTGCGTCCAAAGACCACCTCACACCACCACCATGATCACGATTGACGCGCAACCCACCCCCTTCAGCTTCGACCCGACCCATACCGCGCTGGTCATGATCGACATGCAGCGCGACTTCATCGAGCCCGGCGGCTTCGGTGCCACGCTGGGCAACGACGTGTCACTGCTGGCGCCGGTGGTGCCCGCAGCGGCTGAGCTGATCGCCTGGTGCCGCGCGCAGGGTGTGCTCGTGATCCACACGCAAGAGTGCCATGCCCCCGACCTGCACGACTGCCCGCCCGCCAAGCGCTTGCGCGGCAAGCCCAGCCTGCGCATCGGCGACCCTGGCAGCATGGGCCGCATCTTGATCAAGGGCGAGCCTGGCGCCGGCTTCGTGCCCGCGCTGCTGCCGCAAGAGGGCGACATCGTGATCGCCAAGCCGGGCAAGGGCGCGTTCTACGGCACACCGCTCACCGAAGAGCTGCAGTCGCGCGGCATCACCCACCTGATCTTCGGCGGCGTGACCACCGAGGTCTGCGTGCAGACCACCATGCGCGAGGCCAACGACCGCGGCTACGAGTGCCTCATCGTCGAAGAGGCAACCGGCTCCTACTTCCCCGAGTTCAAGGAATCGGCGCTGGCCATGATCCGCGCGCAGGGCGGCATCGTGGGCTGGACGGCCCGGCTCGGTGATGTCATGGGCTCGACGCCAGCGGGCTGAGCGCAGCGCGTTTTGGGGGCTTCAGAAATTCCACGTTCGGATAGGTCAACATACTGTCTTCGACATCACGAGGACAGAGATGAAGCGACTGCAACACATCGGTTTGACGCTCGGCCTGGCGGCCGCGTCCGGCGCGGGCTGGTGTGCGCCGCTCACCTACCCTGAGTCACCCCGCAAGCCGGTTGAAGACCGTTTTCACGGCACGGCCGTCAGTGAAGACTACCGCTGGCTCGAGCAGACCGACTCCAAAGAAGTCACCGCCTGGATCGCCGCGCAAAACACGCTCACGCGCCAGGTGATCGACGCCTTGCCGCAGCGCAAGCTGCTCAAGGAAGAGTTGTTGCAAATGGTGGGCAGCGGCAAGGCCAACCGCTTTGGCTTCGACTACTCGGGCGGCAAGCTCTTTGCCATGAAGCGGCAGCCGCCTAAGAACCAGAACGTGCTGGTGATGCTCAACGGCCAAGCCGAGCTGGCGTCGGAGCGGGTGGTGCTCGACCCGACCGTGCTCGACGCCAGCGGCAAGACCACCATCGACTGGTTCAAGCCCTCGCGTGATGGCAAGCTCATCGCCGTGTCGCTGTCAGAAAACGGCAGCGAAGATGGCACGCTGTATGTCTACCGCACGGACACCGGCAAGGCGCTGCCCGATGTGGTGCCGCGCGTGCAGTACCCCACCGGCGGGGGCAGCGTGGCCTGGGCCACCGATGGCAGGGGCTTCTACTACACGCGCTACCCGCAGGGCAGCGAGCGCCCGCCTGCCGACGCCAACTTCTATCAGCAGGTGTACTTCCACAAGCTGGGCACGCCGGCCCAGGCCGACAAGTACGTCATCGGCAAAGAGTTTCCCCGCATTGCCGAGGTCGCCTTGCAGGTGAGCGAAGACGGCCGCCATCTGCTGGCCGACGTGGCCAACGGCGACGGCGGCGAGCATGGCTTCTACCTGCGCAGCAACGGCCGCGCCTGGCGCCGCATTGCCGGCTACACCGACGGCTTTCGTCGAGCCGAGTTCGGCCGCGATGGGCGGCTCTACGCGCTCGGCCTGAAAGGCTCGCCGCGCGGTCGCGTGGTCGCCATGCAGCTCGGCAATGCCAAGGCCAGCTTCACCAGCGCGCCCACCGTGGTGGCCGAATCAGAGGCGGTGATCGAAGCCTTCTTGCCCACGGCCACCAAGCTGTATGTCGAGGTGTTGGTAGGCGGGCCATCAGAGCTGCACACGCACACACTCGATGGACGGCTGCTGGGCACGCTCAGCGCACAGCCCATTGCCAGCGTGAACCTGGGCACGCGCCTGGAAGGCGATGCCATCCTCTTCGGCAGCCAGAGCTTCGTGGAGGCTTTCAGCTGGTACGCCTACGACGGCGGGCGCAGCGGCGCCACCCCGGTGAAGACCGCGCTGTCCGATGCGCCTGCGTTCGCGGTTGACGGCGGCTTGCCTGGCGCCGAAGCGGTGCGCGAGATGGCCACTTCGAAAGACGGCACCAAGGTGCCCGTCAACATCGTGCGCATGAAGGGCACACCGCTCGACGGTGCGCAGCCGGTGCTGCTCACCGCCTACGGTGGCTACGGCGTCTCGATGCGCCCGCGCTTCTCGCGCCACACCGTGGCCTGGCTGCGCCATGGCGGCGTGTTTGCCATGGCCAACATACGCGGCGGCGGCGAGTTTGGTGAAGAGTGGCACCTGGGTGGAAACCTCACCAAGAAGCAGCGGGTGTTCGACGACTTCATTGCCAGCGCCGAGCTGCTGATCTCGCGTGGCTACACGCAGCCAGGCAAGCTGGCCATTGAAGGCGGCAGCAACGGCGGCCTGCTGATGGGTGCGGCGCTGGTGCAGCGGCCCGAGCTCTTCCGTGCGGTGGTCACCTCGGTGGGCATCTACGACATGCTGCGCGTGGAGCTCACGCCCAATGGCGCCTTCAACGTGACCGAGTTCGGCACGGTGAAAGACGCAGCGCAGTTCAAGGCCCTGTACGACTACTCGCCGTATCACCACGTAAGCAACGGCACGGGCTACCCCGCGGTGCTGCTGACCACAGGCGAGCACGACGGCCGCGTCGACCCCTGGATGTCTTACAAGATGACGGCGCGCCTGCAAGCGGCCAACCCGGCGGGGCGGCCCGTGCTGCTGCGGGTGGCGTCGGATGCGGGGCATGGCATCGGTACCTCGCTCGCGTCCGAGATTGACGAGCAGGCTGACGAGCTGGCCTTTCTCTTCGACCAGCTCGGCATGCGCTGAGCAGCGCACATGGCCAAACGCACGCACGCGGCCATCTGGGCCAAGGCCTTCGAGCGCAGCCTCACGGCGATGACGCGCGAGAGCCTGCGCCTGGGCCGGCGCAACCTGGGCCGTACCGTCAATGCAGTGAAGGCCAGCAAGCCACAGCGCGCCGCACCGCCGGGAGACGGTGACTGGATTGCCGGCATGGCCGTGGGCCTGAACGGCGTGCGCCGCTTCAAGCTCTATCGCCCACCCGGCCTGGTGTTTGGCGAGCAGCTGCCGCTGATGGTGATGCTGCACGGCTGCGGCCAAGACGCGAAGAGCTTTGCCACCAGCACGCGCATGAACCGCATCGCCGCGCGCGAGCGCTTCCTGGTGCTCTACCCCGAGCAAGACCGCCTGGCCAATGCGCAAGGCTGCTGGAATTGGTTTGACACGCGCTCGGGCCGCGCCTATGGCGAGGCGGCGCTGATCATGAACGCCGTAGACCAGGTGTGCCTGCTTTACAGCGTCGACCGCGCACGCATTGCGGTGGCGGGCTTGTCGGCCGGCGCAAGCATGGCGGCGCTCTTGGTCACGCGCCACCCCGAGCGCTTCAAGGCCGTGGTGATGCACTCGGGCATACCGCCCGGCACAGCGCACTCCACAGCCTCTGCGGTGAGCGCCATGCACGGGCTGCGCGGCACCCGTGCGCTGCAGGCCACGCCCGAGGCAATGGATGCCTCGTGGCCGCCGCTGATGGTGATACACGGCGGTGTAGACCGCGTGGTCGCCGCGAGCAACGGCCAGGCCGCGGCGCAGATCTGGGCTGATGCCGCCGGCGCGCAGGCCACGCCCGAGCGCAGCGTGCAACGCGGCCAACGCTACGGCATGAAGGTCACCGAGTACAAGCGCCGCGGCAGCGCCGTGGCCACGCTGGTCGAGGTGGATCGACTGGGCCACGCCTGGAGTGGCGGCGCCGCACGCCAGCCTTACAGTGACGGCCAGGGCCCGGACGCATCACGCATGGCCTGGGCCTTTGCGGCGCGGCAGTTTCGCGCCTGAGTATTCAATCTTCGGGACGTGCACCATGGCAGCCAGGAACAGCAACGAAAACTTTGCAAGGGCGACCAGCGTGGCCGAGCTGACCGAGCAGAACATCCGCGCGATCGTCGCGCTGGAGCGCTCGGCCCGTGCCCATGAGAGCCAAGTGACTCGTGTGGCCCACCACATTGCAAACTTCTGCGGCACGCTGCCGTTTTTGTGGATTCACGTGGCCTGGTTCAGCGGTTGGATCTTGTTCAACACCCTGGGCCCCGCGCCGCACCCCGACCCCTACCCCTTCACCTTTCTCACGCTGCTGGTCTCGCTAGAGGCGATCTTCTTGTCGACCTTCATCATGATCAGCCAGAACGAAGAGACGCGGCTCACCGAGCGCCGCAACGCGCTCGACCTGCAGGTCAACATGCTCACCGAGCAGGAGAACACCAAGATGCTGCGCACGCTGGGCAAAATCGCCGCCAAGCTCGGTATCCCTGACGATGACCCGAGCAGTACGGTGCTTGAACAGGCCATGCGACCCGACAAGCTGGCCGAGCAGATCGACCGCATCAGCGGCGAGGCAGGCTGACGCATGCGACACCTAGGAACCCCATGAGCCCCCATATCCTGCAAACCCTCACCGACGCCCGCGCTGCGCTCGACGCCTTGATCGCCAACGACACCACCTGCCGCGCCATTGACGCTGCAGGCCACCTGCTGGCCGACACCTTCGAGCGCGACGGCCGGGCCTTCAGCTGCGGCAACGGCGGCTCCATGTGCGATGCAATGCACTTCGCCGAAGAGCTGTCGGGCCGCTACCGCAACAACCGGCGCGCACTCGGGGCGGTGGCCATCAGCGATGCGAGCTACATGAGCTGTGTGGCCAACGACTACGGCTACGAGCATGTGTTCTCGCGCTACCTCGAAGCCCATGCCCGCAAGGGCGACGTGCTGGTGGCCATCAGCACCAGTGGCAGCAGCGGCAATGTGCTGGCGGCGGTGCGCGCAGCCAGGCAAATCGGCATGAAGGTGATTGGCCTCTCAGGCAAGCCCGGTTCGACCTTGGGCACGCTGGCCGACGTCGACATCTGCACGCCAGGCGGGGCCTATGCCGACCGCTCGCAAGAGCTGCACATCAAGGTGATCCACATCTTGATCGAGTCGGTGGAGCGCAGGCTGTTCCCGGAGAACTACGCGGCGGTGTGAGTGGCCCTTCGTTCCCGTTTTCACGGGAATGACGACGGTTGGCTACTTGCGCCGCAGCGCCGTCAGCAGCTTGGCGCGCTCAGCGCCTTCGCTCACTTGCTCGGCCAACATCACAAAGAGCTGCTCCTGCGAGCGCGCCTTGACCGCGGCCTTCTTCACCACGATGCTTGCGATGGGCCCCATGTGGCTGCTGAGCACGCGCGTGGCATGGGCCAACACCTCGGGTGCAAGGGCTAGACCCACAGTCGAGCCTGCAGTGCTCAGTGGCGCCGCGCCGGTCACCTTGGAGCTGCCGCTCACGTGGCTGCCGCCGGTGGCCACGGCAAATTTCGCCAAGAAGCGCTGGCGCTCCTGGTCGGATGGCAGGTGCTCGCACAAGCTGGTCTTCAAGCCGCTGATGTCGCCGTGCGTCTTGGCCGCCTGGCGCACCATCACCTTGGCCATGGGGCCGACGAACGAGGCCAGGGCCAGCTCCACCTGGTGCAAGGTGGCCGGGTCCCAACCCGGCACGGTGGTGCTGGCCGAGCGTGGCACGTCGGTGGGCGGGTCCAGCACGCCGACGGCGGGTGCCGGTGCGCTGTGGTCGTTGACCACGATGATGGTGGTCTCGCCGGTGTCAGCCTCGGCCGAGAGGTCGCGCTTGGCCAGGGCGGCCCGAAATTCGGCCACGCTCTGGTAGCGGTCGGCCGGCTTCTTGGCCAGGGCCTTGGCCACGATGGCGTCGTAAAACGCGGGCCGCCCGGCCTCGGGCACTTGGCTCGGGGGCGTGGGGTGCTCGTTGAGCACCTTGTACATGACGGTCTCGGCCGAACCCTGGAAGGGCGGGCGGCCGACCAGCATGCCGTAGAGCAGGGCGCCAGCGGCGAACACGTCGATGCGGTGGTCGACGTTTTCGCCTATGTACTGCTCGGGCGCCATGTAGCCCGGCGTGCCGATGGTGGAGGTGATCTGCGTCAGCACCACCGACTCGATGCGCGCAATGCCGAAATCGGTGACCTTCAGCTGCCCGCTGTTGGTGACCAGCAGGTTGGCGGGCTTGATGTCGCGGTGCCACACGCCGGCCTTGTGCGCGCAATCCAGTGCGGCCAGCAGCTGGTCCATCAGCGTCAGGATGTCGCACTCGGGCGGGCGCGGCGTGCCGTTCAATATTTGCGAGAGCGTGCGGCCCTCCACGTATTCCATCGCGATGTAGGCGGTGGCGTCGTCTTCGCCGTATTCGTAGATGGCCACGATGCCGGGGTGCGACAGCCGGCCCACGGCACGCGCTTCGTTCTTGAAGCGAGCAGTGGTGCTCGAACCCGAGAGGTCTTGCCCGATCAGCGCCTTGTGGATGGTCTTGATGGCCACTGGCCGGCTGATGACCGGGTCGAAAGCCTTGTAGACGACGCCCATCGCACCTTTGCCGAGCACGCCGGTGATCGGGTATTTGCCAAGGCGCTCGGGGTGACTCATCGAAAGATTGTCGGGCTCAGCTGTCGAGCATCTTCATCGCGTGGACCATGCTCTTGCGCATGCGCGTGAACGATTGCGCCAAAGTGCCGATCTCGTCTTTCGACTTGACGGCGAACTCTGGCGCGTCGAGCTCACCCAGGCTCACACGGTCTGACAGGCTGGACAAGCGGCTCACCGGTTGAATGACGAGCTTCCACAGCATCAGGTTGAGCGACAGGCCAATCAAGATGAAAACACCCGCCAGCAAGCCCATCACGACTCCAAAAGCGCGGTCAGCACGTGCCAGCGGCACCGACATGGGCACCGACACCACCTGCGCGCCCAGCACTTCGTTGAGATTCCAGCCGAAGCCGTTGGCCGGGCCGTATTTTTCCACCAGCGGCTTGGGAGCGGCATCGACCGTGCTGTGGCAGCGCAGGCAGTCGGGGTTGCCGATCTTGATCGGGCGGGCGATGTAGGTCACCAGGCCGGCCGGCGTGAGGCGCTGGCCGATGAACTCGGTTTGCGACGGCGATTGCTTGAACTGCGAGATCACGTCTTCTTCCCAGTCTTGCGCGCGGTCACGCGGGTTGGTGGGGTTGAGCATGGCCGGCTTGTAGGCGTACTCGGGGTGCTCCTTGCGCAAGGCGTTGAGCACCTCAGAGGCCGAATAGGCGGGCACCGACTGCGGCAAGAAGGTGTAGGTCATCTGCGTCTGCAGCAGCGGTGCCACTTGCGTGGAGGTGTAGCTGCTGACCGCCATCGCGCTTTCCATCAGCAGGCGCGCGCGGTCCAGCACTTCTTCGTGGGCGCCCTCTTGCAACAGCTTGCGCGCGACGTAGCTCGAAGCGCCCAGGCCAAGCGCAAACACGACCAGGAACACGAGGTTGAACTTGACGAGCAGCTTCATGGTTGTCTTTTGATTTGAGAGAAGCGTGGAGCCCGATCAGGGCTTGGCGCCGTAGCGGGCCGCATCGCTGGCGGCCGGCTTGGGCAAGTATTTTTCGGGGTAAAGGGTGCGGTCCCACTCCGGGTGGGCGCGCATGTTGGCCGCCAGCCCGTCGCGGAAAGCGGGGTTGTGCGCCAGCGGTCTCCAGCGGGTGACGAAGTGGCTGCGCAACCCGTCGGCATCGACCCAGGCCTCGGCGTCTGCATAGGCGATGTCGCCCAGCGGTTTGGGCTCGACCTCGCGCGCCTTGAAGAGCGCGGCACGTGAGGGCAGGGTGTCTAGAAACGCGCGCGGCAGGCGCTTGATGAACGCTGGTGTAGGGCGCTGCGTGACGGTGGCCTTGGCGTCTCCCGCACGGGCAAAGAACTCGCCGCTCTTCAGCGTGATCGTGCTGTTGGCGGGCTTGCTGCTGCGGCGCTCTTGCAGCGTGGTGTCGCCCGACTCGGCAAATGCAAAGGCCTCATCAGGCGTCACGATGAACACTGCGCTGCGCGCTACCCCTTGCACGTCAAAATCAGGTGACGAGAAGGTGGCTGCCGCAGGGGCAAGCGGTTTGGTCACGGTGATCTTGGCCACGCCGCGCAGCAGGTGCAGGCGCGCAGGCATGCGGGCGCGGTCACCGCTCAGCTTGGGCGCGAGCAAGGTGCGTGAGTCAGGCCCCAGATCGAGGATGAGCCCATCGCTGAATTCGATGCGCAGCAAGCGGCCCTTGGCGGTAACTTCGACGATGTCGTCTTTGGCCAGGCGCACGCCTTCGGTCAGTTGCAGGCGTGCTGCATCGCGGATCAGCACCGCTTCGCCGTCGGCGATGGTCACAGTGGCCAGCGGTGCGGCGGCCCACAGCGCCTGCGAGCAGGCGAGCCAACACATTGCGAAAGCGCTTTTCCAGACGACGAGTTTCATTGGTTTTCCGGATTGATAACAAACCCCAGCCACTTCATTTGGCTGAGATATGTCGCTAATCAGGTTGGTTTTTATGGTGTGAGGCAGGGCGCACCTCAAACGGGAAGCATAGCGGCATGAATGCGCAATTCACCCTGTAAGAAGCACCGGTGTGCGGGGCAAGGGGCCTGAAAACATGCGACGAAAGTCACGAAACTGCGGGTCGCGCCCCGCGGGCCTGTCGGGCTTACAAATGCCCGGTGGCGGGCCGTGCGCTGTGCAGCTTGTGGATGGTGATTTTGCGCACCTCGGCCTTGCTGGCCTCGATGTGGGTGCGCAGCATCAGCTTGGCCGGGTCGGCGCGGCGCGCGAGGATGGCGCGCAGGATCTTGGCGTGCTCGTCGTAAGTGGCGGCCACGCGTGGCGGCTGGGTGAAATCAAGCCGGCGCACGATGCGTATGCCGTCGGTCACGTCGGCGTGCACACGGGCCATCTGCAGGTTGCCGGCGGCCGACACCAGGGTGGTGTGGAAGGCCTCGTCGAGTGCGGCGACTTCGGTGGTGTCGGCCTTGCGGTCTTTCTCGGGTACCAGCCAGATGGACTTGAGCAGGCCCAGGTCGGGCATGGGCACGGAGGTGCAGAGCCGGTCAACGGCTGTGCACTCCAGCATCACGCGCAGGTCATACAGCTCTTCGAGCTTGCGAAAGTCAAACGGCGCCACGCTCCAGCCGCTGCGAAAGGCGACCTTCACATAGCCTTCGAGCTCCAGGCGGAACAGGGCTTCGCGTACCGGGGTGCGCGACATGCCCAGGCGCTCGGCCATGTCGCTTTCAGTGAAGCCGTCGCCGGGCAGCAGCACGAAGTCGAAGACGGCGGCCTTGAGCCGGCGATAGGCGCTCTCGGAGCGCGTGAGGTCACGCGGGTTGACGGGGCTTGCTGTGGCCTGCGCGGGGGTCTTCTTCTTGGCCGGGGCTTTCATCCCAACAAGCTTACATGCGCGGCCACCACGCGCCAGCCCTCGGGCGTCTTCATCCAGGTCTGGCTTTGGCGGCCAGGCTTGGCACCGCCTTCGCGCTGGAATTCGCAGTTGGCGGTGGCGTAGTTGTCGCCGTAGGTGGTGATTTCGGTGCGCAGAAGTGTGCGTGCCAACCCGGTGGCGGGCCGTGCGGCGCGAAAAGCCCGGATGGCGGCGTAACCGTAGAGGTTTTCGCCCACGCCATAGCGCAGGGTGTGGGGGCTGCTCCAGAACAACTCGTCGAGCACGGCGACCTTGTTGTTGACGAGTGCGTCTTCGTAGCGGTCGAAGGCGGCGGTGACTTCGGCGAGCACGTCGGGGCGGTTGATGTCCATGGTTTTGGGTCGGTGTGGGGCTTCGATACCTCAGCCTGAGCGGACTGAGTGGACTGAGCAGACTGAGCAGACTGAGCGGACTGAGCGGACTGAGCGGACTGAGCGGACTGAGTGGATCTTGGAATTTTTCGCGCACCCCCATCCGCTCAGCCTGAGGTATCGAGGGCCCACGCAAGAGCTGCTCAGTGCCATCAGATCCCCGCCACCGGCGAACACGCCACGCCGCTCGCCTCCAAGGCCCGCGCCACGCGCAGCGCCAGGTCTTCGCGCCATGGCGCCGCAATCACCTGCACGCCCAACGGCAAAGCGTTGCGCCCCTCGGGCCACAAGGGTGCGGCCACCACCGGGCAGCCTGCAAACGAGATCGGCTGCGTGAGCAGACCCATGGACGGCCGCGCCGGCACGCTTTGCCCGTTGAGCTCGAAGCTCTCGGCGCCCAGAGGTGTGGCCTGCACCGGTGTGGCGGGGGCGAGCAACACGTCCCACCGCTGGAACAGCGCTTGCACCTTGCTGCGGTACTCGCGGCGAAAGCGCTGCGCGCGCAGGTACCAGTCGACCGGCTGCAGCGCACCGGCAATGAAGCGGTCGACCGACAGCGGCTCGAACTCGGCCGCGCGCTCGCGCAACAGCGGCAGGTGCAGCGAGCCGCCTTCGCTGGCGGTGGTGACGAAGGCCGCCACGCGCGCCAAGGCGGCATCGGGCCAGGTGACACCGCGCGTGGCTTGCAGCGCCGTGGCCGCGAGATCAAGCGCCTTGCGGGCGACGGGGCCGGCGTTGTCTTCGAAGTAGCCGTTCAGCACGCCGATGCGCAGGCCGTTGAGGCTGTTGCCGATCTGCGCCAGTGTGGGCTGCACCCGCAAGGCGTGGCACCCGGGGTCGAGGGCATCGGGGCCTTGCAGTGCGTCGTAGCTGGCGGCCAGGTCTTCGACCGTGCGGGCAAATGGCCCCAGGTGGTCGATGCTCGCCACGAAGGGGAAGCTGCCACGTCGCGAGAGCCGGCCGAAGGTGGGCTTCAAGCCCCACACGCCGCACAGCGACGAGGGCACGCGTATGGAACCGTTGGTGTCTGACCCGAGCGTCACCGGCACCTGGCCCGCCGCCACCGCCGCGCCGCAGCCGCCCGACGAGCCGCCCGCCGTGTGCGCCAGGCGGCGCGGGTTGTGGCAGGCGCCGTAGTGCGTGTTTTCAGTGGTGAAGCCGTAGGCGAACTCGTCCATGTTGAGGGCACCCACCAGCACGGCGCCCGCGGCCTTCATGCGCTGCACCAGCACCGCATCGGCCGTGGCCGCGGGCTGGCCGTTGCGCACTTTGCTGCCGGCGCGGGTGGTCAGGCCTTCGATGTCAAACAGGTTTTTCACTGCATAGGGCAGGCCGGCCAGCGGCGGCAACGCCTCGCCGCGAGCGCGCATCTTGTCGATGGCCTGGGCTTCGCGCGTGGCGCGCTCGAAGGTGCCGTCGGTGAAGGCGTTGACGCGCGGGTCGGTGACCTCGATGCGTGCAATGCAGTGCTCTAGCGCTTCTTCGGCCTGCATGTCGCCGGCATGCACTGCGCGAACGATGTCTAGGCCGGTGATCATGTCGTGGCTGCTGGCGAAGCTCATTCGCCGGCGGTGCCGCCGCCCGTGGGCGGGAAGGGCGCGGGGCAATAGATCTCGGCTGGCTCCAGCTCGGGGTGCAGCGGCATGTCTTGCAGCGCGGCCACCATGGCCTGCGTGCGTGCCAGGTGCGTGGCCACACGCTCCACCTGGGCATCGCCGAGTGGTAGGGCCAGGAAGCGTGCGGTGGCCCGCACGTAGTCTTGAATCTCGCTTGAGCTCAACGCCTCACCTCTCTTTGGAATATCTCCAGGCTGAGCTTCTTGGTGGCGATGAAGCTCGGCTCAGACAAGGTGGCCACGGTGCGCGGCCTCGCATCTGCATAAGGCAAGATTTCGGCCACCCGGGTCGGGCGCTTGGTCAGCAGCAGCACCTGGTCGGCCAGGTACACGGCTTCTTCCAGATCGTGCGAGACCAGCACCATGGTGGTGCCCGTCTGCAAGAACACCTCTTGCAGCTTCTCGCGGATGAAGAGCGTCATTTCGAAGTCGAGCGCCGAGAAGGGCTCGTCGAGAAACAACACCTCGGGGTTGGGCGCCAGCGCCCGCATGATCGACGCCGTTTGTTGCTGCCCACCCGACAGCTCGTAGGGGTAACGCTTGAGATCGAACTTGACGTCGAACGACGCCACCAGCTCTTGCATGCGGCGGTCGACCTCCACCTTGCTGCGGCCTTCGAGCACCAGCGGGTAGGCGATGTTGTCGATGGTGCGCATCCACGGGAACATGGCCTCGCGGTAGTTCTGGAACACGTAGCCGATCTTGGTGTCTTTCAGGCTCTTGCCGTCGAACAAGATTTGCCCTGAATCGATGGGGATCAGCCCCGCGATCATGTTGATCAGCGTCGACTTGCCGCAACCATTGGGCCCGAACACCGAGACGATCTTTGACTTGGGGATGTCGAGGTCGAAGTTCTCGTACAGCGGCCAGCCGGCAAAGTATTTGGTGAGGCCACGAATGGTGATGTGCGTGCCCGCCGGGCCGGGCTCGAAGGCCGGCTTGGGCACATCAGCGAACACCGGGCCGTTCAGAACTGCAGACATGGCTTAGCCTCCGATTGAGAATGGGGTTGCGGTACCTCGGAGGTCATGGCGAGCGCAGCGACGCTTGATCGAGCCACGCCCGCGGAGCCGGCTTTGCCGGGCCGCCAGGCGGGGCCCCTTGGGGGCGGGAACGAAGCGACTGGGGGGCTCACACTCATCTTCCGCTCCAGTGAACAATGCGACGCTCTGCCATCAGGAAGAGGATGTTGAGCGCATAACCGAGCGCACCAGCGGCCAAGATCGAGGCGTACATGTCACGCACGTTCATCACCTGCTGCGAGTTGATGATGCGGTTGCCCAGGCCGCTGTCGGCGCCGATGAACATCTCGGCCACGATCACGATCACCAAGGCCATAGACACCGCCGAGCGCAGGCCGACGAAGGTGGGTTGCAGGCTCTCCCAGATCAGCACATCTTTGAACACCTGCCAGCGGGTGGCGCCCATCACCTTGGCGGCCATCACGCGCTGCTTGCGCGCGTTCATCACGCCATAGGCGCTGTTGAACACCACGATGAGCAGCGCGCCGAAGGCGGCGATGGCCACCTTGTTGACGTCAGACACGCCGAAGATCATCAAGAACAACGGGATCAGCGCTGACGAGGGCGTGGAGCGAAAGAAGTCGATCAGAAACTCGACGCTGCGGTAGGCCTTCTCTGAGCTGCCCAGCAGCACACCCAGGGGCACGCCCACCACGGCGGCGATCAGAAACGCCTGCAGCGTGCGCCACACCGTCACGGCAAAGTCGGTGAGCAAGGGGCCACCGGCCAGGCCGCTTGCGAGCGCGCCCAGCGCATCCAGCGGCGGCGGCAACAAGATGGCTTTGATGAAGCCCAGGCGCACCGCCAGGTCCCACACGATGAAGAGCACGACCGGCCCGATGAAGGGCAAGGCCTTGTTCCATTTCGGCTCGCGCGGCGCGGCGGTCGGGGCGTTGGCGGCAGGGGGCGACCAGGGCTTGGAGCTTGGGGCCGGCTCTGCCGCTGCTGATGGAATGGCGTCCATCACGTTCAGCCTTTGTAGAGCATCGAGTCGACCATCAGGCGTTTCGTGAAGATGCCTTTGTCGGCGAACAGGTCGAAGAACTTCTGGAAGTGCGCCACGTCGGCTGGCGTGAATTCGTTGTACATCATGTAGGCCGCCAGCGGCACCTCGCTGGTGAGCGCACCTTCGATCGGGGTGTAGCCCTTGAGGTATTGGCGCGCCTCGACCGACTTGCTGCGCACGTAGGCCACGCCCTTGCCGTAGGCCGCCACAAACTTCTTCGCCGCCTCGGGGTTCGCCTTGATGAACTCCGACGACAACGAGGCCGAGCCACCGAACCATGGCGCCGTCGGGTCGCCCAGCACGTAGCGCGCGATCACGCCGGGCTCAAGCACTCGCGTGCTGCCGTTCATGCGGCCGATGGTGCCGGTGGGCTCCAGCGTGTAGGCGGCATCGACCTGGCCTGCAGCGAGCGCGGCCACGTGTTGGCCTATGGGCAGCTCGACCACCGTGGCGCCGGTGGCGCCGCCGCGCTCAAGCACGGTCTTGGCGAGCGTCACGTTTTGAATGCCGGGGCCTGAGGCGACGCGCTTGCCCTTCAAATCGGCCATCACCTTGGCGGGGCTGGCCACCGGCACGATCACTTCGTCGAGCACGTTTTTCACGTTGCTCGGGTTGGAGCAAAAGATCTTGAAGGTGCCGGGTTGGGCGATCTCGCCTATGGCGATGTTCGCCGAGCCGGTGCCGTTGGCGGTGCCATCGGCGCGGCCCGAGAGCACGGCCTCCATCACCTGCTGCGCGCCTGCAAACTTGAGCGGCTCCACATCGAGGCCGGCCTCTTTGAAGTAGCCCAGTTCGATGGCTGTGTAGAACGGCAGGCCGGCGGCAATCGGCCAGTAGCCGATGCGAATCTTGGGGCCGGTTTGCGCACGCAGGAAAGGCGCGCCCAGTGCGAGCGCAGTGCCCACGGCGACGAGGCGGCGGCGGCGGTTGTCGAAAAGGTTGCTGCTCATGAAGGGTCTCCGGTTGAGAGGGGTGGGCCAGGGATCAGGCGGGGGTGGGTGATGTGAGCGAGGCGAGGTAGTTGCGCCAGCCGCCGAACGAGGTGATGTCTTGTGCGCCCGCGAGCGCATGGGCCTCGCAGATGAAGCCGTGCACCGAGCTGCCGTCGGCCAGGGTGAGGCTGCCCAGCCCCAAGGGCGCAGGGATCAGCGCGAGCAAGGAGCCGATGGACGGGAGCGGCACGTCCCAAACCTCAATGGCGATGGCCGAGCCGCCCGAGGCCACGCGCAGCAGGCCGGGCTTGGGCGGCACGGTGCCGGGCAGGGCAAACAAGCGGTACTGCGCCGCGGTGTGGGTGGCCATGCGCAGCCGCCCACCGCGATCGGTGAGCTGGCCGTTGAGCGGCAGGCCGCTCAGGTGGGCGCCAACCACCGCCAGCGCGAGCGTGGGTGCAGCGGCCGGCGCGCGTGTCAGCTGCTCGTCGAGCACGGCCTGGTGGCCGAGCGCGCCCAGCGGCAGCGCCAGCTGCGCCTGCCAGGCTGCGCCGAAGCGGGCCAGTGCGGTGTCGTGCGCGGCGGGTGCGATGAAGGTCACGCCGAAGGGCAGGCCGCTGTCGGTGAAGCTGAAGGGCAGGGCCAGCGCGCACCACCCCAGCAGGTTGACGAAGTTGGTGTACGCGCCGAGCTGCCCATTGGCGCCCAGCGGTTCGAGCGCCACCTCGGCCATCGTCGGGTGGCCCGGCGCGGTGGGCACCATCAACACATCGGCCTGCTGCCAAAAGGCTTGCGTGTCGCGCTGCGCGGCGCGCAGCTTGTACTGGCCGCGGAAGGCATCGGTGGCGCTGAAAGCCCGTGCGCTCTCGACGATCTGGCGCACAGCTGGGTCGAAGGCCGCGGGGTTGTGATCAAGCAGCTTCTGCACCGTGGCGTGCCGCTCGGCCACCCAGGGTCCGCCGTAGAGCAGCTCGGCGGTGGCGTGCAGCGGCGAGAAATCGAGCGGCACCACTTGATGCCCCAGCGATTGCACATGCGCCGCCGCCTTGGCGAAGGCCGCGCGGTAGCCGTCCGCACCCAGCGGGTTGCTGAAGATGGGCCGTGCCGGGATGCCCACGCGCAGCACCGGCTTCAGGCGCGCCGGGCCTGGCTCGAAGTGGCTGTAAACGTCGCTCGCATCTGGCCCTTCGATGACCGAGAGCACCAGCGCCGCATCGTCGACGGTGAGCGCCAGCACCGAGATGCAGTCAATGCTGCGGCAGGCCGGCAGCAGGCCGCCCGTGCCCACACGGCCCGGCGTGGGCTTGAGGCCGACGATGTTGTTGAAGCCGGCCGGCACTCGGCCCGAGCCGGCGGTGTCGGTGCCGAGTGCAAACGGCACCTGGCCCATGGCCACGGCATAGGCCGAGCCCGAGCTGGAGCCGCCGCTCACGTAGGCCGCATCAAAGCTGTTGGGCACGGCGCCATAGGGTGAGCGCGTGCCGACCAGGCCAGTGGCGAACTGATCAAGGTTGGTCTTGCCCACGGGAATCGCGCCGGCATCGACCAGCTTTTGCACCGCGGTGGCATGCGCGGTGGCCGGGCTGCTCGCGTAGCCCCTGCACGCCGCCGTGGTGGGCAGGCCGGCCACATCGATGTTGTCTTTCACGCCGAAGGGCATGCCCAGCAATGGCAGGGTGTCGAACACGCCAGGCCCCTGGCTGATCAGGCTGGCGTCGCAGGCGTCGGCGCTGGCCATCAGGGTTTCGCAGGGCAGCAGCGAGATCCACGCCGGCCGGGCCTGCTGCGCCTGCTCGGCCAGAAAACGCAGCATCAGCTGGCGCACCGTCAAGGTGCCTGCACGCAATGCCTGCTGCAGCTCCCGCAAGGTTCTGGGTTCGGTCATGTGTGGCTGCCCTGTTTTTGTGCGTTCAATCTTGTATGCAAGATTGCTAGCAGAAGGCGTGCCAGTGGGATGCCCTGAATCGAACCGGGGCTGTGTTGAAACTGGCTTGCCGCAGCGAGCGGCCGTGCCTCATCGCCACCTGGGGCGCAGCGCGAGCGGCGGCGTCAGGAGCGTGAGAACGAAGCGTCGAAGGGGCCCTGCTCGCACTCCGGCCAGCTTGGGAGTCGAAGATCAATCGCCAAGGTTTCGATGAGCCAGCGCGAGTGGTTCACGATCTCGAAGTTTGTTCAACGCGAGCGGCACGGCAAACCAACCCGGCTCGGCAGTTGAGCGAGCACTCATGGTCTGGCCCTGGCCAGCGCGCGGGGGTGGGGTCTGTACATCAGCACGTCGCGCGGCAAGACCTCGACGGGCGTGGAAGAGCCCGCGCTGTTTTCAGAACCGGGCGTGTTCCTGGTCCGCGCCGACGGCACGCTGTACTACGGCGCCGTACAGACGATGCCGTTCGCCCGGCCCCACTTTGACGAACTGATGGCGGCGGTGGATTTCGCCGTGGCCAAGGACTACCCCGCCCGCGGCGAATACACCGGTGCGGTCTGACCACCCATCCAACGGCGCTCGCTGTCAGCCCCCGCGTGTCAGCGCTCGCGCCGCAGCTGAGCACGGCTGTGGCCCGTCCACATTGACCCTTTGCCCGACACTCGCGCCCGCGAGAGTCGGGTACTTGCATCTTTCGCCAGCCAGCTGTCGAACGCGGACAACTTTGGCTGAACCGGTGGAAACCCGCTCGGGCGTTTCGGGCCCGATCCCAACAATCCGTAAAGCGCTCTTAGCACACGGCGCGACTTTGACGCACCGAGGCACTTTCGCAGCCTTCCCCTCATGGAGCACCCGAAACTGAGCATCTCGATGGCCTATGCCACGGCCCTGATGACGGCTGGGGGTGTGTTGCCGCTGCAAGCCGCGAACCTGCTGGCCGAACTGGACGTGCCCGACGATCCGGCGGGTCAACTGAGCGAGCAGCAGTTTTCTTTGCTGTACCGCTCACTGGCCGTGGCGCTCGACGACGAGTTGATCGGCCTGTGTTCACGCCCCATGCCCGCCGGCGCACTGAAGCACACCTGCTTGGCGCTCATGGATGCCAAGACCTTGATGGTGGCGCTGCATCGGTGGTCGTGCATGTACCGGGTGACGACGAATGACCTTCGGCTGCGGGTGACCACCAACGACGGCATTGCCCGAATCGCCATTGAACGCACGCCCACGGGCACCCGATTCGAAGCCTTTGCGGTCGAGATGGTGCTGAAGCTCGCGCATGGGCTTTCCTCTTGGTTGGTCGGGCGACAGCTTCCGCTGTTGCGGGTGAACTTTCACTTTGCCCGCCCAGCGTTCGCAGACGACTACAAGGTGCTGTATCCGGGGCCGGTTCGGTTCGACCAGGAAGAGCCGTCGATCGAGATGGAGGCGAGGTTTCTCCAACTGCCGATTCGCCGGTCCAGGCCGCAGCTGGACGAGTTCTTGAAGCGGGCACCCGAAGACTGGATCTTCACGCGTCAACGCAAGCCACCGCGCTTGAGCATCCGCTTGCGAGACCACTTGGCAGAGATGCTTCCGAACCAGGTGAAGGCAGAGAGCGCGGCCGAGGCGCTTGCCGTTTCTGGGCGCACCATGCACCGACGGCTCACCGAAGAAGGCACCAGCTTTCAGCGGGTCAAGGACGAGGTTCGGCGAGACCGCGCCAAGCACTTGCTCGCCAAGACCGAACTGCCCATGGGCAGCATCAGCGAAGAACTCGGCTTCGACAACGTCGCATCGTTCCATCGTGCGTTTCGCAGTTGGACGGGCTACACACCGGGTGCCTTCCGCAGCCACGAGTACCCCACGATTTGAGCATCGAGGGGCACCGAGAACTGCGGTCTCGTCATCCGAATACCCCCACGCAGCAAGCGCAGCGAAGGTGATCCGTCTTTGCGAAGCACGCGCACGTGTCGAGCGTGCGTCGGTGGCGGCTTGGCGGCTCTTCCTCAGAGCATGAATTGTGTGAACAGCCCCACTGTGGCTTAGCGAGTTTTGCCAATCCCAGTGTCCGAATTCGACAAGTTGAACCCAGGTCGTAGTAACCCTAGCGATGAGATTTGAACGCCTGTCCAGAATGGATTTGTGCGCTTCAAAACGCAGCACACAAGAGCGTTGGCAGGCCTCTGAATTGGGGGGCGAAAGCAACGTCATTCCACCACCGACCGAGACATCCAAATGACAAACCTCACACTCAAAGCCGTGACCTGCGCGGCCATCGCCTTGTGCGCCCTGCCAGGCGTGAGCCACGCACAAAGCACGGCCACCAAGTACCCCGTGGTGCTGGTGCACGGCCTCTTCGGTTTCGACAACAACCTGCTGATGGGCGACTACTACAACGGCGTCGCTGCCGACCTCAAGCGCAACGGTGCCAAGGTGCTGGTGCCTGAAGTGCCTGCGGTCAACTCCAACGAGGTGCGTGGCGAGGCCTTGCTCAGAATACTCAAGCAGTACCAGGCCACTTACGGCTACACCAAGTTCAACCTGATCGGCCACAGCCAGGGCGGCCCGACCATTCGCTATGTGGCAGGCGTGGCACCTTCGATGGTGGCATCGGTGACATCGGTGGGCGGTGTCAACAAAGGCACACCCGCTGCCGATGCAAGCTTGGCCTCCGGCACGGGGGTGTGGGGCACTCCACTGGCGCTCTTCATCACGGCCATTGCCGGCAATGTGTCTGCCACCAACCTGAATGCTGCGCTCTATTCCTTGAGCACGAGTGGTGCCGCTGCGTTCAACAGGAAGTTCCCGGCCGGCATTCCCACCACCGCTTGTGGCTCAGGTGCCGCCACGGTCAATGGCGTGAAGTACTACTCGGCCAGTGGCGCGTCGGTCTACACGAATGTGTTGGATGCCTCCGACGCGCTCATTGGTGCGGCTTCGGTCAGCCTGATCGGCCAAGCGAGCGACGGGCTGGTCAGTAGCTGCTCTGCGGGCCTGGGCACGGTGCTGAAAGTCAACTACCGCTGGAACCACTTCGACGAGGTAAACCAACTCGGCGGCTTGCGCGGCGTGTTCTCGGAAGACCCGGTGGCGTTCTATCGCACGCAGGTCAATCGCCTGAAGACCGCGGGGCTGTGATGTCGACGTCGCTGCACATGAACGCTGAAGGGCTGACGCGTGCTGCAAAGCCGTGGGCGGTCTCTGTGTTGGTCGTCTGCATCGTTGCAGCGGCACTGGCCTGGACGTTCCGTTGCAGCGATTGCGAACGCACACCGAGTCGGGGCGGGCCATCTGCCGCCCCGGCCCTCATCAAGCCGGCGGCAGTGGTGCCGCCCCCACCGATCTCCACCTCTGCCGTTGCCGACGCGGCCACTCCGCTGCGGTCGCTCGCTGCCATCGAGAACGCGCTGTTTGTCAAAGGCTCGCTGCGGGGCACCGAAGCGCCCCCTTGGGGTGTGGGGCGCGATCAACCCCTCAAGCCGAACCGTGCCCTGAGGAACCGGTTCGACTACTGCCTGCTCGCCCTGAGCGAAGCCAGCCTGCCCGAGTTGACGGCCATGATTCAAGCGCAGGCGCAGCGCGACCTTGGCACCGCCACAGCCCGCGAGGTCATGGAAGTCTGGGATCGTTACCTCAAGCTCCAGCAGCACCCCTTCCAAGTGGCTGCGAACTTGGGCGACCCGATGAGCATGCAAGCCGCACTGCAAGAACACCGGCAGGTGCGCCAAAGCCTGCTCGGCGTTCACTGGGCCACAGCGTTCTATGCGGACGAAGAAGAACGGCTTCAAACCGAGATGGAGAGCGCGTTGACAGGCGCTCCGCCTCAGCGCAGCAACGTCGAAGCGGCGTTGATGTCCAGCCCACAACCTGGGAGCGACCTCGAAGCCTTGCAGCAACAACGCACCCAGCACTTCGGCCCTGAAGCCGCCCAACGCCTTGCCGCACTTGACCATGAGCATGCCGAATGGGATCGGCGAATCGAATCGGCCCGCGCCAAGGTGCAGGCTTTGAAGGGCGCACAGGAACTCTCTGAGACCCAACGCACTGCGGCCATCAAGCAGGTGCTGGACACCGCATTCCCCGACCCGACAGAGCAGCTTCGTGCCGGTGGTCTCGTCGGTGATTAACCGCACGGTGCAATTTGGCAACCCGTGCGCGCGGACAGATCGCATCAGGCCGTGTCGCCGCCTTCAGCGCGCGCCAGCCATCGCGGCGACGGCGATTCTTGTAAGCCTATTGAGTCGGCATGGTTCAACTTTAATCTCCGTTCGCCCTGAGCCCGTCGAAGGGTGCGACGTGCACTGCGCTGGCTCCCTTCGACAGGCTCAGGGCGATCGGAATACAGGCTCAGCCCGAACGGTTCAAGTTCATGGGTGCCGACTCAATAGTTCGTCAGCGCCGCTGCCTTCGCACGCGCCGTGTGCAGCTTCTTGACGCTGTCGATCAGACGCTCGTGCCGATCGAGCCCTTCAAGCTTCATGCTCGTCGGTGCAAGGCCAAAGAAGCGCACGCTGCCGTCCACGGACCCCAGCACCGCGTCCATTTGCGCATGGCCAAACATCCGGCGGAAATTGGGCACGTAGGCTTCCAGTTCCAGGTCGTCGTCCAGCACCACCGTCAGCACTGCATCCATCGCCCGGTAGAACAAGCCACGCTCGACCGTGTTGTCGTTGTATTGCAGGAAAGCGCCCACCAGTTCCTGCGCCGCTTCGAGCTGCTGCAAGGCGAGATGAATCAGCAGCTTCAACTCCAGGATCGTGAGCTGACCCCACACCGTGTTCTCATCGAATTCGATGCCAATCAAGGTGATGATGTCGGTGTAATCATCCAACTCACTGTCTTCCAGGCGGTCAATCAGCGCTTGCAGCGCCGCATCGTCGAGGCGATGCAAGTTCAGGATGTCTTCACGGAACAAGAGCGCCTTGTTGGTGTTGTCCCAGATCAGGTCTTCCACCGGGTAGACCTCGGAATAATCCGGCACCAAGATGCGGCAGGTGGCGGCGCCAAGTTGGTCGTACACCGCCATATAGACCTCCTTGCCCATGTCCTTGAGGATGCCGAACAGCGCCGCGGCTTCATCGGCATTGGAGTTCTCGCCCTGGCCGGAGAAGTCCCACTCAACGAAATCAAAGTCGGCTTTGGCGCTGAAGAAGCGCCACGACACCACGCCGCTGGAATCGATGAAGTGCTCAACGAAGTTGTTGGGTTCAGTCACTGCATTGCTGGCAAAAGTGGGGCGAGGCAGATCGTTCAGGCCTTCAAAGCTGCGCCCCTGCAGCAATTCCGTCAGGCTACGTTCCAGCGCCACCTCCAGGTTAGGGTGCGCGCCGAATGAGGCAAACACGCCGCCGGTGCGCGGGTTCATCAAGGTGACGCACATCAAGGGATAGACGCCGCCCAACGACGCGTCCTTCACCAGCACCGGGAAGCCCTGGTCTTCCAACCCCTGAATGCCGGCCACGATGCGCGGGTACTTCGCCAGAACTTCTTTTGGCACGTCGGGCAGCGCAAGTTCACCTTCCAGGATCTCGCGCTTGACGGCCCGCTCGAAGATCTCCGAGAGACATTGCACCTGCGCTTCCGCCAAGGTGTTGCCAGCACTCATGCCGTTGCTGACGTACAGGTTCTCGATCAGGTTGGACGGGAAGAACACCGTCTCGCCATCAGACTGGCGCACGTAGGGCAGCGAGCAAATGCCGCGTTTGGAATTCCCGGAATTGGTGTCGATCAGATGCGAGCCACGCAACTCCCCGTCAGGGTTGTAGATACGCAGGCAGTACGCATCAAGGATTCCCTCCGGTAGCGCATCATCGGCTCCGGGCTTGAACCAACGCTCATTCGGATAGTGCACAAACGCTGCATTGGCGATGTCTTCGCCCCAGAACTGCCCACCGTAGAAATGATTGCAGTTCAGCCGTTCGATGAATTCGCCCAGCGCCGACGCCAGCGCGCTTTCCTTGGTCGCCCCCTTGCCATTGGTGAAACACATCGGCGAATGTGCATCGCGGATGTGCAGCGACCATACGTTGGGGACGATATTGCGCCACGAGGCGATTTCGATCTTCATGCCCAGGCCGGACAGAATCGCCGACATGTTGGTGATGGTCTGCTCAAGCGGCAGATCCTTGCCCGCGATATAGGTGCTCACGCTGGCATCCGATGG
>NZ_JBKJOQ010000095.1:0-19393 GCF_046595475.1 Rhizobacter sp.
ACGATCTCGCGCTCGGAGACTGCGGCGCCGAACACCGGCCAGGGGGTCGCGATCCCGCAGGTCACCGGCCCGCTGCCGGTCACCGCACAGTCCTACCCGTTTGGCGCCGCCGACCACGAGCTGGTGCCGGAGAACCTCGCGAGGGAGGACTACGCCGAGCGGGAGTACCTGGTCAGCGGCACCGCAAACGTCTACACGTGGCCTGCAACGGGCCCGGGGGTGGTGCGAACCCCGGACGCGCCTTACACCACGCGGGTGCTGGTGCGGATGCCCGCTAAGGGCCAACGCTTCAGCGGTAACGTCGTGGTCGAGATGCTGAACCCGTCCAACCTGTTCGACCTCAACATCGGCTGGGGCCTCTCCGGCGACCACTTCATGCGCAACGGCGACGTGTGGGTGGGCATCACGGTGAAGCCGGTGTCCATGGTGTCGCTGAAGACCTTCAACCCGGCGCGCTACGCCGCGCTCTCGCTCGCCAACCCGCTGCCGCTCACCGACCCGGCCAACTGCGCCACGGTGGCAGGCGACAGCTCGCGCAGCACCGAGAACGGCCTGGCCTGGGACATTAACAGCCAGGTGGCCGCGTGGCTCAAGAGCCAGGACCATTCCAACCCCTTGCGCTATGCCAAGGGCTTCAAGGTGCAGCACCTCTATGGCTTCGGCTACTCGCAAACCGGCGGCTACCTCTACAACTACATCAATGCCATCCACCCGCTGGAGCAACAGCGCAACGGCGAGCCGCCGTATGACGCCTACATCGTGGCGGTGGCGGGCGGCCTCTTCGTGGGTGCCGTGCCCATGAACCAGTGCGTCGCCGCGCCACCGCTGGCCGACCCGCGCCGCCAGTTCAACAACGTGGGTGTGCCCATCATCCACATCATGTCGCAGTCGGACTACCTCATTGGCATCGGCGCACGCCGACCCGACAGCGATGTGTACAGCGACCGCTACCGCCACTACGAGATGGCCGGTGCCGGCCACGCCACACCCGACGAGCTGTACTCGGCCGCCACCTCGGCCGACATCGTGGCCGCCGGCCGCGCGGTGCCGCCGCTGTCGTGCAACGAAGGGCCGCGCAGCCGCTTCCCCTCGCGCATCCACTTCAACGCGGCGTTTCAGAACCTCGACCTGTGGGTGCGCCGTGGCATCCCGCCGCCCCACGCAGCACCCATCGAAGTGGTGAACGGCGCGCCGGTGCTCGACCAGTTCGGCAACGTGCAAGGCGGCCTGCGCTCGCCCTATGTCGACGTGCCCACCAGCATCTGGTCGGGCACCTCTACTGGCGCGAGCTTCTGTTTCATCGCCGGCAACGAGCAGCCCTTCAGCGATGCCTTGCTCAAGCAGCTCTACCGCAACGACCTCGACTACGACCTGCGCGTGGCCGCCAACGTGCGGCATCTGCTGCGCGAGCGCTTTCTCACGGCGCCCGATGCGGCTCGGCTGATGATCGAGGCGGTGAAGTTCGACGTGCCTTGAAGTTGCTCGGAAACTGCTGCGCGCGCAGCGCCATGAAGGGCTGCTCGACGGCATAGAAGAGCACGGCACCCACGGCCACGCTGGCCACACCCACGGCCGCCAGCGTGGCCGCTGGCGGCCAGCCGTGCGCCGTGGCCTGTGCCTGCAGCAAATGGCCCACGGCCTTGTGCGTGAGGTAGATCGAGTACGACCACAGCGCTAGCGTTGCGGCGCCCGGCAGCCTGACCCGGCTCAGCCATGAGCTCGGGCTCAGGGCTGCCATCACCAGCAGTGCAAACGCCATCGCCACCAGCGAGTAGCCGAAGGCCGTCATGAAGTAGGCATAGCCGTAGCCGTCGAGGTAGTAGTGGCGCAGCACGCCCCACAGCACCAGGCCGGTGGCCGCCAGGCCGGCCACCAGCAGGGCCTGGCCGTGCCGCATCAGGCGCTGCCAAGCCGCGGGGTGAAAGTTTTGCAGCAGCGCCACCGCCACGCCGGGCAAGAACTCATCGAAGCGGCACAGCGTGGCGTAGTAGACCCAAGGGTAGTAGCCCGCACCCTGCCCGCCCGCTTCGCGCCCGTAGCGCAGCCACAGCACGGTGCGCGCCGCCATGCCCAGCAGCACCAGCGTGCCGAGCACCGCCCAGGCCTGCCACCGGCGCGACCCGAATCGCAAGGCAAGCAGCAGCGCCAACGGCAGCACCAGGTAAAACTGCTCTTCAATGCACAGCGACCAGGCATGCGAGAAGGCCGTGCCCGGCTGCAAGCCGAAGTTTTGCGTGAAGCTCAAGAACGACCACAACGGCGGCGGCGTGCGCCCGCCCAGCGTGCCGGGCCACAAAAAGTAGGCCGCGAGCACCAGCCAAAAGGCCGGCCAGGTGCGCAGCGCCCGCCGCGCATAGAAGGACGCGAGCGACAGCTGCTCGCCGCGCACCACGCCGGCAAAAAGCTGGTGGCCGATCAGGTAGCCGCTGAGCACGAAGAACAGGTCCACACCCACCCAGCCCACCTCGCTGGCCCAGCCGAAGGTGGGCGCCCGGCTCACGAAGATCATGTAGTGGTACATGAAGACGAGGCTGATGGCGAGCGCGCGCAGCGTGTCCAGGCCGTGGTGGCGCGGTGTGTCGTGAGTCATCGGAAGTGGGGGCGAGTGCTGGCAGGCGTTGCGGCATTTTCCACAAAGACCTTGCTCTGAACGAGTTGAGTTTCAGATTATGATGATCGTCATATTTTAGCCTGCCGAGCCCGACTGTGAAAGAACCCCTGAGCCGCAGAGAACTCTCGCACGAGCGCATCGTCGAGGCGGCCGCGCGTGCCATCCGGCGCAGCGGCTATGCCGGCACGGGTGTGGCCGACATCATGAAGGAAGCCGGGCTCACCCATGGCGGCTTCTATGCGCACTTCGAGTCGCGCGACGCGCTGTTGGCCGAGGCCGTGGCCAAGGCCGGGCGCGACAACACTGCTGTGATGGAGCGCCGCTCGCAAACGCGCGACCCCGAGGTGAGCGCCTTGCGCACGCTGATCGAAAGCTACCTGTCCGACACGCACCTCGGGTCAGCCGAAACCGGCTGCGTGGTGGCGGCGCTCAGCTCCGAAATGCCGCGGCAAGCGCCTGAAGTGCGAGCAGCCTCTGCTGTGCGCGTGAAAGCGCTGATCGACCGCGTACGCAAGGCTTTGCCCGCAGGTGCAGAGCCGGCGGCCGCAGCACTCATCACCAGCACCCTGGTCGGCGCCTTGCAGTTGGCACGCGCCGTGGGCAACGAAAAGCAGGGCAAGGCCATGCTCAAGTCGGTGCGCGAGGCGCTGCTGGCCCAGCACGACAGCGCCTGAAGATTCAGCTGTGCCAGCAGCAGGCGGCGGCTCTTCTTGATACCTTGATACCAAATTATGACGATCATCATATTTATGAAAGTAGGCAACACATGAAGCTCGCCGCACTCCCCGTAGCGCCGCCCGCCACGGCACTGGCTGCGCCAGCCGCACCGGCTGCATCCCCCTGGCCCGTCTTCTGGATCGCCAGCGTGGCGGTGTTTCTGGTCTCGCTCGACAGCACCATGCTGTACGCGGCCTTCGGCGCGCTGCGCGCCGGGTTCCCGCAGGCCACTGCTGCCGACATGTCGTGGGTGCTCAACGCCTACACCGTGGTCTACGCCGCCATGCTCATCCCTGCGGGTGGCCTGGCCGACACGCACGGCCGCAAGAAGGTCTTCATGATCGGCGTGACCCTTTTCCTCGCGGCGTCGGCCGCATGCGGGTTGGCCGGCAGCGTGGGGTGGTTGATCGCCGCGCGTGCGCTGCAGGCCGTGGGCGCCGCCTTGCTCACGCCGGCCTCGTTGGCCATCGTGTTGGCGGCATTTCCGCAGAGCAAGCGCACGGTGGTGGTGAGCCTGTGGGGCGCGGTCGGGGGCCTGGCGGCGGCGGTCGGCCCGAGCTTGGGCTCGTTCGTGGTCGACAGCATCGGCTGGCCGTGGGCCTTCTTCATCAACTTGCCGCTGGGCGCCATCTCGATCTGGCGCGGCGCTTCGCTGCTGCAAGAAAGCAAGCGCCCGGGTGCCGCGCGCCGGCTCGACGGGGTGGGCATGGCGCTGGTGGTCGTCGGTGTGGGTGCGCTGGCCTTGAGCATCGTCGAGTCCGACGCCCCAGGCTGGCAGCGCAGCGAGCTGATCGTGGCGGCTGCAACCGGCGCTGTCGCACTCATCGGCTTCGTGCTGTGGGCGCGCAAGGCACGCGAGCCGCTGGTCGACCTGGGCCTCTTCAAGCACCGCACCTACACCTTCGTCAACCTGGCCACGCTGAGCTTCGGCATCGCCTTCGCGATGATGTTTTTCGGCTTCTTCTTCTACATGACCAACATCTGGCACTACAGCCTGCCGCGCGCCGGCCTGGCGATCACACCTGGGCCGCTGCTGGTGGTGGTGACGGCCATCGTCACCGGCCGCATGGCCGCGCGTGTTGGCCACCGGCCCTTCCTGGTGGGCGGCGCGCTGGTGTATGCCGGCGCTGGCTTGTGGTTTCTGCTGGTGCCCGGCCTCACGCCCGACTACCTGCACCACTGGTTGCCTGGTGTCGTGATGAGCGGCATGGGGGTGGGCATGGTGCTGCCCTCGCTGGCGGGCGCGGCGGTCAACCGCCTGCCGCCCGAGCAGTACGGCGTGGGCAGCGCCGTCAACCAGGCCACGCGCCAGATTGGTTCGGTGCTCGGTGTGGCGCTCACGGTGCTGCTGCTGGGCCATGCCGGTGTGCAGCGGGCCGATTTCACGCCGCTGTATGGCAGCCTGATCGGCCTGGCCTTGCTCACAGCGCTGCTGAGCCTGCCGGTCGACACCAAACCGGTGGCGGCCAAGGCGTGAGGGCCGATCAACCGGCCACACGGGTCGCGTGCAGCGAGGCGGTTCGCACCCAGGTGGCGGCATCGCCGCGGCGGGCGTGACTTTCCCAGGCGAAGTGGTCTTGGGCGATGTCGAAGAAGCGAATGCGCGTTTGCACGGTCTCGCCCGCCGGCCCGGCGCCGATGGCGTTCATTCGCATTTCACCCTCGCGCCATTCACCGAACCATTGGGCCGGCACGGCAGGCTGAAACGCCGCCAGCCCCACCATTTCCCAGCGGCCGTTGGCGGCCGAGTAGGTTCTCAGGGTGACGTACGACGAGATGGCTTGGCCGCCGGGCCCATAGGCCTTGAAGTCGTCCATGACCATGCGAGCGTCATTCAGGTGCACGCAGCGCCAGCGCGCGGGGTAGTGGAACTGCACTGAACCGTCGTCTTGGTAGCGGCTGGCGGCCACCTCCCACTCGCCAATGAGAAAGTCGAACTGCCGACTTTCAGGCGTCGGACCGCTGAGGTAGCGGAGCACCTCGGGCGGCACCTGAGGTGTGGCGGCGGCGTTTTCTTTCATCCAGGACTCCTGAGGGTGGGGGTGGTGGGAGGGGAGAGGTGGGCTGCGCATGCGCGATGGCGGCACGCACATAGCGCATCAGTGCCGCGTCTACGCCGACACCGAGCGACAGATCGGGCTCATGCGCAAACGCTTGGCGCACGGCGGCTTCGAGCGCCGTGTCATCACCGCAGTACGAGTCGCGAAACAGCTGCTGCCAGCGCGCGGCCAGGTCCTGCACGGGCCGCGCGTGCGCGGGCAGGCCGGCCACCATGTGCTCACGCGCCAGCGCCACCAGCTGCGGCCAGTCGTCCATGTGCGGCATGCGGGCCAGCTGCCGGCGCCGCACTTCGGCGGTGTAGGCCGCTGGCAGATGTTTGGCAAACAAGGCCACGCGTGCATGGGCCAGGGCCTGCCCGATCCAGCCGAACATCGCGGGGGCTATGCCCACGATGTCTTGGGCCCGCGGCTCGCTCGCCTGCATCGCCTTGAGCTTGATGGCCAGGCCGGCGTCGTTGCTCGTCTTGGCGATCACCAGACGCACCCAGCGCCAAGCCAGCGCCTGCGCGCGTGGGTGGTGGGCTCGCAGGCCGCGCTGCATGGCCTGGCGGACTTCGAGCACCAGCGTGGACCATTGCTGCTCGAGGGCCTGCGCCACGCCGTTTTTCGGGCTGCGCAGCGCCTGCATCTCGCTTTCGCTGAAGTGCTGCTGATGAATCGCCATCATCTCCAGCGCGTTCAACCAATCGGCGGCAGTGGCCTGGCCTGTGGTGGTCAACTGTGCGGTCAAGTGCTGCAGGCCCTCGCTGAGCGCGCGGGCGCGCTGGGCCTGCGCCTGCAGCACGGCGATCTGCCGCTGGACGACTTGGCGCGGGTCCACCCCAGGTTCGCACAAGGCGCGCTTGATCTCCGGCAGCGAGCAGCCCATTTGCTTGAGCGCCTGAATGCGGTGCAGGCGAATCAGGTCGGGCAGGCCGTAAAGGCGCGAACCTGACGCCGTGCGCGTGGTGGGCGAGAGCAAGCCGATGGCGTCGTAGTGGTGCAAGGCCCGCACACTCAAACCCACTCGCTTCGCCAAGTCACCAATTTTCAAAAGCTCCACCGCAGACCCCTCCTTGAGTTGAACTGTGAAGCCTGACCTTACGTCAGGGTCAAGCCCCCCGATGCCGACAGGTTTCATCTCTGCGCCTATGCTCACCCGCTTGCCTGGGCCCGCCCGGAAGCCGCAGGCGCCACCTTCAGCGGAGCCTTGCCATGCGCCACAACCCCCTCGGCCGAACCGGCCTCTACGTGTCTGAGCTGTGCCTGGGCACCATGACGTTCGGCGGCACCGACGAAACCCTGTGGGGCAAGATCGGCACGCTGCAGCAAAGCGATGCCGAGCGCCTGGTCGGCCAGGCGCTAGACGCCGGCATCAACTTCATAGACACCGCTGACGTTTACGCCGGCGGCATTTCAGAGCAGATCACCGGCCAGGCGCTGAAGAACCTGAAGGTGCCACGCGAAAACGTGGTCGTCGCCACCAAGGTGTTCGGCGAAATGGGCAGCGGCCCCAATGCGCGCGGCCTCTCGCGTGGCCACATCCTCGACGGCGTGAAGGCCAGCCTGAAGCGCTTGCAGCTCGACCACATCGACCTCTACCAGGTGCATGCCTTCGACCCTGCCACGCCGCTGGAAGAGACATTGCGCGCGCTCGACCAACTGGTGCGCCACGGCCACGTGCGCTACGTCGGCGTGTCCAACTGGGCGGCCTGGCAGATCGCGAAGGCGCTGGGCATTTCTGAGCGCTTGGGCCTGGCGCGCTTCGAGTCGCTGCAGGCTTACTACACGGTGGCCGGCCGTGACCTGGAGCGCGAGATCGTCCCCATGCTCAAGAGCGAAGGCGTGGGCCTGATGGTGTGGAGCCCGCTGGCGGGTGGCCTGCTCAGTGGCAAGTACAGCCGCGACCAAAAGACGGTTGAAGGCAGCCGCCGCACCGGCTTCGACTTCCCGCCGGTCAACAAGGAGCGCGCCTACGACTGCATAGACGCCATGCGGCCCATCGCCGAGGCGCGGGACGTGTCGGTGGCACAGGTGGCGCTGGCCTGGCTGCTGCACCAGCCGCAGGTCACCAGCGTGATCGTCGGCGCCAAGCGGCCCGAGCAGCTGGCCGACAACTTGGGGGCGACGAAGCTCACGTTGACGGCCGACGAGCTGGCGCAAATTGGCGGGGCGAGCCAGCTGGCCCCCGAGTACCCGGGCTGGATGTTTGAGCGGCAGGGCGAGGCGCGGCGCAAGCAGATGAACGAAGCCCACGGGCCGCGCAAGACCAACTGAGCTTTGCCGCGCGGGCGGCCGTCGTGAAAGAATCTCGCTTTACCGGGCGCTAGCCGCTCTGTTTCTCGCCGGGCCTTGGCCGCGAAAGGCTAGACCATGGGTGTACTTCAGCGCAACAAAGTTCAGGTGAGCGGCAGCGGGCCGGCCACCCTGGTGTTTGCACACGGCTTCGGCTGCGACCAAAGCATGTGGCGGCTCTTGACGCCCAGCTTTGCCCAGCGCTTCAAGATCGTGCTCTTCGACCTGGTGGGCAGCGGCGGCTCCGACCTGTCGGCTTACGACCGCCGCAAGTACGGCAGCCTGCAGGGCCACGCCGATGACGTGGCCGAGATCATCGAGGCCACCGGCGAAGGCCCGACCATTTTCGTGGGCCACTCGGTGAGCGCCATGATAGGCATGCTGGCCGACCTGAAGGCGCCTGGGCGCCTTCAGGCGCAGGTGATGGTGGGGCCGTCGCCTTGCTACATCAACGACGGCGACTATGTCGGCGGCTTCACCCGGGCCGACATCGAGTCTCTGCTCGACACGCTGGAAAGCAACTACCTCGGCTGGTCGAGCAACATGGCGCCGGCCATCATGGGCGCACCCGATCAGCCCGAGCTGGGTGTGGAGCTCACCAACAGCTTTTGCCGCACCGACCCCGAGATCGCCAAGCACTTTGCCCGCGTCACCTTCATGTCGGACAACCGGGCTGACCTGAGCCGGCTCACCACGCCCACGCTCATCTTGCAGTGCAGCGACGACCTGATCGCGCCTCGCACGGTGGGTGACTATCTGCACCGCCAGCTGCCACGCAGCACGCTGTGCATCGTTGACAACGTGGGGCACTGCCCGCACCTGAGTGCGCCGGGGGCCTGTGCCGATGCCATGAACGCGTTTGTCGAAAGCTACGCAGCTTGAGCAGGCCGTAGAACGATGCCCGTGGACGACGCCGCGCTGCCCACGGCGCAAGCCCTGTTCGATCATGCGGCCTGTGGCCTGCTGCTGACCGATGAACAAGGCCTGATCCTGCGGGCCAACCACACCGTGTGCCATTGGCTGGGCTGGCCGTGCGCCGAGCTGGAGCGCCACAAGCGCCTGCAAGACCTGCTCACCATGGGCGGGCGCATCTTTCATCAGACGCACTGGGCGCCGCTGCTGCAAATTCAAGGATCGATCGCCGAAGTAAAACTCGACATGCTGCACAGCAGCGGCCGCAGCATCCCGATGATGATGAATGCGGTGCGCCGCCAGCATGGCGCCGCGGTGTTTCACGAGGTGGCCCTGTTCGTGGCCGAAGACCGGCACAAATACGAGCGCGAGCTGCTGTCTGCACGCAAGAACGCCGAGCTGCTGCTGCTCAAAGAGCAAGAGGCGCAAGACGCGTTGACGCTCGCTCAAGCCAGGCTGCTGCAGGCGCATGCCATGGCCGAAGACCGCGCCTTGCTGGCCGAACAAATGATAGGCATCGTGAGCCACGACCTGCGCAACCCGCTGACCGCCATCCAGATGAGCGCGCACCTGTTGGGTCGCGGCGAGCTCGCAGCCAAGCAACACACCGTGTTGAGCCTCATCCTCAGTTCGACCAACCGGGCCAACCGGCTGATTGCCGACCTGCTCGACTTCACCGTGGCACGCATCGGAAGCGGCCTGTCCATCACCACCAAGCCGCTCGACCTGCACGAGCTTGTGGCCGAAAGCATGGCCGAGCTGGCGGCCACCTTTCCCGGCCGCACGCTGCGCCACGAGAAGCAGGGCCAAGGCGACTGCATGGCCGATGCCGACCGCCTGGCCCAGCTCATTGGCAACCTGGTGGGCAACGCGATGACCTATGGTGACTCTTCACGCGAGGTGACTGTCACGTCGTGCATCGGGGCTGACAGCTTCGTCGTCGCGGTGCACAACCACGGCAAGCCGGTGCCGGCCGATCTGCTGCCTGGCTTGTTCGAGCCCATGGTGCGCGGTGAGGGTTCCACGCAAGCCTCTCAGCGCAGCGTGGGCCTGGGGCTGTTCATCGTGCGTGAGATCGTGCGGGCGCATCGCGGTGAGATAGCGGCCACTTCGTCGGCTGACGAAGGCACGTTGTTTCAGGCGACCTTTCCCCGCGGTTTGCCGAGCCCGCCACGCGATTGAGTTTTCAAAATTCGCCACATCAATCTCCGTTCGGGCTGAGCTTGTCGAAGCCAGCGTGCACCTGGTCGGATGCACTTCGACAGGCTCAGTGCGAACGGAAAGTGAGGTGTCGCGGAACAGGGAAAGCGCAGAAGCAGAAAAAGTTTCACCCCATTGAGCGGGCTCAACCGTGGAAGGTGTGTGTCCCACCTCTTACACACCACCACCATGCGACCCCTACTGCCCGGCGTGCTGGCCGCCTTCACCCTCTTGAGCGCCAGCTTCGGCCTGCTCGCCCAGACACAGAGCCAGAACCAGCGCCCTCTGCCCGAGCCCGCGCCCCGCATGGTGGTGAGCAACGCGCGCTTGCCGGTGCGGCTGGAGTCGGTGGACGTGCGCGCCGAGGTCATCGGCCATGCGGTCAGCACGCGCGTGGAGCTGGTGTTTCGCAACCCCAACGACCGCGTGCTCGAAGGCGAGCTGCAGTTTCCCTTGCGCGAAGGCCAGCTCGTCACCGGCTTCGCGCTCGACATCAACGGCGAGCTGCGCCCTGCCGTGCCGGTGGAAAAGGCCAAGGGCCAGCAGGTGTTCGAAGACGTGATCCGGGCGCGTGTCGACCCCGCGCTGCTGGAGGTCACGCAAGGCAACAACTACAAGCTGCGCGTGTACCCGCTGCCCGCGCAGGGCACGCGCCGCGTGGTGCTCAACATCGCGCAGACGCTGGGCCGCAGCGCGCGCCTGGAGCTGCCGCTCCAGTTTGCCGAGAGCGTGCCGCGCCTCGATGTGGAGGTGAAGGTGGCCGATGCCAACGCTAGCGCGCTGTCGGCCCACGCACCCGGCCTGCCGCCGCAAGCCTTCACCCGCACGCAGCTTGCCAACGGTTGGGCGCAACTCTCGCTGCACCAGAGCGACTTTGCCGGTGCGCAGGGATTCAGCATCACGCTGCCCGATCGCAAAGAGCCTCTGGTGGCCACGCAAACCGCGGGCGCGCAAACCTACTTCTACGCCGAGGTGCCGGTGCAGGCCCGCACAGCACCCCGTGCCGCGCCGCGCCGCATTGCGCTGCTGTGGGACGCCTCGGGCTCAGGCGCCAAGCGCGACCACGGCCGCGAGTTCGCCTTACTCGATGCCTACTTTCGCAGCCTGCGCAGCGCCGAGATCACGCTGCGTGTGGGCCGCGACGTGGCTGAGCCGCCGCAGCGCTTCAGCGTCAAAGACGGCCGCTGGGACGAGCTGCGCCGCGTGCTCGACGGCCTGGCCTACGACGGCGCCACCAACCTGCCGGCGCTCATGTCACCCGAAGGCGCCGACCTCGCACTGCTGTTCACCGACGGTCTCTCAAATTGGGGGCCCACGGGTGTGATGGCGCCGAGCAGCGTGCCGCTGTACGCGGTCAGCGCCGCAGCCGGTGTCGACGCAACTCGCTTGCGCCTGTATGCCGAGCGCAGCGGCGGCGAGTGGCTGGACCTGGGCAGCATCACCACCGCAGACGCCACCCGCGCCCTGCAAACCCGCAAGCAACGCCTGCTGCGCATGCAGAGCAATAACGCGCGCCAACTCGTCTCGGCATCGCCCTACGCCGCAGACGGCCACCTTGTGTTGGCCGGCGTGACCTCGGAGACCGGCACCGACACCCGCGCCGAGATCACGCTGGAGTTCGAGAGCCCCCACGGCCGCATTGAGCGTCAGCAAGTCGTCGTCGTGCCGCGCGGCAGCGCCACCCAAGTGGCGCAACGCTGGGCCAGTCTGCGTGTGGCTGAGCTCGAAGCCGAATACGACGACAAGCGCGGCGAGATCCGCCGCGTGGGCAAGGCCTTCGGCTTGGTGACGCGCGAGACCTCGCTCATCGTGCTGGACGCCGTGGCCGACTACGCTCGCTTCGAGATCGAGCCGCCGAGCACGCTGCGCGCCGAATACGAGCGCTTGATGGCACAGCTTGGCCAGCGCGCCAAGCTGGCACGCGCCAGCCACATCGACCGCGTGGTGGGCCGCTTTGCCGAGCAGCAAGCGTGGTGGGACAAGGTGTTCCCCAAGGACAACCCGCACCCGCAATCTCAAGAGCAAGACAAGCGCTCGGCCAACGGTGGTGTGGCCGGCTCGATGCTGCGGCAAGACCTGGCCCCGCCCCCGCGCAGCATGGCGCCGGCCCCAGTGCTGGCCGAGAGCGTGGCGCGCGAACGCAGCAGCAGCGACATGGCACTGCGCAAGGCCAAGAGTGCCAACGACGAAGCCAGTGGCCCCGCGCCCGCCACCATCCAGCTCACGCCTTGGGCACCCGACACGCCGTATGCACGCCGCCTGCGCGCCGCCGCGCCCGAGGCCGTGTACCAGCGCTACCTTGACGAGCGCCCCGACTTCGTCAACAGCACGGCCTTCTTTCTCGACGCTGCCGATGTGCTGTTCAGCAAGGGCCGCCCGGAGCTTGCCCTGCGCGTGCTGTCCAACCTGGCCGAGATGGACCTGGAAAACCGCCACATCCTGCGCGTGCTCGGCTACCGCCTGGTGCAAGCCCAGCAGGCGCGGCTGGCCATCCCCGTCTTCAAGACCGTGCAACGCCTGAGCCCGAATGAGCCGCAGTCGTACCGCGATCTGGGCCTGGCGCAAGCTGAAGCCGGCCTGTGGCAAGACAGCGCCGACCAGCTGTGGCAAGTGGTGTCACGCCCCTGGGATGCACGCTTCCCCGATGTCGACATGATGGCGCTGGCCGAGATGAACAGCGTGATCGATCGCGCCACGCGCAGCGGCCTGCCGGTGCAAACCGACGCCTACGACAAGCGCCTGCTGCGCCACCTGCCGCTAGACCTGCGCATCACCCTCGCCTGGGACGCCGACAACACCGACATCGACCTGTGGGTGATCGACCCGAATGGCGAAAAAGCCTACTACGGCCACCGCTTCAGCTACCAGGGCGGCCGCGTCTCACACGACGTGACGGGCGGCTACGGGCCGGAAGAGTTTGCGTTGAAGGTGGCCAAGCCTGGCAAGTACACCGTGCAGGCGCAGTTCTATGGTCACCGCCAGCAAGTGGTGGCGCCAGCCACCACGCTGATGTTGAGGCTCACCACCGGCTTCGGCCGCGCCGATCAGAAAGACGAGATGGTCACGCTGCGGCTGGCGGGGCAGTCGGACATGGTGACGGTGGGCACGTTTGAGGTGGGGCAGTAGCAGAGCTGCTTCAGATGCGCTCGCGAGGCTTCGCTGGCTGGAGGCCCAGCACCGCTTCGAAGGGTTCGGGTCGATGCAGCAGAAAACCCTGCGCGAAATCAACGCCGATCTCGCGCACCCGGTCCAGCACCTCGGGCCTGTCCACCCATTCAGCCACCGTCTTCACGCCGACCACGCGCGCCACGTTGACGAAGCAGCGCACGGCTGCATCGTCGAGTGGGTCATCGACCACATCGCGGATGAACTGTCCGTCGATCTTCAGAAGGTCCACGCGCAGGTTCTTCAAGTACCCGAACGACGACGCGCCAGCACCAAAGTCGTCCAGCGCGATCCGCACACCCAGGGCGCGTACCTGCTCGATGAACACGCTGGCATCCACCATGTTCGTGACGGCGGCGGTCTCGGTGATCTCCAGGCAGAGCCGCCGGCAAATCTCGGCACCTGCCTCATTCAAGGCGTCCAGGGCCTGACGGTGGAAGGCGCGGTCCCCGATCGACTGGCCCGACAGGTTGATGCACACGGTCTCTACCGCCGAGAGGTTCGCCAGGGAGCTCAATGCGCCGATGGCATGGCGCAGCACCCAGCGGTAGATGCGCGAAGCGAAATGGAACCGTTCCGCCGCCGGCAGGAATGCACCGGGCGCAACGACGCTGCCGTCGCTGTCGATCAGGCGCAACAGCACTTCGGCGTGCAGCCCGTGCGCTTGCGCGCCCAGCGCCTCGATGCGCTGCGCATAGAGCACGAAGTGGTTCTCATCGAGCGCTTGCTCAAGCCGTGCGGCCCATTGCATTTCGCCTTGGCGGGCGCGCATGGCCTGGTCGGTATCGAACCAGGTATGCACGCGGTTGCGGCCGGCTTCTTTGGCGGCATAACACGAGGTGTCGGCGGCCTGGATGACGGCTGCCGTGGTGCCCCAACGGTTGTCGACCGGCACCAGGCCAATGCTGGCGCCGATGCGAAAACGCCGTGCATCGTGCATGAAGCGGAAATCATCCATGCGGTCGCAGATCTGCTGCGCCACACGCTCGGCCTGCTCAGCCGAGCAGTGCTCCAGGATCACCGCGAACTCGTCACCTCCCAAGCGGGCCAGTGTGTCGCGTGCACGCACCGCTTCACCCAGCAGCTTGCTCACCTGCTGCAGCAGCTGGTCGCCCACGGAGTGGCCGCAAGCGTCGTTGACCAGCTTGAACTGGTCGAGGTCGATGAACAGCAGCGCGTGTACGCTGCGCTCTTCGTGCGCTTTGTTCAGCACACGGCGCAGCCGGGTCTCGAACTCGGCACGGTTCACCAGCCCGGTCAACGCATCATGCGTGGCGCGGTAGCTCATCTCGCCACTCAGGCGGCGCTGCTCGGTGACGTCGTGGAAAACCAGCACCACGCCCAGGATCTCACCGCGTTCGTTTCGAATGGGTGCCGCTGAGTCCTCAATGCCAAACTCGTTGGCATTGCGCGAGATCAACACCGTTTGGTTGGCCACGCCGGCCACCTCGCCCTGCTGCAGGCAAATGGCAACCGGATTTTCGGTCGGTGCGCGCGTCTCTTCGTTGACGATGTGGAAGACCTGCCCCACAGGGCGGCGCTTGGCTTCGGCGTTCAGCCAGCCCGTCATGCGCTCGGCCACTGGGTTGAGCCAGGTGACGAGGCCCGAGGCGTCGGTGGTGATCACCGCGTCGCCGATAGATTGCAGCGTCACGCTTAGCAGTTCATGCTGTTCGGCCAGCTCGGCGGTGAGCGTGCGCATGGCCGTGACGTCTTGGAAGGCACCCATCAACCTGACGGGCTTGCCATCTTCTAAATCGGCGTTGCCAACCGCTCGCACCCAGATGCGCTGGCCGTTGGCCTGGGTGAGACGAAGCTCCATGTCCCAGCCCTTGCCGGAGATCATGGCCTGTTCGGCGGCAGCCTGGATCACGGGCCGAGCTTCGGGCTCATAGAAGTTGAGGACCTCTGACAACATGGGAACGTAGTCGTCTGAGACGCCATGAATGCGGCGGGTCTGCGCCGACCACGTCAACTCGTTGGTCTTCAAGTCGAGCTCCCAGCCGCCGACGCCGGCAACTGCGCCGGTGCGGTTGAGCAGCTGCTCGCTCTTGCGCAGATTGTCTTCCTGGCGTTTGCGATCGGTCAGGTCCATGTGCGTGCCGAACATCCACTCGGGTTTGCCGTCGGACGTCCAGGTCAGCACACGGCCACGGTCCAACACCCACACCCAGTGGCCGTCACGATGGCGCATGCGGACTTCGCCCTCGTAGTTCGGCAGCTCGCCGGCAAAGTGCTGCTTCAACAACTCGCGCGAACGCGTCAAGTCGCTCGGGTGCGCACGGTCCAGCCATGTCTTGTTTGAAATCGGCGCGAGCTCTTGCAGGGTGTAGCCGATGATGGCCGCCCAGCGCTCATTGAACCGTGCCTCGCCGGTCTGCACGTTCCATTCCCACGTACCGGCACCGGTGCCTTCGATGATCGACGCCAGTCGCACCCGCTCGTCGTCCAGGGCCCGCTCGGTGCACAACCGTTCGGTGATGTCGTCGACGGAGCCGACGTAGCCCACGATCAAACCATCGTGGCCGCGGTTGCCCCGGGCGCGTGAACGCACAGTGCGCGTCTGCCCACCTGGCCTCACGATGCGTAACTGCATGTCGAAATCAATGCCTAACGCTGCCGTGCGACGCCACTCAGCAAACGCGGCCTCGCGATCCAGCGGATGCAAGCATGCGGCCCAGCCATCACCCAGACTTTGCTCCAGCGTCAGGCCGTAGATGGCCTGCCACTGCTGGTTGGTGTAGGTGCAGGCCCCACGCGCGTCTGAGGCGAACACACCCATCGGCGAGGTGTCGCTCAGTGCCCTGAAGCGAGCCTCACTGTCGGCCAGGGCGGCAGCTGCTCGCAACGCTGTTTCGCGCAGTTCACGCTCGGCAATCAGTGCGCGGCGACCCTCCAGGGCTTGCACGGCTGCGGCCGCCAAGTGGCTGAGCACCTCGCGCTGGGCAGCGTCAAGCTGGCGCGGCCGGCGGTCGAAGACACACAAGGTGCCGGCGTGAGTGCCGTCGCTCAGACGCAGCGGGGCGCCCGCGTAGAAGCGGATACTGTGGTCACCGGTGACGAACACGTTGTCTGCGAATCGCGGGTCGGCTGTGGCGTCAGCCACCTCGAAGATGCCGTTCTGCAAAATGGTGTGAGCACAGAACGCCAGTTCGCGCGGCGTTTCAGTCACCTCGGGCAGGCCGTGTCTGGCCTTGAACCACTGGCGGTCGATGTCGACCAGGGTGATCAGCGAGACGGGCACGCCGCACACCAAAGCAGCAGCATGTACGAGCGCGTCGAACTCACGCTCGGGTGCAGAGTCGAGTACGCCAAGATGGTTCAGGGAGCGAAGCCGCTCGGCTTCGTTGGAAGGAATTGGGGCTGCTGACACGATGAACTCCTTCGATCCGGCCACAGCGGGGAATTGTCGAGGCACCGCCATCCAAACGCGGCGCTGGCCTGCGGCCCGATCGTTGGAAAAGGCGGGAGATCTGCCACCTTGTTTCATCGAGGGTGCATTTCCGTTCCAAAGTCACGGATGGCCTCGCGCCGGGCTGCGGGTGGCGGCAGCTTGATTGCTCGTATCCGTCTGCGGGTCGCGCCGGCCAGGTGGTACCCCCAGCGTCTCTCAAGCCCTTACAGTGCGCTTGACGAGTTCGCCAGAAGCAAGAGGATTGTTGCCATGCTGCCAGCGCCCAAACGAGAGGAAATTGACCACCGCACGATCAAGCTGATCGTGGGCATCGTGGCGATCAGCCTGGCCGCGCTCACCAGCGTTTTCGCGACAAACAAAATCACCTCTATCAGCGCCTCGTACTACGAAGGCGGGTTGTCCCAGGCCATCTTCATCGGTTTCTTGTTCGCCATCGCGGCCTACCTCTTGGCCTACAACGGCCTTTCAAAGACCGAGATGCTTCTCAGCAAGGCGGCCGCTGTGGCGGCGCTCGGCGTTGCGCTGTTTCCGTGTGAGTGCGCAGCCCACGTGGTGCTGCCCTACGTACACGGCGTGGCGGCCACGGCCATGTTCTTGATCCTGGCCTACTTCTGCTACTGCTTCTATCGGCGCGCCCGTGAGAAGGGGTATCCGCAAGCGAAGGCTCGCGCTGCTGTTTACGCCGTGTGCGGCGTCGCCATTCTGGCGTCTGTCGTGTGCTGGCCTTCAATCACTTTTCGGGCAACGCGCTGGTGCAGCGCATTCCTCGCCTGGTGTTTTATGGCGAGGCCGTCGGGCTGGTCGCCTTCGGGGTTTCATGGCTTACCGCCAGCCGGACACTGCCGTTGCTGACCCAAGCCAACGAGCGCTTCTCGCCGCTGCGCAACATCAATCCGAGCTAGAACACCAAGCGATGGCTTGCATCTTTGGTTGGCACTGAGCCTGTCGGATCAGGCGTCGGCGTCTTTGCGCAGCGTGGCTTCAACCTTCTTCGTGGCCGTGATGTCCACGAAGGTGATCACGGCGCCGTCGATCACGTTGTCGAGGCGGCCGTACGGCATGATGCGCACCGAAAACCAGCGCTGGTCGCTGGTCTGAATCTGCTTTTCCGAGAACACCAGCGTGCGCAGCGTCTCGTGCGCATCGTCGTTCAGCGCTGGGTACTGCAGGCTCGTGGTCAGGTCGCTGAGTGGGCGGCCGATGTCGCTGTCGCGCAGGTTGATGATCTTGGCGGCACGGTCGGTGAAGCGGCGAACGTTCAGGTTCTGGTCGAGGAAGAGCATCGCGATCTCGGTGCTGTTGAGCAAACTCTTCATGTCGCTCTGCGCCAGCGCCAGGTCGTCGAGCTTGGATTGCATCTCGGCGTTCACGGTCTGCAGTTCCTCGTTCATCGACTGCATTTCTTCCTTGGACGTGGTCAGCTCCTCGTTGGCCGACTGCAGCTCTTCGTTGGTACTCTGCAGCTCTTCGTTGGCCGATTGCAGTTCCTCCCTGGAGGCGCGGTTTTCCTCGTGCAGGCTCTGGATCTCGTCGCGGCATTGCTGCACTTCGGCGGAATGGGTGGCCTGCGCCGCGCTGGCAGCCGATCGCCTGCCGCCGCGCGGCGGTGCCGCTACGTCACGGAAGATGATCATCACCGTGCCCTGCAGGGCTGCCGGCTCGTGCAGCGGCTGCACCGTGACATCTACGCCCTGGAGGCCGCCTGCCGCGATGAGCTTCAGGCCGCGTAGGTGCACCGCCTCGGCCTTTGTCGCGGCCTGCCTCAGCGCTTGGGTCACCGGCTCGCGCAGGGTCTCGCGAACCATGGCGTGAAAGTTCCAGTTGGCCTTGCCGGCGGCGGGCTCCAGGTACTTGCCGGTACGACCGCTGATGTAGACGATGTCGCCCGCGGCGTTGACCACCACGGCCGGCGGCGCATGAACCTGCAGCAGCACGTGGTCGGCGGCGGCCTGCAAGGAATCGCCGCCTTGCGCTGCGTTCGATGAAGAAGGCATGGGTGTTTCCTTGGTCATTTTTAATAGGGGCGGGAACGACTTCAGCAGGAAATCGGGGCCTGCTGCAGACGGGATGTGCCGGCGCAGGTAGAGGCGCAGCTTGGAATCGACCGGCTCGAACAGCTTGCTGAACGAACCGACCGTCTCCGAGCTGCCCAGCAGCAGCAGGGCGCCCGGGCGCAGGCTGTAGTGAAACAGCGGCAGCAGCTTGCGCTGCAGCGTGGCGTCGAAGTAGATCAGCAGGTTGCGGCAACTCAGGATGTCGAGTCGGGTAAACGGCGGGTCTAGCACCACGTCGTGCTGGGCGAAGAGCACCATGTCGCGGATGTGTTTGCCGACGACCAGCGCCCCCTCCTGAGGTGTGAAGTGGCGCGCCAGGTATTCCTCTCGCATGCTGGCGCCTATGGTGGCCGGGTAACGGCCCGCGCGTGCCGTGGCGATGGCGTCGGGGCTCAGGTCGGAGGCAAAAATCTGCAGGCTGCAACCCTGATGCTCGGGGTGGCGCTGTATCGCCTCGGTGAACAAGATTGCCAAGGTGTAGGCCTCTTCGCCGGTGGAGCAACCGACCACCCAGGCCCGGAACTTCGTCTCGCTCCCTCGACCCGCCAGCAGCGCAGGCAGGGCGGTGTCGAGCATGTACTGCCAGACGGCGGGGTCGCGGAAGAAGCTCGTGACGCCGATCAACAGCTCCTTGAACAACAGGTCGATCTCTTGCGGGTTCTGCCGCAGGAAGGGCACGTACTCGCCCACGGTGGCCAGGCCGTGGATGGCCATGCGGCGTTCGATGCGGCGGTTCAGCGTGCTGGGTTTGTAGAGCGAGAAGTCGTGTCGCGTTCGGTGCCGCAAGAGGCTGAAGATGCTCTCGATGGTGTCGGCCGGCGGATCGAACGGCTCGTCGGTCGATGTAGGGTCGGGCCCCGGTTCGGCGATGGGCGACTGCGAATGGCCACCCCAAGGGACGCAGGCCAGGATGCGTTCGGGCATGTCTGCGGGCCGTGCCACAATGTCGGCACAGCCCGCGGCGATGGCGCTGCGCGGCATCGAG
>NZ_JBKJOQ010000007.1:0-93209 GCF_046595475.1 Rhizobacter sp.
CCGCGCCTGCGCGCCATGCGGACCCGTGTTCCCGCGGTGCAGCGACATGCACTGCCGCACCGCCGGGCGCAGCGCCGTATCGGGCGGCGCGGCACCCGCCAGCACCGCACGGCAGCGCCCTTCGGGCAGTTCCGCGGCGCCGCCGGCGACCCGACTCAGTAGCTCTTGTACGACAGGAACTTGCCCGACATGACGATGTTCACGCGGTCGCCCATCGGGTGGGCCTCGCGCTGCAGATCCATCTTGAAGTCGATGGCGCTCATGATGCCGTCGCCGAATTCCTCGTGGATCAGCGCCTTGAAGGTGCTGCCGTAGACGCTCACCAGCTCGTAGAAGCGGTAGATCAGCGGGTCGGTCGGCACCGAGGTGGGCAGCGAGCCCTTGTAGGGCGTGACCTGCAGCCACTTCACCGCGTCCTCGGACAGGCCGAAGACTTCACCGAGGATGAGCGCCTGCTCGCGGTCGAAGGTCATCTGGCCCAGGCAGCCAGCCGTCACCCACTCCTTGCTCAGGCCGACCTTGGCGGCCACGTCGGACCATTTGAGGCCTTTGATGACCTTGGTGGAGATGATTTTTTCGGTGACGGCAAGACGGGTCATGGAAGCTCCTGTGTGTGGAAAGTGAACCTCTGAGCTGAAGCACGCGTTGTGCCCGCCTCATGAGCAGTCTATGGTGAATGAAGCCATGAAGCCCTCACCGAACACGCGCTTACCCAGCGCGGCCGGCTCTTGGGATCACTCCACGCGCACGAAGGTCTGACGCACATGGCTGCGGTCCAGCATGTCGAAGTGCCACCACTCGTTGTCGATGCCGTTGAAGCCACCGGCCGCCATCGCACGGCGCAGCAGCTCGCGGTTGCGCAGCTGCGCCGGCGTGAGCGCACCGCTTGCCAGGTGCTGCGCTTCGAGCCGCGGGTGCGACAGCTCGGTCATCACGTCGAAACCGGTGCCCATGTCGAGCTCGCGGCCGCTGGCGTCCACGAGGGTGGCATCGAGCGCCATGCCAAAGGAATGGATGGAGCCGCGCGCCGGGTCGGCCACGTACTCGCGCAGGCCCGTGCCGTCGAGGTAATCCCACAGCTCCACCTGTACGCGGTGGGGGCGCAAGGCGTCGAGCACCAGCAGCCGATGGCCAGGCGCGGCGCTCGCCACCTGCGCGGCGCCACGCGCCAAGCCATCGGCCGCCAGGTGGTGCAGCCAGGCGCAGTCGAGTGTGCCGTAGAGATCGCGGCCCACGAAGTTGCGCGTGCCGGCATAGCGCAGGTCGACTACCACGCCGGGGATGGACGAGAGCGGGCGAAAGTGGGGGTGGGTGGCGATGTGCTCGCAGCGCATGGGGTGGGTGCAGAGGTCTTTGCACAAGCATAACGACGCCCCGACGCGCCCGGGGTTCTCTCAGCGTTGCAGCCGCCGGTATTGCGCAAAATGGCGCAGCGCCCGCTGCGCTTGGCCTTGCTGCTCGTGCAAACGAGCCAGGTTGAAGTGTGCGTCGGCGCAGTCGGGGGCCAATGCCAGGCACTGCTGGTAGCTCGCGATAGCATCGTCAAGGCGACTCAAGTCTTCCAGCGCAATGCCGCGGTTGAAGTGCAGCATGGGCTCATCGGGCAGGTTCTCCACCACGCTCGCCAGCAGGGCGGCGGCATCTTCGCAGCGGCCTTGTTCGCACAGCAGGGCGCTGAGGTTGAGGTAAGCGTCGGTGTCGCCGGCATCGGCTTCGATGGCACGGCGGTAGGCCTGCTCGGCGCCGAGCTTGTCGCGGGCTTCAAGCGCCTGGGCTTGAGCGAACCAGTCTTCGCCAGCAGGCGCTGCTGCAGCGTCTGCTGGCTCAGGCGTGCGCTCCAGGATGGCCACGCCGCCAGCGCCCGAGGCGATGTCGAAATCCATCAACAACTGGCCCGACTCGGCGGCCCATTGGATGGAGCCGTCGCGCACCGCCACGTCGCTGCCGACTGCCGTGATGCGCAGCCCGGTGAGTGGTAGCTGGTCGGGGAGCGTGGCCTTCAGGTGCGACAGCGCGCGCAAGAGCTTGCGCGGCGGAATGTGCGCCGCGCGTAGGCGGTGCGCCGTGCGCAGCAGCACCACGTCTTGAAAGGTGAAGCGGTAGGCATTGCGCGGGCCGCGCGCAGGCGACACAAAGCCGGCGTTGATGAGGCCAGCGACCACGCGAGCGGGCAGGCCCAGCATCGACTGCACGCTGCGCAGGCTGAAGCTCGTGTCGGGCGCTGCTGGGGTGCTCACTTCCTCGCTCGGCTGCGGGCCGGCGCCGGCTCGGCCGCGCTTGCAGCAGCGGCGCGGCGCACTGGCTTGCGTTCTTTCGAGGCTTCGGCAGGAACGGGCGCAGCCTTGACCGGCACCGCCTTGGCAGCGCCCTTGTTGCCCAGGCTGGCCCGCAGCGCTTCCATGATGTCGATCACCTGGCCGCCGCCCATGGGCGCAGCCTCGGGGTGCTCATTGACCACGATTTTCTTGCCGCTGATCTTCTTGTCGATGGCGGCGAGGATGCGCTCTTTCTCTTCGTCCTTGAACTGTGCCGGGTCATAGTTGTCGACCGAAATCTGCTCGATAAGCTGGGTGGCCAGCTGCACCTCGGCCGCCGAGACCGCTTGGGTCTCGATGCCGATCTCTTTCATCGAGCGCACCTCATCGGCGTAGAGCAACTGCTGCAGCACCAAGCCTTCTGCGGTTGGGCGCACCTGCACCACGTATTGCTTGCTCTTCCATGCCCATTTGGCGAGCGCGCAGCGCTTGGTCTTGCGCATGGCTTCCATCAGCAGCGAGTAGGGCTTGGCGCCGCGCTTGTCGGGGCCGAGGAAGTAGGCACGGTCGTAGTAGATCGGGTCTACGGCCTTGTCGGGCACGAAGGCCACGATGTCGATCACGTGGCTCGCCTCGGCTTCCAGCGCCTTCAGCTCGTCGGGCGCGAAGATCACGAAGCGGTCGGTCTCGAACTCGTAGCCGCGCACCATGTCGGCACGCTCCACCACTTTCTGCGTCTTCTGCGAAATGTATTGCTGCTTGACGCGCGAGCCGTCTTTGTCGAGCAGGTTGAAGCCGATGGCGCCCGAACTCTCGGTGGCCGAATACACCTTCACCGGGATGGAAACCAGCCCGAAACCGAGGGTGAGCGAGGCGATGGAACGGGCGGCCATGGTCGTGGGCGCGTTAAGTCTTGTGCGACTTCAGGTGCCGCTCCACATCGGCGGCTTGCGGACCGGCAGCTTTCACCGCCTGCTGCAATTGCTCGGCAGAGATGCCGAACTTGCGCGACCAATATTGCACTTCATGAACCTCTTTGAGGCTGATGCGCGAGCGATCGGGCTCGCCGCGGTTTTTCAGATCGTCTGCCATGGGCTTCTCCTGAGTCTTGGTATCAGGAAAGGCTACGCCCGCGCACTCATCAGCGCCGTCAGGGATGGTGCGCATCGCGTGTAGGACTTTGCGCACGCCGGCACCGCCTCATCGCTTCCAAAAATACGCCGCGGAACTGTCGATCTCTACGGCCCTCGAACGTCGTGTCACGACAGCGCACCTCTTTTTCGGAAGCTGCGTTTTGTTTATTCCAAAGGAGATGCCATGTTCTACATAGACGGGTTTGTCGTGGCCGTGCCCACGGCCAAGAAGGAGATCTATCGGCAGCAGGCTCAGGAGGCGGCCGCAGTGTTCAAGGAGCACGGAGCACTCACCATCGTCGAAGGCTGGGGTGACGACGTGCCCGAAGGCAAGCTCACCTCGTTTCCCATGGCCGTGAAGCGGGAAGAAGGCGAGACGGTGGTCTTTTCCTGGGTCACCTGGCCGTCGCGCAGCGTGCGCAACGCCGGCATGGCCAAGGTCATGGCCGACCCACGCATGCAGAGGGAAATGGCCTTCGACGGCAAGCGGATGATCTACGGCGGCTTCGAGGCCATCGTCAGCACCTGAAGGCCTGCACGCCTGACACGCAGCGAAAAGAAACGAAACAAACCGATCCCTGCGTGAAAGGACAACGCAGCCCAGCGCCTCGACCATCCTTCTCATGTTCAACCGACTGAGAAGGATTCCCCATGAGACCTTGGATCAAACGCACGCTGATCGGCGTGTTCGGCGCTTCGGTGCTGATGGGCGGCGTGGCCGCATGCTCACATCGCATGCACCATGGCCCCTGGGGCGGCCACATGACCGAGGCCGAGCAGGCCAAGTGGCGTGAGCGCATGGTCGATAGCGCGGGCCGCAAGCTCGACCTCGACGCGGCGCAAAAGGGCAAGCTCGCCATCCTGGCCGAAACGCTCAGCGCGCAGCACAAGGCCATTGCCGCCAACGGCGGCGAGCCGCGCAGCGCCTTGCAGGCGGTGCTGGCCGGAGCCCAGTTCGACCGTGCCCGTGCGCAGGCCCTGGTCGACGCCAAGGCCACGGCGGTGCGCGAGGCCTCGCCAGCGGTGATAGCCGCAGCGGCCGATTTTTACGACAGCCTGAAGCCCGAGCAGCAAAAAAAGGTGCGCTCGGTGCTGGAGCGTGGAGGCCGCCATGGCTGGCGTGGCTGACGCTGCCGGCGCGGTGAACGCGGTCACCGCCCGGCCGGTGTCGGCGGTGCCGACGGCCGCGCTGCGCTCGGGGCTGTTGGCAGTGCCACCGCCACTCGTCGCGCTCACGCTTGCCGGCGCGGCGCTCGCCGCACACTACGCACTGTGGGGCGCCACGGCGCCGTTTGGCCGCGTGGCACTGGCAGGCGCTTCGATAGCCGGGTTGGGCCAGGCCTGGGTGCTCTGGGCCTGGGCGCACTTTCGGGCGGCGCGCACGCCGCTGCGAACGGCCGACATGCCGCTGCAGCTGATCGAGGAAGGCCCGTACCGCTACGGGCGCAACCCGATGTACCTGGGCATCACGTTCATGCTGCTGGGCACCTCGCTGGGCTTGGGCGCGCCGCTGCTGGCACTGAGCGCCGGCTTGTTTGCGGCCACCGTGAGCGGCGCGCACATCCCGCACGAAGAGGCGCAGATGCTCAAGCGCTTTGGTGGCTGGTACCGCGACTACACCGCCTCGACCCGGCGTTGGCTTTGATGTGTCAGCATCGTGCCCATGCACCGCATCTTGCTGATCGACGACGACGAAGAGCTCGCGCCGCCGCTGGCCACGTACCTCAAGCGTTTCGACCTGGCGCTCGACAGCGCGGCGCGCCCCAGCCTGGGCCTGGCGCGGCTGGCGGCGCAGCCCTATGACGCCGTCATCCTGGACGTGATGCTGCCCGAGATGGACGGCTTCGAGGTATGCCGCCGCATACGCCATGACAGCGACATTCCAGTGCTGATGCTCACTGCGCGCGGCGACGTGACCGACCGCGTGGTGGGCCTGGAGCTGGGTGCCGACGACTACCTGCCCAAGCCCTTTGAGCCACGCGAGCTGGCGGCGCGGCTGCAGACGATCTTGCGGCGCCAGCGCAGCCCGGGCGGTGAAGCGGGGCGCAGCGGCAAGCTGGTGTTCGACGGGATCGAGATCGACCTGCTGCGGCGTGAAGTGCGCCGCCAGGGCGAGCTGCTGGAGCTCACGGGCACAGAGTTCGAGTTGCTCACCCTGCTGGCGCGCGAGCCGGGCCGCGTGTTCAGCCGCGATGAAATTCTCAACCGCCTGCGTGGGCGCGAGGCCGACCTTTTCACCCGCGCGGTCGACATCCTCATCAGCCGCCTGCGCCGCAAGCTGGAGCCGCTGCCGCTGATCAAGACCCTGCGCAACGCGGGCTACACCTTTGCCGGTGTGCTGCGCCCGTGATGCGCCGCCGGCAACGCGCTTGGCAGGCGCATCTGCACGCACACAAGCGCTGGCACCAGCGCTTCAGGCACTCGCTGCGCTGGCGGCTGGTGGTGCTGTTTCTCATGCTCGCCGCAGGCACGGTGGTGGTGTTTGTCGTGGGCACACGGCTGGCCCTGAGCGGTGGCTTCGAAGTGCTGGTGAAGCCCCTGCTCTCCGACTACGTCGACCGCCTCGCGGCCGAAGTGGGCTCACCGCCCGACGTGGAGCGCGCCAAAGCGCTGGTGGCACGACTGCCGGTGTCGGTGCGCATCGACGGGCCAGTCGTGCAGTGGGACTCCCGCCCATTGCACCGCAACGGCTGGGACGAGTGGCACGACGACGGCCGACACGGGGGCAATGGGGGCATGAGCAACATGCTGACCCGCACCACCGCCGACGGCCACCGCATTCAGTTCGGCCTGGGCGAGGTGGTGTGGCGCGACAAGCATCCCTGGCTCGGGCTGGTGCCGCTCATCGGCCTGCTGCTGCTCACGCTGGCCGCCTACGCCACGGTGCGCCGCATCTTCCGCCCGCTAGACGACATACGCGCCGGCGCACTGCGCTATGGCGAGGGCGATTTCAGCCAGCCCATCCCCTTGCGGCGCCGCGACGAGCTGGGCGACCTGGCCGAGCAGGTGAACGCGATGGCCACCGGCCTGCACGGCATGCTCAAGGGCCAGCGCGCGCTGCTGCTGGCCATCAGCCACGAGCTGCGCTCACCGCTCACGCGGGCGCGGCTCAACGCCGAGCTGTCGGCCGAAGGCGCCGAGCGGCAGGCGCTGCTGCGCGACCTGTCGCTGATGAGCGAGCTGATCACCGACCTCTTGGAAAGCGAGCGCCTGGCGGCCGGCCCGGCTGCACTGAAGCGCGAGGCCACCGACCTCAACACGCTGGTGCAAGAAGTGGTGGCAGGCGGGTTCAGCGAGCAGGCGGTGCGCCTTGATCTGGCTGAAGACCTGCCGCCGCTGATGCTCGACCGCCCCCGCGCCACGATGCTGGTGCGCAACCTGATCGACAACGCCTGTCGCCACGGCGCCGGCACGGGCGAGCCGGTGACGGTCAGCACGCAGGTCGATGGCGAGTTTGTGCGCTTCGCCGTGCGTGACCATGGGCCTGGGGTGCCTGACGACCAGCTGTCGCGGCTCGCCGAGCCGTTCCACCGCCCCGACACCGCCCGCACCCGCGCGGCGGGGGGTGTGGGTCTTGGCCTGTACCTGTGCAAGCTGGTGGCGCAATCGCATGGCGGCATGCTGGCGCTGCGCAATGCGACGCCGGGGTTGGAGGCCGAGGTGCGCTGGCCGGTGTGAGGTAAGCCCTGGCCAGCGCCGCCAGCGGCGGCGATATTCTTGTCCTGCTGTCGAAACCCGGCTGCCAGCCCCGTCATTGTCAGGCGAGGCAAATTCGCCTTGCGCTCACGACCTCACGGAGAACCACCATGCAATACATGCTGCTGATTTACGCTGACGAATCCATGATGCCCGCGCCCACGCCCGGCCAAACCGTGCAAATGCACCCGGCCTATGTGGCCTACACCCAGGCCTTGCACGACGCCAAGGTGTGGCGCGGCGGCGACCGCCTGCAGCCTACGGCCAACGCCACCACAGTGCGCATGGTCGACGGCAAAACCGAGGTGCTGAACGGCCCTTACGCCGAAACGCGAGAGCAGCTGGGCGGCTACTACCTGATCGACGTGCCCGACCTCGACGCGGCGCTGTCATGGGCGGCGCGCTGCCCCACGGCGAGCATGGGCGGCCGCGTCGAGGTGCGCCCGCTGTGGTTGATGCAGTAACCGCAGCTGCACGCACTACCGCCGAGGCGGTGGCGCGCCGCAGCTACGGCAAGTTGATCGCATTTCTGGCGGCGCGCACGCGCGATGTGGCGGGGGCCGAAGACGCGCTGTCGGAGGCCTTTGCGTCGGCGCTCGCCCACTGGCCCACGAGCGGCGTGCCGCACAACCCTGAGGCCTGGCTGCTCACCGCCGCACGCCGCAAGATGATCGACGCCGCGCGCCAGCGCCACACGCAAGACGGCACGGCCGAGCAGCTGGCGCTGTTCGCCGAGCTGGCCCCGTGGAGCGACAACACAGGTGACGACGTGCACATCCCCGACGACCGGCTGGCGCTGATGTTTGCCTGCGCGCACCCCGGCATAGAGCTCGGGGTGCGCGCGCCGCTGATGCTGCAGGTGATCCTCGGTTTCGACGCGGCGGCCATTGCGTCGGCATTCCTGGTGGCGCCGGCGACCATGGGGCAGCGGCTGGTGCGGGCCAAGGCCAAGATCCGCCACGCCGGCATTCCGTTTCGCGTGCCCGACGCGGGCGAGCTGCGCGACCGCCTGGGGGCCGTGCTCGAAGCCATCTACGCGGCTTATGCCGAAGGCTGGGTCGACCCCGCGGGTACCGACCTGCGCCGGCGCAACCTGGCCGAAGAGGCGATCTGGCTGGGCAGCCTGGTGGCCACGCTGCTGCCGCAAGAGCCCGAGGCGCTGGGGCTGCTGTCGCTGATGCTGCATGCCCATGCGCGGCGCGACGCACGGCGTGACGGGCAAGGCGGCTACGTGCCCCTGGCCGCGCAAGACGTGTCGCGTTGGGATGGCCGCATGATCGAAGAGGCCGAAGCGCTGCTGTCGCGGGCGGCGGTGCAGGGTGCCGTGGGCCGCTACCAGCTGGAAGCGGCAATCCAGTCGGCGCATGGTGTGCGGCGCCGCACCGGCCAGGCTGATTGGCCGGCCATCGAGCAGCTGTATGACGCGCTGCTTGCCATGACGGGCTCGCCGGTGGTCGCCATCAATCGGGCCATTGCAGTGGCCGAGACGCGCGGGCCGGCCCTTGCGCTGGCCTTGCTCGATGAACTGGCCGGCGATGCACGGCTGGCGCAGTACCAACCTTATTGGGCCGCGCGGGCAGGCTTGTTGGCACGCGTGGGCGACCTGCCTGCCGCCGACCGCGCCTATCTGCAGGCGATGGGGCTGGAGCCCGATGCCGCGGTGCGCAAGTTTCTGCAGCAACAGCGCGCCGCACTGGCCCCACGGTCTTCAGAGTAGCCCCAACAAAGCCGGGCTTTTCAAATGATCGAGAAACGGCAACCCCTTTAGAATCGCACCCATCCAAGGCGCAAACCGACCGCACGATTGGGCGGACACACGGGAACCCGTAACCCAGCGCCGAAGTGAGACCGTCAGGGCCGCGTACACGATTGAGTGACTCGCCGCTTTGCCCGGAAGACCGAGCCCGCCACCAGAAATGGTTGCGGGCTTTTCTTATGCCTGACCTTGCATGCTTTCGTTACGACACCATGCCGACCAGGGCGTCGACGATGACCGCTTGGCTGCTCGGCCGCACCAGACGTGACACTTCTCGCCCGTCGCGCAAGAAGACGAGCGTGGGCCACAACTTCACGCCGAACGAGCGCCCGAGGGGGCGGCCCGAGCCGTCTTCCACCTTCAGGTGCTGCACGTCAGGGTGCGCGGCCAAGGCTTGCTCCACGAGCGGTTGCGCGGCGCGGCAATAGCCACACCAAGCGGTGCCGAACTCGAGCACGACGGCGCCTTGCAGCGCATCGACCTCGCTGCGTGAAGGGGCAGTGTTGGCGTCATCACGGGGCATCGTCATGGTGGTGTGCGCAGATGCGTTTTGTAGCAACCGCGACAGTCTAGAGAAGGTGGCGCGAGCGTGCTTTTGCTCACGATTTCTCCACCCCCGCGGCAGTCTCTTTTCCCTAGCATTCACGCCGTGAAAGCCATGGCGCACGGGTGCCCGGCACAGCGCGGGAATCACGATGCGTTTTGGTTGGAAGGCCCTCATCGGGCTGCTGGTGGCGGGGTGTGCGGCCGTCTCGCCGACAGGCGCAGCGGCGTCGTCGCCTGACGCGTGGCCTGCCACCGAGCCGGACACCTCTTCCGTCACGGCACAGGCCCTCACGCCCGACGTCCGCTACTTGCTGCAATGGGCGCTCGAAACGGGCGACCCCCATCACCAACCGTTTGCCGTCGTCGACAAAAGATCGGCGCGCATCTTCGTCTTCGATGCCAAAGGTGAACTCGTCGGCGCGGCCCCTGTGCTGCTGGGCCAGGCGGTGGGCGACCACACGCTGCCCAGCGTGAGCGACGAAGAGGTGTCGCAGCTCGCACTCGCCAACCGCACCACACCGGCCGGTCGCTTCGCGTCGCAGCCCGGGCGCAACCTCAGCGGCGAGGCCATCGTGTGGTTCGACTATGCAGCGGCACTTGCGATTCACCGCGTGCGCCCCGGCGCCACGCACGCACGGCGGCTGGCAAGTCTGACAACCGCCACACCCGCCGACAAGCGCGCGTCGCTGGGCTGCGTGGTGGTCTCGCCCGCCTTCTATGAGACGGTGCTGCAGCCCACGCTCGGTCAACGGCGGGGTGTTGTCTACGTGCTGCCCGAGCGTCAGCCGGTGCAGGCGATGTTCGGCCGGCCGCAGCCGGTTGCGCACGCTCCCTGAGATCGCCTCGACCCGAAGGTCAGCGCGAAGACAGGGCTTGCGACGACACCGGGTGCGAAAGCACCCACGACATGGTCACGCTGCCATGATGGGTTCGAGACCCCAACCGTCAATCGTCGCGGCCGCCAAAGATGCCCAGCAGGGCCAGCAGTGACTGAAACACGTTGTAGATGCTCAGGTAGACGCCCAGCGTGGCGGTGATGTAGTTGGTCTCATGCCCGTCTTGCACGCGCTTCAGGTCGTACAAGATGAAGGCTGAGAAGATGCCGATGGCCAGCACCGACAGCGAAATCATCAGCGCGCTCGACTGCAGGAAGATGTTGGCGATGCCCGCCACCAGCAGCATGATCGCTCCGATGAAGAGCCACTTGCCCATGGCCGACAGGTCGCGCTTGATGATGGATGAGAGCGTGGCCATGCCGAGGAATATGGCACCCGTGCCGGCAAACGCCGTCATCACCAGGCCCGCGCCATTGGCAAGGCCGAGCACCGAGCCCACCAGGCGCGACAGCATCAAGCCCATGAAGAAGGTGAAGCCCAGCAGCACCGGCACGCCGGCGGCGGAGTTCTTGGTCTTTTCGATGGCAAACATGAAGCCAAATGCACCGACCAGGAACACCACCAGCCCGATGCCGGGCGACATGGCGCGGGTGATGCCGGTGGCCACACCGATCCAGGCACCCAGCACCGTGGGCACCATCGACAGCGCGAGCAGCCAATAGGTGTTGCGCAGCACCTGGTTACGTTGCTGCACCGAGCTGTTACCGCCAGCGTATGCAGATTGAAGGTCGTAGTCCATGGAGAACTCCTTGGTTGGTTGAACGTGAAGGAAGAAAGAATGAGTTCGGATCAAGAAGCGGTGGCCAGCGCGCGGCGCTTGCCACGCGCGCGGATGTTGAGCGCCTCCACACCGAGCGAGAAAGCCATGGCGGCATAGATGTATCCCTTTGGCACGTGGGCGTCGAAGGCCTCGGCGGTGAGGGCCATGCCCACCATCACCAGAAAAGCCAGCGCCAGCACCTTGACCGACGGGTGCTTGTCCACAAAGTCACCGATCGGCTTGGCAGCAAACAGCATCACCGCCACAGAGGTGATGACGGCCGCGACCATCACGTTCAAGTTGTCGACCATGCCCACCGCGGTGATCACCGAGTCGAGCGAAAACACGATGTCGATGATGGCGATCTGGCCCACGATGCCCCACAGCATCTTGCGGCCGGCAGCCTTCAAGGCCACCGGGTCGCTGGGCGCCGGGGGCCCGGCCTGGTCACGCGCTTCCACCTCGATGAAGATCTCGTGCGAGGCCTTGTAGAGCAGGAACAGGCCGCCCAGCAGCAGCACGATGTCGCGCCCGCTGATGCCTTGGCCGACCAGGTTGAACAAGTCGCTCGTCAAGCCCATCACCCAGCTCAGCGAGAACAGCAGCAACAGCCGGCTGAGCATGGCAAAGCCCAAGCCGAGGCGGCGGGCCAGGTCGCGCTGTGCAGCGGGCAGGCGGCCGACGAGGATGGAGATGAAGATGATGTTGTCTACGCCCAGCACGATCTCCAGTGCGGTGAGCATCGCAAAAGCGATCCAGAGGTTGGGGTCGAATAGGAATTCCATGCATGGCAATCTACGCAACGCAACACTTCGCGTAAAGTCGTCATTTCAGAAGAACGACTTCGCGTAAAGCGAACTGTTGCAGGGCACACGCATGAACTTCAAGCACCTGTACTACTTCTGGGCCACGGCCAAGGCGGGCGGCATCATGCGGGCCGGCGAGCAGCTGCACACCACGCCGCAAACGCTGTCGGCGCAGATCAAGCTGCTTGAAGAGCGGCTGGGCTGTGCCCTCTTCCGCAAGCGGGGCCGCCACCTGGAGCTGACCGAAGAAGGCCGCACGGCGCTGGGCTATGCGGACCAGATCTTCGCGCTGAGCGCCGAGCTTGAAGGCGCCATCGGCAAGGCGCGCACCGGTCCAGCGGCGCTCGACTTTCGGGTGGGCATTGCCGACCAAGTGCCCAAGGCCATCGCTTACCGGCTGATCGAACCGGCGCTGCGCGTCTCGGGCGTGCGCCTGATCTGCCACGAAGGCAAGATGCAAGACCTGCTGGCGCAGATCTCGGTGCACCGGCTCGACCTGGTCATCGCCGACGAACCCATGGGCAAGACGGTCAGCGTGAAGGCCTTCAACCACGCGTTGGGCACCACGGCCATGAGCTTTTTTGCCACGCCCAAGCTGAAGCAATCACTCAAGGGAAAATTCCCTCAGTGCCTGGATGGCGCGCCCATGCTGTCGCAAGGCGCGGCCTCGGCCATGCGGCAGCGGCTCGACATCTGGCTGGCCGAGCAAGGCCTGCACCCTCGGCTGGTCGGCGAGTTTGACGACGCGGCGCTGATGAAAGCCTTCGGCCGCGAAGGCCAGGGCGTGTTCATGTCACCCACGGTGCTGGAGGCCGAGACCTGCGAGCAATACGGCGTCAAAGTGCTGGGCCGCACCCCCGCGCTGGTGGAAGAGTTTTTCGCGATCTCGGTCGAGCGGCGCATCACCCACCCTTGCGTGGTGGCGATCACCGAGGCGGCGCGCGGGCGCTTCCTCAGCTGACGACCCCGTGCTCAGGCCTGCATGAGCTCTTGCCGCACCGCATAGAGGGCGAGCTCCACGTCCCGCAAAGGCCTGCACGGCCAAGCGCTCACGCGCTACGCGGCCGGCGCCTTGCGCGGCCTGAGCTTGGGCCACACCATGTTGAGCGCCAGGCCGCAGAGCACCAGCGCCGCGGCCCCGAGCTTCCAGCCCGGCAGTGGCTCGGCCAACATCATGCTGGCCGCCGCCATGCCAAACACCGGCACCAGCAAGGCCATGGGCGTGATGCTCGCGGCCGGGTGGCGGGCCAGCAGCCAGCCCCAGGCGGCGTAACCGAAGAGTGTGTTGCCCACGGCCTGCCACGCCACGGCCGCCCAGGTGGCGGCGTCGGCATTGCGCACACCGGCATCGATGGCCGGCCAGCCCTCGAACACCAGCGACAGCGCGAGCAGCGGCGGCACGGCAGCGGCGCTAGACCACACCACATACGACAGCATGTTGATGTCACCGGCGCGCTTGCTGACCATGTTGGCGCAGGCCCAGCTGAAGGCCGCGCCTAGCACCATCAACAGGCCCAGCACGCTGGTGTCACCGCCCGTGTGCGCGCCGATCACGGCAATGCCACCGCCCCCCAGCAACAGCGCCAACCACTGATAGGGCTGCACGCGCTCGCGCGCCACGCGCATGGCCAGCACGATGGTGAAGAAGACCTGCGTCTGGATCACCAGTGACGCAAGGCCGGGCGAGATGTTGCCCTTCATCGCAAGGTAGAGCACGCCGAACTGGCCCACGCCGATCAGCAGGCCGTAAGCCACGAGGTTGCGCCACGACGCAGCTGGCCGTGGCAGAAAGAGCACGGCCGGGAAGAAGGCGAAGGTGAAGCGCAAGGCCGCGAACAGCAGCGGGGGCAAATGCGCCAGCGCAAGCTTGATGACGACAAAGTTGGTGCCCCACACGGCCACCACCGCGAGTGCCAGCAGCAGGTGCCGCCAGGGCGGTGTGTGGTGGGTCGTCAACCCCGCGCCCTGGCCGCGTTCATCCGAGCACCACCCTGCTTTGCCCGCCGGCCTTGGCGTTGAGCAAGGCATGCTCGGCGCGCTGCACCGTGTCGGCCACCGTCTCACCTGCGCGGTGCTCGGTCACACCGGCCGAGAAGCTCATGTGCAGCGACACCCCTTGCGCCTCCACCTGCAGCGCCTTGATGCGCTCACGCAAGCGTTCCAGGCTGATGCGGCCGAGCGAGGCGCGGGTGTTGGACAGCATCAGCAAGAACTCTTTGCCATCCCAGCGGCACAGCAGGTCGGAGATGCGGATGGCGTTGAGCGCCTCATTGGCAAAGCGCCGCAGCAGCTGGTCGGCAAACGCGTGGCCATGCTGGTCGTTGATCTGGCGGAACTCGTCTATGTCGATCACCGCGATGCAAAACGACTGGCCCGAGCGCACGCCGCGCTGGCGCTCTTGCTCCATCAACTCGAGCATGTGGCGGCGGTTGATGAGGCCGGTGAGCTCGTCGCGCGTGGCCAGCTCTTGAATGCGAGCGAGCGCAATGGCGATGTCTTTTTTTTGCCGGCGCAGGCGGTCGCGCAAGCGGCTCAACTGGCCGGCCAGTACCGCGATGGCCGGCACCATGACGGCGATCATGATGAAGTGGCCCCACTCCACTTCTGGCTCGAAGACCGCGGGGTTGCGGTAGCTCATCGCCGCCATCGTGATGCCGAACACCGCCACCGCGAAGAAGCTGGTGCGCAGCACTGTGGCCGGCGCCAACGAGTACATGCTGAACATGAAGATCACCATCAGGATAGGGAAGGCGCTGCCGCGCCCGCGGCCCGCGATGGCATACGCGACCGCGCTGCACACGATGGCAAACACCATCTGGGCCACAGTCAGCGAGGGGTCCTCGAAGCGCAGGTTGCGCCCGCTGCGGATGGTGATGAAGAACAGCGCGAAGCCGCCCATCAGCACCAGCGTCCACCAGGCGGTGGGCACCGCCGGCGCGAGGCCGGCCCACACCAGGTACTGCATGTTGAGCACGCTGCCCAGCACCAGCAGCATGGCCGTGCCGCACTGCACCAGCCGCAAGCGTTGCTTGGGTTCGGTGCCGAGCAGGCGGTCGGCCAGGTGGTGCAGTGGCGACATCAGCGCGACCTTGGCTTGGCGGTGTGCAGGTGGTTCAGCGGCAAGGCGGCACCAGCCTTCACCTCACCCAGCGAGAAGCTGGTGTGTATGTCTTTGACGTTGGGCAAATTGAGCAAGGTCTCGATCGAAAAACGAGAGAACGCGTCCAGGTCAGTCGCCATGACTTGCAGCTCGAAAGTGCCGGTGCCTGAAATGTAGTGGCAGGCGATCACCTCAGGCAATTTGCGGATGGCGTCTTCGAGAGCGCGTGTTGCTATTCCGGTGTTGCGGTCGGCGTCTACTCGCACGAAGGCCAGCACGCCCAGGCCGATCTTGCGGCGGTCGATCTCGGCCCGATAACCAATGATGAAGCCCTGGTCTTCCAGCCACTTCACACGCCGCCAGGTGGGTGCGGCCGACAAGCCTATGCGCGCCGCCAGCTCGGCATTGGACAGGCGTGCGTCTTGTTGAAGCTCGCGCAAGATGAGCACGTCGTAGCGGTCCAGGTCGTTGCCGTGGGGTTCAGCCGCGTCGTCGGCGGGTTTGCTGGTTTTCCCTGGGAACGGCTTTTTGAGCGTCATTTCATCTCCAGATGCCGGTTTGGAGAAAGATTATTGCCGCAATGCCACGATGGGCGACTCACAAGGAAAGGACATCCAGGGCCCAACTCTCTACACTGACTCGTCAAAATCAGAGGCGTTCCGCGGTCACAAGCTGCAGCAACGCACTTCACCAGGAGTTTCAAAAAGCCATGAATGCACCGCTACCGGAATCGATCCGCAAAGCCCTGGAGAGCGTGACGCTCGACGACAAGTATTCGCTGCCCACGGGCCAGGCTTTCATGAGCGGGGTGCAGGCCCTGGTGCGGCTGCCCATGTTGCAGCGCACACGCGACGCAATGGCGGGCCTGAACACCGCCGGCTTCATCAGCGGCTACCGCGGCTCGCCGCTAGGCACCTACGACCAGGCGCTGTGGGCAGCCAAGAAACACCTGGCGGCACAAAACATCGTCTTCCAGCCCGGCGTGAACGAAGAGCTGGGCGCCACCGCGGTGTGGGGCACGCAGCAGCTCGACCTCTACCCCGAGAGCAAGAAGTTCGACGGCGTATTCGGCATCTGGTACGGCAAGGGCCCAGGGGTCGACCGCTGCTCTGATGTTTTCAAGCACGCCAACATGGCGGGCACCGCGAAGCACGGTGGCGTGATCGCACTTGCCGGCGACGATCACATCGCCAAGAGCAGCACCGCCGCGCACCAGAGCGACCACATCTTCAAGGCCTGCGGGCTGCCGGTGTTCTTCCCGTCCAGCGTGCAAGACATTCTTGACATGGGCTTGCATGCATTCGCCATGAGCCGCTTTGCGGGCGTGTGGTCGGGCATGAAGACGATTCAAGAAATCGTGGAGTCGTCGGCCAGCATCAGCGTAGACCCCGACCGCGTGAACATCGTGCTGCCCGAAGACTTCGTGATGCCCGAGGGCGGCCTGCACATACGCTGGCCCGACGCGCCGCTGGAGCAAGAGGCGCGGCTGATGGATCACAAGTGGTACGCGGCGCTGGCCTATGTGCGCGCCAACAAGCTCAACCACAACGTGATCTCTGGGCCTAACGACCGCTTCGGGCTGATTGCTTCGGGCAAGGCCTACAACGACACGCGCCAAGCCCTGCACGACCTGGGCTTGAGCGACAGCGACTGCCGCCGCCTCGGCATACGCCTGCACAAGGTCAACGTGGTGTGGCCACTAGAGGCCACCATCACACGAGACTTCGCGCGTGGCCTGCAAGAGATTCTGGTGGTCGAAGAGAAGCGCCAGGTCATCGAATACCAGCTGAAGGAAGAGCTCTACAACTGGCGCACCGACGTGCGGCCCAACGTGCTCGGCAAGTTCGACGAAGCCGAAGGCGACCAGAGCGGCGGCGAGTGGTCGCAGCCCAACCCGGGCAGCAACTGGCTGCTGCGCGCGCAGGCCGACCTCACGCCGTCAATCATTGCGAAAGCCATCGGCAAGCGCCTGAAAAAGCTGGGCGTAGACGCCGACACGCGGGCCCGCATCGATGCCCGCCTGGCACTGATCGACGCCAAGGAGCGCGCGCAACAGACGATGAGTGTGGACAGCGGTGACCGCCTGCCCTTCTTTTGCAGCGGCTGCCCGCACAACACCAGCACCAAGGTGCCCGAAGGCTCGCGCGCGGTAGCCGGCATCGGATGCCACTACATGGTGGTCTGGATGGACCGCAGCACCAGCACCTTCACCCAGATGGGCGGCGAAGGTGTGCCCTGGGTCGGGCAAGCGCCCTTCACCACCGACCCGCACATCTTCGCCAACCTGGGTGACGGCACCTACTTCCACAGCGGCAGCCTGGCCATACGTCAGAGCATCGCGGCGGGCGTGAACATCACCTACAAGCTGCTCTACAACGACGCAGTGGCGATGACCGGCGGCCAGCCTGTGGGCGAGCGGCCCGAGGGCCACTCGGTGCTGCAGATCATGAACAGCCTGAAAGCCGAAGGCGTGAGCGCCCTGTGCATCGTGACCGATGAGCCCGAGAAGTACGACGGCGTGGCGCTGGCCGAAGGCGTGACAGTGCACCACCGCGACGAGCTCGACCGCATCCAGCGCGACTACCGCGAACTGAAAGGCACCAGCGTCATCATTTACGACCAGACCTGCGCCACCGAGAAGCGCCGCCGCCGCAAACGCGGCACGCTCGTCGAGCCGAGCAAGCGCGTGGTGATCAACGAGCTGGTGTGCGAGGGCTGTGGCGATTGCTCGGTGCAAAGCAACTGCCTGAGCGTGGAGCCGGTCGAGACCGAGTTCGGCCGCAAGCGCCGCATCAACCAGAACAGCTGCAACAAGGACTACTCCTGCGTGAAGGGCTTCTGCCCGAGCTTCATCACGGTGGAAGGCGGGCAGATCAAGTCGGCGAAGAAGGGCCAGGCCGAGCGGCCCAACCCGTTCTCGTTACCCGCCCTTCCCGAGCCGTCATTGCCGCGCACGGACACAGCCTGGGGCATCGTGGTCGCTGGGGTCGGCGGCACCGGTGTCATCACCATCGGCCAGCTGCTGGGCATGGCGGCTCACATCGAGGGCAAGGGCATCGTCACGCAAGACTCGGCCGGCCTCGCGCAAAAAGGCGGCAGCACCTGGAGCCACATCCAGATCGCCGAGCGCCTGGACGCGATCTACACCACCAAGGTGGGTCTGGCCGAAGCCGACTTGGTGATTGCCTGCGACCCCATCGTCGGCGCCAACAAAGCCACGCTGGCCGTGATGCGCGAGGGCCGCACCTACGTGGCGCTGAACACCCACGGCTCGCCCACCGCGGCCTTCGTGAGCAACCCCGACTGGCAGTTTCCGCAGGCGAGCTGCGAAGCGGCCATCGGTGCAGCCGCCGGGGCGTCGCATGTCGGCATGTTTGACGCCGACCAACTGGCGGTGCAACTGGTGGGCGACTCGCTCTACACCAACCCGTTGATGCTCGGCTACGCCTGGCAGCAAGGCCGCGTGCCGCTGAACCACGCCTCGCTGATGCGCGCGATCGAGCTCAATGGCGTGCAGGTCGACAACAACAAGGCCGCCTTCGAGTGGGGGCGCCGCGCGGCGCACGACCTGGCCGCCGTGAAAGCACTCACGCAAACGGCGCAGGTGATCGAGTTCGTGCGCAAGACCTCAGGGCTCGAAGACCTGGTTGCCAAGCGCGTGGCCTTCCTCGCCGACTACCAGAACCCAGCCTATGCGGCGCAGTACCAGGCCTTTGTCGAGAAGGTGCGCGTGGCTGAAACACCATTGAACAACAGCAAGCTCAGCGAAGCCGTGGCGCGTTACCTCTTCAAGCTGATGGCCTACAAAGACGAGTACGAGGTGGCGCGTTTGCACACCGACAAGACCTTCCTCGACAAGGTGGCCGGCCAGTTCGAAGGTGACTACAAACTGCACTACCACCTGGCACCGCCACTGCTGGCGAAGAAGAACGACAAAGGCGAGTTGCAGAAGCAATCGTTCGGGCCCTGGATGCTCAGCGCCTTTCGCGTGCTGGCCAAGCTCAAGGGCTTGCGCGGCACCGCCTTCGACGTGTTTGGCTACACCGAAGAGCGCAAGACCGAGCGCGCCTTGATCGCCGAGTACCGCAGCAGCATCGATGAGCTGCTTCAAGGCCTCAATGCCGGCAACCTGTCATTGGCCGTCAGCGTGGCCAGCATCCCCGAAGACATCCGTGGCTACGGGCATGTGAAGGCGCGGCACCTGGTGGCGGCTCGCACGAAATGGGATGGGCTGATGACGCAGTGGCGCGCAGGGGATCGGCGGGCCGCTTGAGCTACGTTGCGAGTGCTGCTGATAGAGGGAGCGGTGCGCGAAAGCGGCAATCCACCACACGCCTCAAAACTGCATAAACACCAGCCCGAGTGCAAAGCTCTTCTGGCGGAAGTTGTAGTCGGTGAGCGTTTCGCCATAGCCACTGAAGGCCTGCACAAACCAGCGCAGGCCGTTGGGCTGCATGCGGTTGACTGGGTAGGTCCACTCCAGCTGCAATGCGCCGTACTTCGGGCCTTGCACTGAAGTGCGAAACAGCAGCGAGGTGGTCGAGGCCCCCGGCGTCCAGCCCAGCTGCACCTCGCCCCGCCCCCGAAAGTCCACCAGGTCGGGGTTGTTGTCGCTGGACAGGTGCTCGTTGAAGCGCTGCGACAGGCGGCCGATCACCGTCCAGTCGCCGCGCTCCATGCCGGCACCCGCGTAGACGCGGTTCCAGCTGCGCGACAGCGGGTCGGATTGACCGTTGGACTGGTGGGCGATGGCGAACTGGGTATAGCGCCACTGCCAGCCCCAGGGCAACGCACGCAGGCCTGGCTTGGTGGGCAAGACGAAGGCCGCCTCGGGCTCGTAATCGGTGTTGCGAAAGGGCTTGGAGTCGCGCCCATTCCAGATCTGCCACATGGCCTGCTGGGTGAAGGCGACCCAAAGATCACCACCGCTGTCGAACACGTTTTGCAGCACCTTGGTGCGCAGCGAGATCTGGAACTTGGCTTCGACGCTGCGGTAGTTGGGTTGCTGCACCGGCGTCTGCGTGGGCGACTGCGGCGCACGGTTGATGCGGCTCGTCTTGTGCACCGGCGCCACGTAGTTGGCGCGGTAGCCCAGCAGGTTGAAGGTACCGCGCTTGTCGGCTGCATCGAGCTCCCAGTACTGCGACAGCAGGCTGGTGTCAGGGCTCAGCTCGTTGGCGGCAGCAATGGCCACGCCTTTGGGCGCCATCTGCGAGGTGGCAAAGGGCACCTCGGCCGGTGGTGGGGTGGGCAGCGCGCGACCGGCCAAGCGGTCGTAGCAGGCAAGCCGGTCGGAAGGCGCGCCGATGGCGGCGCACTCCTGCAAGGTGGGGGGTGTTTGTGCCACGGCTGGCAAGCCGATCAGCAGCAAGGCCGGCGCAACAAGAGCGGAAGCGAAAGTGCGTGAAAGATTCGACAAGGGGCGACAGGGCGAGCTGAGCAGCCGCGATGGTAAGGGCGACCCATTGGTGCGATCATTTCGCCCATGAACACCCAAGTACAAGAACTGGTCGAGATGCTGCAGGTGGAGCAGCTGGAGCACAACCTCTTTCGCGGCACCAGCGGGGACATCGGCAGCCCGCGCGTCTTCGGCGGCCAGGTGTTAGGCCAGGCGCTGATGGCGGCCGCGCTAACGGTAGAGCCTGGGCGCAGCGTGCATTCGCTGCATGCCTACTTCCTGCGGCCCGGCGACAAGGCCGCCAAGATCGTCTACGACGTAGAGCGCATACGCGACGGCGGCAGCTTCACCACGCGGCGTGTGGTGGCCATACAGCATGGCCAGCCCATCTTCAACTTCGCAGCCTCGTTTCACGTGAAGGAAGAAGGCCCGCAGCATCAGGCCACCATGCCGCAGGTGCCGCCGCCCGAGGGCCTGATCAGCATGCACGAGCTGCGCCGCCAGAACATTGCGCGCCTGCCCGAGCGCATGCGCGCGGTGCTGCACGCCGAGACCGCCATTGACATCCGCCAGTGCGAGCCCTTCGACCCCTTCGACCCGCCCACGCGCGGGCCCAACAACAACTCTTGGTTCCGCGCCTCTGACCGCCTACCCGACGACCCGGTGTTGCACCAAGCCATGCTGGCCTACTCGTCAGACTTTGGCCTGCTACATGCTGCCCTGCTGCCGCACGGGCTGAGCTTCATGAACGGCAGTGTGCAGGGCGTGAGCCTGGACCACGCCATGTGGTTCCACGACGATTTCCGCATGGACGAGTGGCTGCTCTACGCCACCGACTCACCGGCGGCACACGGCGCGCGGGGGTTTTGCCGCGGCAGCATCTTCACGCAAGACGGGCGCCTGGTCGCCTCGGTGGCGCAAGAGGGGCTGATGCGGCCTCAGCCGGTGAAGCCCAAGGCTTGAGAGACGTGGCGGATGTGGCGAGGTTTTGAGACTGCGCCCACCGCCATATCACCGAATCACTTGACGCGATCGCCGTACTTGACAGTCCGCAGCGCGCCCGATTCGAAGCGCAGCGTCGTCATGAACTGCCCGCGTCCGGGGTTGTAGGTCCACTCCTCCACCTGCTCGCAAGGCAGCACGTTGACCGAAGACGCCGCCGGCTGCGGGAATTGATCGGCCGGCTTGCAGAACGCGTCCTTCGCCATCGGTTCGCCGCACTTCTGCAGCACCGAGGCCTTGTTGTCACCCACCTGGGCGAGGTCGTTCTTGCAGCGCATGGTCTGCGTCTGCGCCTGCGCCAAGCCGCTGGCGAGCACGAGGGCTGCGCCGCACAGGGCGATTCGAATCTTCATGGGGTTCTCCGGGGTGACAGCAGGGCAGCGCGGCGTTCGAGGCTCTCGGCCGGCCAGAGTTCCGACGCCTTGTAGTACTCGTCCACCACCGGCGTGCCGGGTGGCAGCACGACCCAGGGCTGCTTGGTGGTGGTGAAGATGTGGACGTCGGGCGGCCAACGGTCGGGCTCGTCCAGCGTGCCCACGCGCAGAAAACTCAGCGCCTCACCTGCGCCCGCGTAATGGCTCCACACCGTCACGCGGCAGGTGGGGCAGCGGCAGATGGTCTGGCCGCGTCCGCTGGCCGATGGGGTGTGCACCCGCTCGACCTGGCCGCTCAGCAGCTGCAGGCGGTCGGCTTCGATCATGGCGTTGAGTGCAAACGAGGCACCGCTCTCGCGCTGACACCAGCGGCAATGGCAGCAGTTGACGAACATCGGGCTGCTGGTCATGCGGTAACGCACCTGGCCGCAGGTGCAGCCGCCGTCGAAAGAAATGGATGCTGTCATTCGAGCCTCGCAATGGAATGGTGAAGCGCAATGGCATGTTCGACGCCCCAGCGGGGGCTCGTCAATGCCTGGATGCCCCGCTCGGCCAGCTGCTCGGCGGCCGGTGCCATAGAGGCCTGTGCCAGCACCACGGCTTCTTCGGCTGTTGTGGCCTGCGCCACCGCGGCCACGATGGCGGCGATGTAATCGCCCTGTCGGCCCGCCTGGAAATGCGCCCAAGCGCCGTCGACCACGAGGCTGCGGATCTCGATCGCCCGCCCCAGCCGCTGGGCCGATGATTGCAGCAGCAAGGTCGTGGGCTGCAAGGTGCTGGCCAAGGCTGCGACCAGCAACACCGCAGGCCCGCGGCGCACCGCTTCATCGGCCATGGCGCGGTCTATGCGCGTGGTGCGTTGGGCACCGGGCGTGTCGGCTTGCTCGGCAATGCCGCCCAGCGTCGAGCAGGTGCAGACCACCACCGTCGCGCCGCCAGTGCGGGCCTCGGCCAGGGCCGCGTGCACACGCTGGACCAAGGGCGGGCTGTCGATGCCTTCCACCTGCGCATCGGCCAGCAAATCTTCACGCACGCTGTGCATCACGCGCAGCCGGGGCGCCAGCATGCGCATCAGCGCGTCGAAGGTCGGCACGTGAACGGGCGAGGTGTGCAGGAAAGCAATGTCGTGCATGAAAGCTTGGACGCGTCAGGTCGAAGCGGCCAATGTAGCCCGGCCTCAGAACGACCACGTGCCCGCCACATACACCGTGCGACGCACCGGCAGCTGCGCGGCCACCGACTCGTCGGGGCCGCCATTCACGCGCCAGCCGGCGTCCACGCGCACACGGTCGCCTTGCCAGCCCAGCGCGGCGGTGAGCACACGGCCTCCATCGGCCGGCATGTAGAGCGCATCGAGCGCGGGCTGCCAGCCTTCGTGGTCCCACGACACGCGGGCAAAGACGTTGTTGCGCCGCAGGCTCTGGCCCCCGCTGAAAGCCCGCGCCTGCCAGCCCAGGTTGCCCGCCACGCCGCGGCGTAGCGCATCGGGGCCGCCTGCGAACCAGGTCTGCGCGAGCTGGTGGTTGCGCGCGTTCCAGGCGTCCCACTGTGCGTTGGATGCAGCCGTGCTGTCGTACCACCACTCGGCCATCAGGCTGATCTTGTTTTCGGCCGTCCAGGTGGCGCCCACGAGCGCCTGGGCCGTCTTGCCCTGGGTGATGGTGCGGTAGGGGCTGCTGCTCGCCAGGCCTTGCACCCCTGCGTCGAAGGCGAGCACGTCGGCACGCTCGGCTGCGCGCCCCGAGGCGTGCACTTCGAGGCTGTCGCTTGCCACCCACGACACCGCGCCGCCCACGCTCACGCGGGTGTGCTGCCCATAGCGCGCAAAGCCGTGCCAGTCGGCCTCGCCCACGTGGCGGTAGACGCGCGCAGCCAGCGCCTGCTCGTCGCCGCCAATGGCGTTGGCGGCGTCGCTGTCACCGACGCGTTGCGGGTTCACCCACACCAGCGACCACGCGGTGTGGGCATCGAAGTGCTCGGCCTGCACCACAGCGCGGCCTTGCGGCGTGCTGCTGAGCAGCGTGCGGCGGCGCTCTTGCTGCACGATGTCGTTGGGGCGAAAACCGTAGCCCACATCCCAGGCGACGATCTTGCGGCCGGCGCTGAGCTGCCAGCCGTCCGCATCGCCCGAGGCATAGAGCTCGTTCACCGTGCCGTCGCTTTGCCACACGCCGCCTTCGGCGCGTTCGCTGCGCCACGCCACGGCCGCGCTCAGCATCTTCCAGCGGCCGCGCAGTTCGCTCTCGATGTCACCGGAACTCGCCGGCAGGGGAATCAACTCAGGCGCGAGTTGCGATGCTTGCGCCAGCGGGCCGTTCGACGCGGCGCGGCGGTCGTCCCAGCGGGCGCGCACCTGGCCGCTGTAGTCTGCGTCGGCGCGCGCTTGCGTCACCGCGCCGGCCGCGAGCAAGGCAGCGAGCAGCTTGAAAGAGGTGTGCATGGCGTGGCTCAGTCCAGGCTCGGGTTGCGCGCCAGGAACATTGGGTTCAGCCAGGCCTCTGGCACTGCGCGCTCCTTGCGGGCCAGGTAGCGCACGCGCGTTTCCTTGTGATTGCTCAACTGGTCTTGCAGCACCATCTCGGCCACCGCGGTGGGCGCCGAGGGCTTGTCCATCACGAAGCGCGCCTGCTTGGCGAGCTTGTCCGACTGCACATAGAGATCAGCCTTGATGGGCTCGTGCCTGGGCTTGCCTATCCACAGCTCAATGCGCTGGTAGGTCACGCCCTTGCGCGCGGCCGTGAGGCTGAGGTGTGTGCAAGGCAGCGCGCCGCAGCTCTCGTCGCCCACCAGCGTGGCGCTGTAGTCGTCGGCCCAGCTCATGGTGGCGATGTCGCCGGTAGACGCATCGCCCAGCAGCTTTTGCATGGGCGTGATGCGCAGCGGGCGTTGGCTGTTGGGCATCAGCAGCCAGAAATCGTCGGCCAGCATCAGCACCTTCTGGCCTTTCTCCGCCGGGCTTTGCATCAGCACCAGCGACTGGTGGTTGGCCTGGGCAAACACCGTGTAGCGACGCTCCTTGTCGGGCGAACCATCGGTGTTGAAGGTGTTGATCTGGGTCTCGACCTGCATGTTGGTGGCGCTCACGCGGTAGCGGTCGGTCGCCTTGAGAAGGTCGGTCGTGCCTTGGGCCTGGGTTTGCAATGCGGCCAAGCTCAGAGCAGCCATAGCCAATGTGCGATTCGGATTCATGGGGTAGTCCTTGTGGGTCAGGTGTGTGCGAGTGCCGCCACCACCGGCTGGTGCACTGTCTTGCGGGCCACCCAGGCTGAGGCGAGCATCGCCAGGGCGACCATCACGATGAGGGTGTAGGCGTAGAGCGCCGGGTCCATCGCGATGTTGAGCGGGTAGCCGCCGGAGCGCCCGGGCGGCGGCGGCATCTGCACCGGGAAGAGGTAGAGCAGCACGCTGGTGACGAGCGCGATCAACGCCCCCAACACCGCGCCCGCACCGCCCAGCAACATGCCTTCGAGCGCCAGTGTGCGCAGCAGCTGCCCGGGCAGCGTGCCCATGGCACGCAGGGTGCCGATCTCGCGGGTGCGCTCGATGATGGCCATGGCCATCGCGTTGGTCACAACGAACACCACGATCACGCCGATGATGATGCCGAGCGCGCCGAAGATGCGGTTGTAGAGCGCCTTCACGCCTTGGTAGAACGCGGCCTGGTCGACCCAGGTCTGCACCGTGAGCTGCGGCAGCGCGGCCTGCAGGCGTGCCTGCGCGGGCTGCGTGAGGTTCATGCGGTTGAGAAACACCCCCAGGCTGCTCACGCGCTGCGTGTTGAGCAGCTTCTGCGCGGTAAGCACGTCGGTGTAGATGAGTCGCTTGTCGACCTCGGGCACGCCGGTGGAGAAAATGCCTTTCACCTGCACGTCCATCGCATTGAGCGCGCCGTCGGTGGTGCTGGCGAGCAGCGTGAGGCTGCTGCCGGGCTTGGCGCTCAGGCTCCGGGCCAGCGCTTCACCCAGCATGACCTCGGCGCTGGCGCTCTTGCCGCCGGCGAGTACCTCGCCCGCCTTGAGGGTGAGGAAAGGGCCTTTGACGGCGAACTCGTCATCGGGCGACACGCCCACGGCCATCATCACGGTCGACTTGTCGCCGTTGCTCACCAGGCCGCTGAACTCGACCTTGGGCAGCACCGCGCGCACGTCGGCATCGGCCAGCAGCTGGGCCTTCAGCGCGTCGGGGTTGTCCAGGCCGTGTTGCAGCGGCGTAGCCTCATCCTGGGTGAACTGCGCAGGCTTGCCCACGATCAGATGGCCGGTGTTGCGCGCCGAGGCTTGGGCCAAGGCTTCGTAGGTGAAGATGGCAAAGCCACCCGCCAGCAGGATAGAAGCCGTGCCCAGTGCGGCGATGGCCACCGTGACGGCCGAGCGCCGGCGGTTGCGCAGCGTGTTGAGCAGCGCGAATTTGAGCCATTCGAACTTCATTGCAGTGTCTCCGTGGGTTCAGTGATCTGGCCATCCAGCAACGCCACGATGCGGTCGCAGCGGCGCGTGAGCCGGTGGTCGTGTGTGGCGATCACGAAGGCCGCACCTTCGGCGTGGCCACGCTCGCGCATCAAATCGAGCACCTGGTCGGCGGTGCGCGAGTCGAGGCTGGCGGTGGGCTCGTCGGCGATCACAAGCTTCGGCCGCTTGACCAGCGCGCGTGCAATCGCCACACGCTGGCGCTGGCCGCCCGAGAGCGCATCGGGCCGGTGCTTCGCATGGTCTTGCAGGCCCACCGATTCGAGCACCTCGGCCACGCGGCGCCGGCGCTCCGAGGCCGACACACCGGCCAGGAACAGCGGGTAGTCGACGTTCTCGGCCACCGTCATCACCGGCACCAGATTGAAGCTCTGGAACACGAAGCCCAGCGCGTCGCGGCGCAAGAGTGCGGCGCGGGTTTCGTTGCGGGTGTCGACACGCTCGCCGCGCAGATAAATCTCACCCGCATCGGGCGAGTCGATCAAGCCCGCAAGGTTGAGGATGGTGCTCTTGCCGCTGCCCGAGGGCCCGGTGAGCGCCAGCATCTCGCCGGGGTAGACCTGCAGGTCGATGCCGCGCAGGGCAGGCACCACGTGGGCACCGAGGCGGTAGGTCTTGTGCACGCCGCGCAACTCGATCACCGGCTTGAAGTGCGCCGTGGCGTGGGTGGGGGTGTGCTTCATTGCGGCAACCCGGCGAGCTGCGCCTTGGCGGCTTCGGCCTGCGGCAGGCCGCGCTGGATCACGTCGTTCAGGTCACGGCGCGCCTCTGCCACGCGAAAGTCTTTCGCGGCCTGCTGTGCCGCGCTCATCAGCACGGCGCCCTGAAACCCCGGCGTGGCTTGCGCGAACACCGGGCTGGCCTGCACCTCGGACAGCAGCTTGGCGCCGCGTGCGCCGCGGTTGAAGAAGCCGGGCATGGCCAAAAAGGAGCTGGCGGCGGTGAAGCGCGTTTGCAGGCTCACCGGCGAGCGGTTGAGCAATGCGGTGTCATGCGCTGGCTGCAGCAGCGCCAGCGCCTTGTCGATCTGTGCCAGGCCGTCTTCGGCGTAGCCCATCTTCTTCCAGGGCAGCAGGCTCGACCTGGCCTTGAGCGCGGTGGCCGCGCCGGCGTAGGCCATCAGCATGGGGTGGCCGGGCTCTGCCTTCAGCAGCTCGTGAAACTGATCGGCCGCACGCTCGACGGCGTCGCTGTCGCCTTTTTGCGCGGCTTGAAAGGTCTGGAATGCCGACTGAAACTGCGCGTCAGTGGTGGCGGCTCGGGTTGAGCTCATCGCAAGAGACAGGGCAAGCGCGGCAAAAACGGCACTGCAACGCAGTGAAACGAGGGAACGGTTGAGCATGGAAGCCTCCTGAAGACAGACGTGGTTTGAGTGACAACACCGTCAGGCTAGGGAGGTGCGGCGAGTGCCGCTGCCGGGGTGCGACGAAACGCCGCAGCGTGTCGCGAAGTGGGGGTGGGTCGACGCGAGCGGTGGCCGGCCGAAACGGCTTCAGCGGCCCAAGGTCACCGTGGTGGTGATGGCGCCGGATGCCTGGCCACGAAGGCAAACTTCTCGCTCGACGAGAAGCCGCAGGCGCGGTAGAACTGGTGCGTGCTTTCACGCTGTGAACCGGTTTGCAGCATCACCTTGTAGCAGCCGCGCTGCCAGGCGCGGGCGAGCGCATGCGCCACCATGGCCTTGCCTATGCCCTGGCCGCGCAGGCGCTGCTCGGTGACCACGTTTTCCAGCACCGCATAGGGCGCAAGGCCACGGCTCAGGTTGGGGATGACATTGAGGTAGCAGGTGGCGACCACCACGCCTTCTGCCTCGGCCACCATCAACTCCAGCAGCGGGTTGCCAAGGATGCTCTCGAAGGTGGCCCGCGCGTGCGGCACATCCATCGGCGCGTCTTGCGGGTGCAACTGCTGATACAGCGCCAGCAAAGCCGGCAGATCGTTGGCGCCGGCGGCGCGAAGCACCAGATCCCCGGCCACGCTCATTTGGGCTTGCGCTGCTTGTCGAACTTGCGCCAGTACTGAAACTCGTCTTCGTGGATCTCGATGTCGAGCTCGGAGACGCGGGCCTGCAGCCGCTCTTGCACCGTGGTCACGGCCTGGTTGTAGACCAGCGGGCCGATCTCTTCGAGAAAAAAGCCGAGCAGCGCGCCGGCCGCGATGTTGCCGATCTTCTCTTCCATGTTTTCTTGGAAGTAGCGCTCGATGGAGGTGATGGCTTCCTTGCGGGCCTCTTTGGAGATTTCGATGGTCATGGGGTCCTTCGCAGCTTGTCATTCCCGCCTTCGACCCGCCCGAGACAGCCCGGCCGGCACCCGAGCAGGAACCTGATGGGCGACACGCCTCAGCCAAATTCCGTTCGCCCTGAGGTTAGTCGCGAATCAGGCGCGGGAATGACGGGGCGCTCACATTTTGCGCCGCTGCTGCCAGGCGATCAGCTCGCCGACGAAGCCGCGGCGGAAGGCGATCACGCAGACAACAAAGATCACGCCAATGATCACCGTGACCCACGAGCCCACGCGGTCGGCCAGGAAGTTTTGCAGGCCGATGATGGTGAAGGCGCCGATCACCGGGCCGGCGAAGGTGCCCAGGCCGCCCAGCAGCGTCATCAAGATCACCTCACCCGACAGCGACCAGTGCACGTCGGTCAGCGTGGCGAAGCCCAGCACCAGCGTCTTGAGCGACCCCGCCAGGCCGGCCAATGCGGCCGACAGCACGAAGGCGAGCAGCTTGTAGCGGGCCACGTCGTAGCCGAGCGAGATGGCGCGCGGTTCGTTCTCGCGTATGGCCTTGAGCACCTGGCCGAAGGGCGAATGCACGATGCGCAAGATGCCCAGGAACACCGCCACGAAGACCGCCAGCACCAGGTAGTACATGGCGAGATCGTTGCGCAGAGACAGCAGGCCGAAGAGCTTGCCGCGCGGCACGCCCTGCAGCCCATCTTCACCGCCGGTGAAGGGCACTTGCAGGCAGACGAAATAGATCATCTGCGCCATGGCCAGCGTGATCATGGCGAAGTAAATGCCCTCGCGCCGGATGGCGATCAGGCCCACCACCAGGCCCAGCGCCGCGGCGACCAGCACGCCGGCCAGCAGGCCCAGCTCGGGCGACAGGCCCGCGCTGCGCACCACCCAGCCCGTGACGTAGGCGGCCGAGCCGAGAAAGCAGGCATGGCCGAAGGACAAGAGGCCGGTGTAGCCCAGCAACAGGTTGAAGGCGCAGGCAAAGATGGCGAAGCACAGCGCCTTCATCATGAAGACGGGGTACAGGCCGACGAAGGGCGCGATCACCAGCAGGGCAAGCACCAAGCCCCAGATGATGCGCGCGTTGCGGGTTTGGGTTGGCAGCGTCATCTGTCTACTTCTCTTTGCCGAACAGACCGGCGGGGCGAATCATCAGCACGATGGCCATGATGACGAAGACGACGATGTTTGACGCCTCGGGGTAGAACACCTTGGTCAGGCCTTCGACCAGCCCCAGCGCGACGCCGGTGACGATGGAGCCGAGGATGGAGCCCATGCCACCGATGACCACCACCGCGAACACCACGATGATGAGGTTGCTGCCCATCAGCGGCGTAACCTGAATGATGGGCGCGGCCAGCACGCCAGCAATCGCTGCGAGTGCCGCACCACCGGCATAAGTGAACATCACCATCATCGGCACGTTGATGCCGAAGGCCTGCACCAGAGCCGGGTTTTCGGTGCCGGCGCGCAGGGTGGCGCCCAGGCGCGTCTTCTCGATCAAGATCCAGGTGCCCAGGCACACCGTCAGCGAGGCCACCACCACCCAAGCGCGGTAGTTGGGCAGCACCATGAAGCCGAGGTTGGTGGCGCCCTGCAGCAGCTCGGGCACGGGGTACGACTGGCCCGACACGCCGAAGTGTTCGCGGAACACGCCCTCGGCGATCAAGGCCAGGCCGAAGGTGAGCAAGAGCCCGTAGATCGGGTCTAGTTTGTACAAGCGCCTGAGCAGCGTGCGTTCAATCACCACGCCCAGCGCGCCCACCACCAGCGGCGCGATCACCAGCGCAAACCAGTAGTTGATGCCGAACTGCTCCAGGCTGAACCACGCCACGTAGGCGCCTATCATGTACAGCGCGCCGTGGGCGAAATTGACGATGCCCAACAGGCCGAAGATCACCGCCAACCCTAGGCTGAGCATGGCGTAGAACGAGCCGTTGACCAGGCCCAGCAAGAGCTGGCCGAGAAAGGCCTGGATGGGGATGCCGAAGATCTCAGTCATGGGCGGGTGGCGGTGCGGGTCAGTAGATTCCGTTCGCCCTGGGCCTGTCGAAGGGCTTCGACAGGCTCAGCCCGAACGGAAAACGCTTCACTTCCAGAGGGCGCACTTGGACTCGGCCTTGGTCGTCCAGGCCTCTTCACCCTTGAAGGTTTGCACCACCTTGTAGTAGTCCCAAGGTTCGGTTGACTCCTTCGGCGTTTTCACTTGCATCAGGTACATGTCGTGCACCATGCGGCCGTCGCCGCGGATGAAGCCGCCCTTGGCAAAGATGTCGTTGACCTTGGTCTTCTTCAGGTGCGCAAGCACCTTGTCGGAATCATCGCTGCCAGTGGCCTTCACGGCGGCCAGGTAATTCATGGCCACCGAATAGTCGGCCGCTTGCAACGACGACGGCATGCGCTTCATTTTGTCGAAAAACTTGCGGCTCCAGGCGCGCGTCTCGGCGTCGCGGTTCCAGTACCAGCTGTCGGTGAGGTACATGCCTTGCGTGGCCTGCAGGCCCAGCGAATGCACGTCGTTGATGAACATCAGCAGGCCGGCCAGTTTCATGGTCTTGGTGATGCCGAACTCGTTGGCCGCCTTGATGGAGTTCACGGTGTCGCCACCGGCGTTGGCCAGACCCAGGATCTGCGCCTTGCTGGCCTGCGCTTGCAGCAAGAAGGAAGAAAAGTCGCTCGCCGAAAGCGGGTGCTTGACTGAGCCGACGATGGTGCCGCCAGCGGCCTTCACGATGGCCGAGGTGTCGTTCATCAGCTGTGCACCGAAGGCGTAGTCGGCCTGCAGGAAGTACCAGGTTTTGCCGCCTGCATTCACCACTGCATTGCCCGTGCCCTTGGCCAGTGCCACGGTGTCGTAGGCCCAGTGCACGGTGTACGGGTTGCACTGCTCGTTGGTCAGCGCAGAGCTGGCCGCGCCCACCGAGATGAAGAGCTTCTTCTTCTCGGCGGCGACCTTGGCCATGGCCAGGTTGGTGCCGGAGTTGGTGCCGCCTATGAGCATGTCCACACCATTGGTGTCAAACCACTCGCGCGCCTTGGCGGCGGCGATGTCGGGCTTGTTCTGGTGGTCGGCAGAAACGAGCTCCACTGTCTTGCCGTTGACCTTGCCGCCCATGTCGGCAATGGCCATCTTGATCGCTTCGACGCCGGCCGGGCCGTCGATGTCGGAATACAAGCCCGACATGTCGGTGATGATGCCGATCTTGATCACGTCGCCCGAGACCTGGGCTTGTACGGGAGCGAGGGCTGCAGCGCAAGCGAGCGTGCAGGCGGCGGCGATTGTTTTCAGTTTCAGCATCAAAGTCTCCTTGGGGGTAGGTGGGAGGGTGTCAAACGCCGAGGTACTCATGGAGTTGAGCCATGCGATCCGGCAATTGATCTTTCGTGAATTCTTGAAGAATGCGACCGTGCTCCATCACGAGAAAGCGATCGGCCAGGGGGGCGGCGAAGCGAAAGTTCTGCTCCACCATCACGATGGTGTAGCCCTGTTTGCGCAAGGCCACGACCATCTCGCCGAGCTTTTGCACGATCACGGGGGCCAGGCCTTCGGAGATCTCGTCGAGCAGCAAAAGCTTGGCGCCGGTGCGCAGAATGCGCGCCACGGCCAGCATTTGCTGCTCACCGCCCGACAGGCGCGTGCCTTGGCTGCTGGCGCGCTCTTTCAGGTTGGGAAACATGGCGTAGATGGCGTCAACGGCCATGCCACCTTCTGCCAGGCGCGGCGGCAGCATCAGGTTTTCTTCGGCCGAGAGCGTGGAGAAGATGCCGCGCTCTTCGGGGCAGTAGCCGATGCCCAGCCGCGCAATGCGGTGCGTGGGCATCGCAATGGCTTCTTGCCCGCGGATGCGGATGGAGCCCTTGCGCGTGCCGATCAGGCCCATGATGGCGCGCATGGTGCTTGTGCGGCCGGCGCCGTTGCGACCCAGCAGCGTGACCACTTCGCCTTCGTTGACGTGAAAGTTCACGCCATGCAGCACATGCGATTCGCCGTACCAGCCTTGCAGCTCGCGCACTTCCAGGAATGGAGTACTCATGCGTCACCGTTGTGGAAAAAATGAGCCAGCCGCAGCCTGATCAAGCCAGGCCACCCGCCGGGCCGCCCCGTGGGCAGGCCAGCGCCCCCTCGGGGGGCAGGAGCGAAGCGACGTGGGGGCGCCATCAATGTGCTCCTTGCAATTCAACGTGGGCGGTGCCCATATAGGCTTCGATCACCGCCGGGTTCTTCGACACCTCGGCATACGGCCCTTCGGCCAGCTTGGCGCCGCGCTGCAGCACGGTGATGGTGTCGGCGATGCTCGCGACCACGCTCATGTTGTGCTCCACCATCAAGATGGTGCGCTTGGCCGACACCTTCTTGATCAGCTGGCGGATGCGGTCGACGTCTTCCAGGCCCATGCCCTGCGTGGGCTCGTCGAGCAGCATCAGCTCGGGCTCCATCGCGAGCGTGGTGGCGATCTCGAGCGCGCGCTTGCGGCCATAGCTCAGCTCGACGGTGGGCGTCTCGGCGTAGCTTTCGAGGTCGACCTCGCGCAGCAGTTGCAAGGCCCGGTCGTTCAGGCCGTGCAGCGAACTCTCGGGCTTCCAGAAGTGAAACGAGGTGCCGAGCTTGCGCTGCAAGGCCACGCGCACGTTTTCCAGCACCGACAGGTGCGGGAACACCGCCGAGATCTGGAACGAGCGGATGATGCCGCGGCGCGCAATGTGGGCCGGGCGCTCGCCGGTGATGTCGACGCCATTGAAAAGAATTTTTCCCGAGCTGGGCTTGATGAACTTGGTGAGCAGGTTGAAGCAGGTGGTCTTGCCGGCGCCATTGGGGCCGATCAGCGCATGGATCTGGCCACGCCGCACCTTGAGGTCGATGCTGCTGACCGCCACGAAGCCCTTGAACTCTTTGGTCAGGCTGCGTGTTTCGAGAATCGTGTCGTGTGTGGGCTGGTTCATTTCGACCTCTGCGAAAGGGGGGCCCCCAGACGCTGTGAAAGCTGGCGGGCCACATCGATCACGGTGTCGCGCTGAAGCGCCGCGAAGCGCGGCTTGAGCGCCGCCTTTTGCAGGCAGATGCCCACGCCAGCCACCACCGCGCCAGCGGCGTCGAACACCGGGGCGGCCAGGCAGTACACGCCCTGGCGCACGCATTCATCGTCGATGCTGTAGCCGCGCTCACGGGTGGCGGCCAGCTCGACCATCAGCTCGGAGCGGCGCATGGGCGGCAGGTTCATGAAAGCGGGCAGGCGCGGCGCGGGGTACAGGTGCTTGACCTGCGCTTCTTCGTGGAAGGCCAGCATGGCTCGCCCGGTGGCGGCGCGATAGGCCGGCAGGCGCATGCCCACACCGAAGGCCAGCCCCAGCGGGCGCATGCCGTTGCGCACCGCCACATAGACCACGTCAGTGTGGTCGAGCACCGAGAGGATGACGGTCTCTTGCGGTGCTGAGCTCAAGCTCGCCCACAAGCGCTCGAACTCCTGGGCAGGCGTGGTCTGCGCCGCAAAGGCATTGGCCAGGCTCATGACGCGCGGGCCGATGAAGAAGCCACCGTCGTCTTGCCTGCGCAAATAGCCCAATGCCATCAGGGTGTTGCAAAGCCCATGCACACTGCTCTTGGGCAAGGCCAGGCTCGTGGCCAGCTTGGCCAGGCTCATGGCCTCGCGCTCCTTCTCCAGCAAGTCGAGCATTGCCAAGGCCCGGGCGACAGCCGGCACCAGGGCAGGCTTGGCAGCAGGAAAGGGCGACGTGGCGTGCAGCATGAATGGGTGAGGCGAATGCCAGTTCAGCCAGTTGAATTTGATTCGACAGGTCGAACTTACGGGGTCGCAGTCTACGGTTGCAAGCCGCGACAGGCACGCGTTAACTCAGCACTAGCGGGAAAGTCCGCAAAGGGTTTGCACGTTGATACTTTTACGTAAGGCGCTTTTACGTAAGGCGCTTCTCGATGCGTCCGTGCGGCGGGCTGCTCCGTATGTCTTTTGCACATCGTCCAAAAATTTGAATACCCACGACAAGCCCCGTGAACCGGCAGGCCCCCGCTGCCCCTTAGAGTCCCTACCTCATGAACACGACCCCCTCCCGTTACAGCCCCGTGGCCATGCTCTTTCATTGGCTGCTGTCCCTGGCCATCGTCGGCGCCTTTTGCCTGGGCTTTTACATGGCCGACCTGCCGTTTTCGCCGCAGCGGCTCAAGCTCTACAACTGGCACAAGTGGGCGGGTGTCACCATCCTCGCGCTGTCGGCTGCGCGATTGCTGTGGCGGCTCACACACCAACCGCCCGCCGACCTGCCCATGCCGGCCTGGCAACGGCTTGCCGCCCACGGCACGCACTATTTGCTTTACATGCTGTTCTTCGCCGTGCCGCTGGTGGGGTGGGCGTACAGCTCGGCGGCGGGCTTTCCCATCGTGTGGTTCGGCGTGCTGCCGCTGCCCGATTTCGTGTCGCCCAACAAGGCGCTGGCCGAGGCCATCAAGCCCTGGCACGGCTACCTGGCGTATGCGATGGCCGCGCTGGTGCTGATGCACATTGCTGCCGCCCTCAAACACCATTTCATCGACCGTGACGGTTTGCTGTCACGCATGCTGCCCTCAAGGAAATCTTCATGAAAACCCACCTCACCGTGGCGGCGCTCGCTGCCCTCTTCGCCACTGCCCTGCCCGTCTACGCTCAGCAAAAGATCGTGCCAGCCCAGAGCGAGATCGCCTTCACCAGCAAGCAGATGGGGGTGCCGGTGGACGGCAAGTTCAAGACGTTCGACGCACAGATCGCGTTCGACCCGAAGAAGCCCGAGGCCGCCAAGATCGCCTTCACCATTGACCTGGCCAGCGTGAGCTTCGGCGCCAGCGAGACAGAAGCCGAGGTTGCCAAGCCCGACTGGTTCAACACCAAGGCCTTCCCGCAGGCCACCTTCCAGTCGAGCAGCGTGAAGGCCACCGGGGCGGGCAAGTTCGAAGTGAAAGGCAAGCTCGCCATCAAGGGCGCCAGCCAGGAGGTGACCGTGCCAGTCACGCTCACCCAGGCGGGTGCCACCACCACGGCCGCCGGTGCTTTCGGCATCAAGCGCCTTGATTTCCGAATCGGCGATGGCGACTGGAAAGACACCTCGATGGTTGCAAACGAAGTGCAAGTGAAATTCAAACTCACGCTGAACGGCGTACCAGCCCTCTGAACACCCCAACTCCCACAAAGGAACTCTCACCATGACCAAGACACTGATCGCCGCAGCCCTGTTCGCCGCCACCGGCCTCGCCCAAGCGGAAAGCGCCACCTACACAGTCGACCCGACCCACACCTTCGTGACCTTTGAGGCCAAGCACTTCGGCACCAGCACGCTGCGCGGCCGCTTCGACAAGAAGGAAGGCACGGTCACGCTCGACAAGGCGGCCAAGACCGGCAAGGCCGAGATCACGCTCGACACCAGTTCCATCAGCACCGGCGTGGGCCCGCTCGACGGCCACCTGAAGAGCAAGGATTTCTTCAACGCCGCCGAGTTCCCGACCGCGAAATTCGTGGGCGAACAGTTCAACTTCAACGGCGACAAGCTCGCGACGGTGGCCGGCACGCTCACGATGCGCGGCAAGACCCACCCGGTCACGCTGACGGCTTCCAACTTCAACTGCTACACCAACCCGTTGTTCAAGCGCGAGGTGTGCGGCGGTGACTTCGAGACCACGATCCAACGCAGCCTGTGGGACGTGAGCTACGGCGTGGGCAAGGGCATTCCGGATGACACGCGTTTGCTGATTCAGATTGAGGCGGTGAAGCAGTGAGATGACAGCCCCTCGTGCGCGGACTACCGCGCACGATCCCCCGAGGGGATGCCGGCCGGCTTGGGAGCGGCCCGGCGCTCGCCCGGCTCCTCTTCGATCAGCGCACCAGTGACATGACAGCCCCTCGTACGCGGACTACCGCGCACGATCCCCCGCGGGGATGCCGGCCGGCTTGGGAGCGGCCCGGCGCTCGCCCGGCTCCTCTTCGATCAGTGCACCGATCAGACCGGCACCAACAAGCGCCGCAGCACCGCACGCAGCTCTTCATCCCTGAAAGGCTTCGCCAGATGATCGTCCATGCCCGCTGCCAGGCTGTGCTCGCGGTCTCCCTGCAAGGCGTTGGCGGTAAGCGCCACCACCGGCGTGCGGGCCAAGCCCTGCTCGCCCTCGTGCTCGCGCATGCGGCGCACGGCTTCAAAGCCGTCCATCACCGGCATCTGGCAGTCGAGCAGCACCAGGTCGGGCGGCTGCGCGCGAAACGAGGCCAGCGCCTGCAGGCCGTCTTCAACCAGCTCGACGGTGAGGCCCATGTTCTTCAGCGCGGCTTCGGCCACGAGGGCGTTGACGGGGTTGTCTTCGGCCAACAACACATGGCCTTTGAGGGGCCGCGCGGCCTCGACAGCACCAGCCCGCGCCACGGGGGCGGGGTCGGGTGCCGGTGCCAGGTCAACGGTCACGGTGAAGCACGAGCCGCGCCCCTGCTGGCTGGTGCAGACGAGGTCGCCATCCATGGCGCGCGCCAGCTCGCGGGCAATGGTGAGCCCCAGGCCCGTGCCGCCGAAACGGCGCGTGAACGAGCTGTCGGCCTGATGAAAGGCATCGAAGATGCGCGGCAGCTCGTCGGCCGAAATGCCCACGCCGGTGTCGTGCACGGCAATGCGCGCGCGCGCGCCGCGGTGCTTGGCCACCACCGTCACCGCACCGGCTTCGGTGAACTTGATGGCGTTGCCCACCAGGTTGTGCAGCACCTGGCGCAGGCGCGAGGGGTCTCCCCGCACGAAGCATGGCCGCGGCATGTGCAGCCGCGTGGTCAGCGTGAGGCCGGTCTGGAAAGCCGACGGCACCGACAACGACACCACGTCGTCGATCAGCGCCGCCAGGTCGAACACCTGCGGCGACAAGCGCACTTGCCCGGCTTCGAGCTTGGAGAAATCGAGTATGTCGTTGATCAGCGTCAGCAGGTGCTCGCCCGCGCGCTCGATCAGCGCGAGTTGCTCGCCGGGCTGCTCGGGCTTCTCGTTTTGCAGCATGCGCGTGAGCCCGAGGATGCCGTGCAGCGGCGTGCGCATCTCGTGGCTCATGGTGGCCAAGAACTGGCTCTTGACGCTGCTCTGGCGCTGCGCCAGGCGCAAGGCCTCGGCGCGCTCTTCGGCAATGCGGTCGGTGCTGAAGCGCAGGGTGAGCAGCTCACGAATGCGCGCTTCTGCGCGCAGCGCCTCCACCAGCACCAAGATCAGAAAAATCAGCAGGCCTATGCCCGCGAACAAGCCGAAGCGGGTGCCGTTCGCGAGCTCGAAGCCCGCCACCGGCAGCAGCACAGACAGCAGAAAAGCAGCGCAGGCGTGAAAGCTCGGCTGCAAGACGAACACGCCCACTGCGGCCACACCCACCAGCGAGGTGAGCAGCAAGGCCGAGACATAGGGGTCAACGTGCGGTGCCAGCCAGATGGCGCACAGGCCCCAGGCGAAACCATCGAAGACCAGCGCCAGCACGAACCAGCGCCGCCACACGCCGTCGCTTTTCAGCGTGGTGCGGAAAAACCGGTGGGTCAGCAGCAGGCGGGTCGCCGCCACCCCGCATCGGATGATGAACCACCCCCAGGCGAACTGTTGGTTCACGTAGGGCATGAGGCCCAGGCAGATCAGCAGCGCAAAACCGACGCCGGTGAACGTGGAGATCTGCGCACGCTCGTAGAGCATCACCGTCTGCGCGTCGACGACGCGACGTGCAAGCCCGACCTCTTGAGAGGCAGACACGGCGGGCGACATTGGCAAGGCTCCCGGCATGAACGCGCTCTCTACCCTCTGCTTGAAGATGCCGCATTATCTCGGGCCGCCCTCGTTTAGACACCCCAAAGTTCAAGCACACACATGCCATTGATCACACTTACCCATCGTTTCTGCACCACTGTGCGCACTTGTGCACGTGTGGGTGTGTGCCTGCTTGCACTGCAGGCATTCGGCGCCGCGGCCCAAAGCGTGAACTACGCCATCGACCCTGGGCACACGCGCGTGCACTGGGAGGTGTTGCACTTCGGCACGTCAACCAGCCGCGGCCGCTTCGACGACATCACCGGCAACCTGCGCCTGGATGCCACGACGGGCACCGGTGAGGTGTCGATCAGCATCGCCACGGCCTCGGTCAACACCGGCGTGGCGCCGCTCAACAGCGTGCTGCGTGGCAGCTACCTCGCCACCGCCGAGCACCCGCAGGCCTACTTCGTGGCCAGCGGCTGGCGCTGGAAGCCCGAGGCACCGCTCGAAGTGCGCGGTGAGCTCACGCTGCGCGGCGTGTCGCGCCCGGTGGCGCTGCGCGCACCGCTGCTGCACTGCTACACCCACCCCCTGCTCAAGCGCGAGGTGTGCGGCGCCGATCTGGAGGCCGAGCTGCAGCGCAGTGATTTCGGCATCACCGACGGCCTGCCCTTCATCGCCGACCGGGTGCGGCTCGTGATCCAGATCGAAGCCATCCGCGAGTGATTGCGTGCAGCTTGCGCTGCTGGTTCTTGAGCATCGATGACGCCACCCACAGCGCAAGCCTTCGGTGAGCCAGTCGATTTGGGTCACGACGTTGAGGCAGGGCTCGCCGACGAAGCGCAGCTTGTCGACACTGGCCGACAGGCTCCAGATCTCGCTGCGAAACTCCAGTTCTGTCACCGGGTCATTGCCTTTGAGACAATGCAACGATGACTTCGACCGACCTTCAAGCCACCATTGCCCACATGGGCGCGGCCGCGCGCGCAGCCAGCACGCGCATGGCACGTGCGCCGGTGTCGACAAAAAATGCTGCCCTGATCGCGCTGGCGCGTTTCCTGCGCAGCGAGACCGCTGCGCTGGCCCAGTCGAATGAGCAAGACATTCAGGCGGCTGTGGCGGCCGGCCTGGCCGAGACCATGGTCGACCGCCTGCGCCTGACCGAGAAGGTGATCGCCACCGTGGCCGAAGGCTGCGAGCAGATTGCCGCCATGCCCGACCCGGTGGGCGAGATCACCAACGTGCGACGCCAGCCTAGCGGCATCAGCGTGGGCCAGATGCGCGTGCCATTGGGTGTCTTCGGCATGATCTACGAGAGCCGGCCCAACGTGACCATCGAGGCCGCGTCGCTGGCCATCAAGAGCGGCAACGCCTGCATCTTGCGCGGGGGCTCCGAAGCCATCCACTCCAACCTCGCGCTGTGGAAGCTGGTGCAGGCCGCGCTCAGCGAAGCCGGGCTGCCGCCCGAGGCGGTGCAACTGGTGCAGACCACCGACCGCGCCGCCGTGGGCTACCTCATCGCCTCGCCCGAAGCGGTGGACGTGATCATCCCGCGCGGTGGCAAGGGGCTGATCGAGCGCATCAGCCGCGAAGCAAAGGTGCCCGTCATCAAGCACCTGGACGGCAACTGCCATGTGTATGTCGATGCCGTGGTCGACCTCGACATGGCGGTGCGCGTGGCCGACAACGCCAAGACGCAGAAGTACAGCCCCTGCAATGCAGCCGAGTCGCTGCTGGTGCACACGGCCATTGCCTCAGCCTTCTTGCCGAAGATCGGCGCGGTGTACGCCGCCAAGGGCGTGGAGATGCGCGTCGACGGTGCCAGCCGCGCGCTGCTGCAAGACGTGCCCAAGGCGCAGCTCGCCACCGCCACCGAGCACGACTGGAGCGAGGAATACCTGGCGCCGGTCATCAGCGTGAAGGTGGTGAGCAGCCTCGACGAAGCCATCGCCCACATCAACCGCTATGGCTCGCACCACACCGACGCCATCCTCACCGACAGCCACGCCAACGCCATGCGCTTCTTGCGCGAGGTCGACTCGGCCAGCGTGATGGTCAACGCCAGCACGCGTTTCGCCGACGGCTTCGAGTACGGGCTGGGCGCCGAGATCGGCATCAGCACCGACAAGCTCCACGCCCGCGGGCCGGTGGGGCTGGAGGGGCTCACGTCGATGAAATGGGTGGTGCTGGGACAAGGCGAAATCCGCACATGAAAAGAGCCTGCACATGACCCCACGCAAAGCCCTGGTGCTCTTCTCGGGCGGGCAAGACTCCACCGTCTGCCTGGCCTGGGCGCTGGAGCGTTTCCATTACGTCGAAACCATAGGCTTCGACTACAACCAGCGCCACGACGTGGAGCTCGAATGCCGGCTGGCCGTGCGCTCGCAGCTCTATTCACAGTTCCCGCGCTGGGGCGGGCGGCTGGGCGAAGACCACATGGTCGACCTGTCGCTGCTGGGCCAGCTGTCTGACACCGCGCTCACGCAAGAGCGCGAGATCGAGATGACGTCGACCGGCCTGCCCAACACCTTCGTACCGGGGCGCAACCTGCTGTTCTTCAACTTCGCGGCTGCCGTGGCCTACCGTCGCGGGCTCAACGTGCTGGTGGGTGGCATGTGCGAGACCGACTACTCGGGCTACCCCGACTGCCGCGACAACACGCTCAAGTCACTGCAGGTGTCGCTCAGCCTGGGGCTGGACACCCCCATGGCCATCGAGACGCCGCTGATGTGGCTCGACAAAGCGCAGACCTGGGAGCTGAGCGCCACGCTAGGCGGCGAAGCGTTCAACCAGCTCATCGCCGAATACACCCACACCTGCTACCTGGGCGACCGCGAGCACCGCCATGCCTGGGGATACGGCTGCGGCCAGTGCCCGGCCTGCGCGCTGCGCGGACGCGGCTACAAGGCCTGGCGCTCGCGCGGCGAACCGCCTTCAGCGCCCCCGGCTTTCGAGACAACCGACCGTATGGATTTCTCTTGACCGAGCCACGGCGCCCAGGCCTTGCGGCCTGAGGGCGTGATCGACACCGCGCGCGAATCTTTGGCGCGCAGCAGCCACCCCTTCTCCAAACCCAGATCGAGCAAGGCCACGGCCAGACTGCCGGCCAGGTGGTCGCGCCGCTCCGACCAGTCGAGGCATGGGTAGGCAAACCGCCGCGTAGCCCTTGCGGTGGGCAGAGCCAAGCCGATAGCCTCGAACTGCTCACGGCCGGCGGGTGTCAGCAAGAAGTGGCCGTCGTGAGGCGAGATGGCCCCGCTGCCCAACAAGCCCTCGAACAGCTGCACGCCAAGCTCGCCCGCCAGGTGCCCATAGCAAGTGCGCGCAGCCTTCAGCGGCTTGTAGGCGCCGTGCGCCCACTTGTCGGCGCTGACGTTGCGCTCGGCCACCACCGACAAGGCTTCGAGTGCATGTGCAATGTTGGCATCGGCCAGCTTGAAGTAGCGGTGCCTGCCCTGGCTGCGGGCCATCACCAGCTCGTTCTCGACCAGCTTGGCGATGTGGCTGCTGGCCGTCTGCGCCGTGACGCCCGCGGCCCGTGCCAGCTCGCCGGCCGCGATGAAGCTGCCGTTCATCAACGCCGACAGCATGCGGGCACGGGTGGGGTCGCCGATCATGGCGGCGATCTTGGCAAAGCGGGGCTCGGGTGAGGTCATGGCTTGCAGCGTAGTGGATTGTTTTAACGGGAATGACCGGGGGATCGGTCAGATTGCACAGATTCGCGCACATGCCGTCGTATAGAGTGCACGCGGGTTCAACCTGAGGGAGTGTTCATGAGCACCACACAAATCGTCAGCTGGGTCGTCGTCGCCGTCTTGGTCTTCTGGGGTGTCGGCGCCTACAACCGGCTGGTGCGCTTGCGCAATGTGATCGGCAACTCGTTTGCGCAGATCGACGTGCAGCTCAAGCGTCGCTACGACCTGATTCCCAATCTGGTGGAAGTGGCGCGCAAGTACGCGGCCCACGAGCGCGAGACGCTGGAGGCCGTGACGGCCGCGCGCAACCAGGCCAAGTCGGCTGCCGACCTGGCGCGCACCCGGCCCACCGCGGCCGGCGCGATGACCAGCCTGTCGATGGCCGAGCAGGTGCTGGGCTCGGCCATGACCAAGCTGATGGCGATCGTCGAGGCCTACCCCGAGCTGAAGGCCGACCAGAGCCTGCGCGAGCTTTCGGAAGAACTCACCAGCACCGAGAACAAGGTGGCCTTCTCGCGCCAGCTCTTCAACGACGCCACGCTCGACTACAACAACGCGGCGCTGCAGTTCCCCACCAGCCTGATGGCCAACCTGTTCGGCTTCCGCGAGGCGGCCATGCTGCAGTCGACCACCAGCGAAGCCGAGCGGGCCGCGGTGCGCGTGCAGCTCTAGCAGCGCTGCGCGCAGCCCATGCGCTTTCGCCAACAGCAAGACGACGCTCGCAGCGCCACGCAGCGCCTGCTGGCGCTGTTTGCCGTGCTGCTGCTGGCGCTGATCCTCGCTGTCAACGGCCTGCTGATCGGCCTGTGGTGGCTGCTCGGCGCCTGGCTGTACGACGGGCTGCCGCCGCTCTTCATCGAAACCAACACCGCCTTGGTACTGCTCTTCGTGCTGGGCGGTGCGGGGGTTGAGCTGGGCCGCTTGCGCGAAGGCGGCGGTGTGCACGTGGCCGAGTGGGCCGGCGGGCGGCTGCTGACCGACCCGCGCGACATCGGCGAGCGCCGCCTGCTCAACGTGGTCGACGAAATGGCCCTCGCGAGCGGCCTGCCGCGCCCGGGCGTGTTTGTGCTTGAGCGTGAAGACGCCATCAACGCCTTTGCCGCCGGCTGGTCACCCGAGGCCTCGGTGGTGGCGGTGACGCGCGGCGCGCTGGAGCGGCTCACCCGCGACGAGCTGCAAGGCCTGGTGGCGCACGAGTTCGGCCACATCCACCAGGGCGACCTGCGGCTCAACATGCAGCTGCTGGCGCTGGTGTGGGGCCTGTCGCTGGTGCACGGCTACGGCCACTCGCTGATGGAGCCCAACGAGGCCGGCCACCGCTCGGTCTTCGGCGTGCTGGTGGGCGCCGTGTTCGTGGCCGCCGGCAGCCTGGGCTGGCTCGCCGGCCAGGTGCTGCAGGCCGCGGTGTCGCGCCAGCGCGAGCTGCTGGCCGATGCCTGCGCGGTGCAGTTCACCCGCAGCCGTGACGGGCTGGGCGGCGTGCTGCGCAAGGTATGGCACCAGGCCCAGCACCGCGAAGACCGGCTGCTGCGGGTGCCGGCGCGGCTGCTGGCCGCCATGCTGCTGCAAGCGCCGCCCAGCTGGCTCGCCAGCCACCCGCCACTGCCCGAGCGCTTGCGCCGGCTGTACGGCCGCGGTGTTGAACCCCTGCCGGCCCCACGGTTAACGGCCCCCGATGGGCCAGACGAGCCCTACAGGCCAGCAGCACGGGGGCCAAGCGGCATGGCCGCGCCCATCGCCTATGCTGTTCCCATGGCCGAACACGCACCAGACCCCGCCGCCACGCCCCAGCCTGTGCCGCGCGCTGTCACCGCCGAAGACGAACGCGAAGCGATCGAGCGGCTGTCGCGGCTGAACGGGCCGGGCGAGTTGCGCGCCGCCATCCTGGCCCTGCTGGCCACGCCCGGCAGCCAACGCGAACGCCGCGCCTGGCGCGATGAAACCCGAGGCCTCAGCACCGCCGAGGCGGTGCGCAGTGAGGTGAAGAAACTCGGCCCGGCAGTGCGCCTGCCCTGGCTGGAGCACCTGCTGTCGCGCGTGGCCCGCGCGCCGCTGCTCGACCGCCAGACGCTGATGGAATCGGCCCGCCGCGTGATGGCCGCCGACGGCCAGGTGCGCCCCATCGACCGCCTGCACCTGCTGCTCTTGCGCCAGCGGCTGGGCGAGGCCCAGCCCGTGAAGCCGTCAACCGATGCGCACAACGACATGGCGCAGCTCTCGCTGCACATGCTGCGCCAGATCGCGCGGCTCACTGCCTTTCTGGCCCGCCTGCAGCCCGAAGGCGAGGCCTGGTATGCGAGCGTGATGAAGCCCTGGCTGAAAGGCGACGCCCTGCCACCCTGCGAAGCGCCCGACGCCGACGGCCTGGTGCACGCCCTGCAAGACGTGCAAGCCCTGCCGTGGATGCTGAAGCCGGTACTGGTGCGCGCCTGGCTAGACGCGGCCTTACAGCACAAGGCGCCCGGCGCCCTCGAACCCGACGCCGCCGACGCCCTGCGCCTGGCCAGCGTGCTGCTCGATTCGCCACTGCCGCCCGAGCTGGCGCGGCACTATGTGGAGCCTGGGGCGTAGGCTTGAGGCGAGAAAGTAGACCTGGCCCTGGCTCCCGACCACGCTCTTGCCCTACCAGACGCGGCTTTGGCTGCCAGAGCAGAGCATCTGCGGCCGGGGCTAGAAGGTGACTCGCAGGTGGACGAAGCCGCAGTCGGACTCCAGAGGTTTGGTGTCAAAGATGAGGCCGTGCGCTTCTTGCTGCTGCCGTCAGACAGAGCAGCGCTGAGCGTGATGCGCTTGCCCAGCAAGGGCTTGGTGAGTACGTTCGCATCGAGCGTCAGCACCTCGCGGCGGATGGCGAAGGGCAAAAGGCAAGGTCTGGCCCGTCCTGAGGTGACTTGCAGGCGCACGAAGCCGCCGTCGGACTCGAGCATTTTGGCGTCGAAGATGAGGCCGGTGTGCCGCTTGGTGCTGCCGTCTGAGAGCGCCGCGCTGAGCGTGATGTGCTTGCCCAGCAGGTCATTGATGGCGATGTGCGCGCTCAGTGCGAGGGCGGTCAGCTGAACGGTGAAGGGCTCACTGATGCTGTCGATTGAGATGAACTTTCGACCAGCAGGTCGGCCACCGGGCCTTCGCCGCTCACGTTGAAAAGTCGCTGGCTTTGCGTCCAGCTCGCCAGCAGGCCGGCTGGCTTTGACTGCACGCTGCTGAGGGCGTCGCTCAGCCGCCCAGTCAAGGGGTCGTTCATGGTTGTTTTGCTTCCCTGGTGAGTGCCTATGGATTTTCGTTGTCTTCGCCATCGAAAACGGCGACCACAACTTCTTGTTACCCAGCTCCCCTCTTCAGGGGGGCACCTTGGCGCAAGCCTGGCGAGTCGCACACCGGCCTGCTGAGTACATGGTGATCGAGAACCCGCGCCCTGCCCGAGGCGGCACACCCGTTTACGCACTCGCTCACCGATTTTTCGGCGGCGCTGCGTCTGTCGGCGGGGCCACTCCGTAGGTCTTCACGGATGCACCACGTCAGCAGCAAGGCGTGGTGCGCTCGGGTTCTTCAGAACCTCCCCACCCGCTCAACCCCGCCGATGAGCACCCCGCCATCGGCCCCACCTTCAAGGACGTTTGCCATGACCCTGAACCGATTGACGTTGGTGCGATGCGCACTGACCGTCTCTTCCCTCGCCGTGATCGCCGCCTGCGGTGGCGGTGGCTATGGAAGCGGCTACGACAGCCCGCCGCCGCCGCCCAACAAAGCACTCAGCCGCGGCGCCAACAGCTCCGGCCCCATTCAGCTCAGCGCCGACGACCGCACCCTGTGGGTGGCAAACCCCGAGACCAACACCGTCAGCGCAACCTATGTGTACGGTGATGCGAAGACGCCGATGGCTGAGATCGCTGTGGGCGCCGAGCCGCGCAACCTGGCCGTCTCGCCCGACGGCCAATATGTGTTCGTGGCCAATGCGGGCGGCAACACCCTCACCGTCATCAGCACCGGCACGCTCAAGGCAGTGGGCACCGTGAACGTGGGCACCGAACCCTATGGCCTGGCCTTCACACCCAGCGGCAAGAAGCTCTACGTGGCCAATGCGCGCTCTAACACCGTCTCGGTGGTCGACCCGGTGGCGATGAGGGTCGTGACCACCATCAGCGGCGTGGGCCAAGAGCCGCGCGGCGTAGCCGTCACCAACAACGGCGACAACCGCGACGACGACGAGAAGGTCTACGTGACCCAATTCCAGGGCGTAGACCGCGCGGGCGTGTTCGACGGCAGCATCAAGATCGGCGCCGACGACTACAAAGAAGGCCACGTGGCCGTCATCTCCACCGCCAACGACGCCGTGCTCAAGCAAGCCGTGCTCAACCCCATGGCCGACACCGGCTTCAGATCCAACGGCTCCACGCTGAAGAAGCTCGCGCCCAAGTTCACCGCCGACACCCCACCCGCCCCGATCTTTGACGTGGTGACCGGTGCCTTCCCCAACATGCTGCAGGCGATTGCCATCAAGGGCACGCACGCCTACCTGCCCAACACCTGCGCCTCGCCCGACGGCCCTGTGCGCTTCAACGTGAACGTGCAGTCGTGCTTGTCGGTGCTCGACACCACCACCGATGCCGAAGGCCTGGCCGCTGGCCTGCCGCAAACCCTCAACATGAACCGCGGCATCAACTTCGAAGTGGGCGACGCCGCCGATGAGCGCAAGCGCCTCTTCTTGGCCGTGCCCTGGGCGGTGGCGTTCAAGAACAAGAGCGACGAAGGCTATGCGGTCTCGTTGTCATCGAATGTGGTGGTCAAGGTGGTGCTCGACGCCAACGGCACGCCCACCATCAATGCCCCCAAGGCCAAAGACGACCCGGGCGCCATCGTGCGCATCATGGTGGGCCAAGGCCCGCGCGGCATCGTGATCAACTCGACCGACAGCCGCGCCTTCGTGGCCAACGAGAACTCACGCGATGTGTCGGTCATCGACCTGGCCAAGAACGAGGTCATCGCCACTTTTGCCACCGCCGCGCTGCCGGCCAGAGACAGCGACGCCGCGCGCCGGCTGATCGGCAAGGCCACGTTTGAAAGTTCCACCGGCCTCGCTCTGCCCGGGCTCTCAACCCAAGCCCTGGTGCCGCGCTTCCCGGCCAAGCTCTCGCACGAAGGCTGGGGCTCTTGCGTGGCATGCCACGGCTTTGGCCGCACCGACAACGTGGTGTGGATGTTTGGCACCGGCCCGCGTCGCTCATCGCCGCTGAACTGGACCTTCAACCCCAAAGACCCAACCGACATCAAGGCCCTGAACCACTCGGCCATCAATGACGAAGTGCAAGACTTCCAGAACAACATGCTCGACGTGTCGGGCGGTAGCGAATCATTCGACGCCAACAAAAACCCGATCGGCGGTTTGATTGTGGACGCCACCACCGGCTTCACCGCGGGCGGCGCTGCCGGCGCGGGCGCAGGCGGCAGCAAGCCGCCGCTGGTCGTGAAGAACGCAGGCCGCAGCTTTGAGCTGGATGCGCTGGCCTTCTACGTGGCCACCGGCATCAAAACCCCCAGCTCACCGCTGGCAGGCGAACCCGGCAGCACCGCCGTGGGCCAGCAAATTGCGCACGGCCGCAGCTTGTTTGCCGAGGCCAACTGCGCCAGCTGCCACGGCGGCCCAGGGTGGGCCTCGGGCCGCATGAATCGCATCGTCGGCACCCCCGTGCTGGCCACAGACGCCGGCGCATCTGTGCTGCGAGACATCCTGCGCAACGTAGGCACCTTTGACGTGACCGCGTTCAACGAGCTCAAGCAAAACGGCAGCACCGCTGCAGGCGCGCTGGGCTTCAACCCGCCTTCACTGCTGGGTGCCTTTGCAATGGGCCCTTACTTGCACAACGGCTCGGCGCAAACGCTGAGCGACGTGATGCAGCTCAAGCCCCATCGAACCAGGGGCCTGCTGATCGGCCAGCCCGACCCGTTTGAGACCGACAGCAACCGCGCTGACATCGTCAAGTTCTTGGAGTCCATCGACACCACCACGGCGCCGTTTGACATCACGCCTTGACGGTATGAGCCCGCAGCCCGCGCTGCTGAAGCGCGGGCTGCGCGCCATTCGACCGGATGAGCTGCAGGCGCAGCTCTCGCTGCACACGCCGCGCCAGATCGCGCGGCTCACTGCCTTTCTGGCACGCTTGCTGCCCGACGGCGAGGCCTGGTATGCGAGCGTGATGAAGCCCTGGCTGAAAGGCGACGCCGTGCCACCCTGCGAAGCCCCCGACGCCGACGGCCTGGTGCACGCCCTGCAAGACGTGCAAGCCCTGCCGTGGATGTTGAAGCCGGTGCTGGTGCGCGCCTGGCTCGACGCGGCTCTGTTGCACAAGGCGCCCGGCGCCCTCGAACCCGATGCCGCCGACGCCCTGCGCCTGGCCAGCGTGCTGCTCGATTCGCCACTGCCGCCCGAGCTGGCGCGGCACTATGTGGAGCCGGTGGCGCAGGCTTGAGGCGAGAAGCGAGACCTTAGCCTGCCAGACGCGGCTTTGGCGGCCCAAGCACAGCATCTCCACCCCGGGCTGGAAGGTGACTTGCACGTGCGCTAACCAAACAACGCGTCCAGCTGTAACCCCTTACGCATTTGCGTTGGGGCTTACCTGCCGGACGCGTTTCATCGCGGAAGATTCGACGCCCCAACATAGGGTGGTCTGAACGAGGAAACCGCGATGATGAAACTGAACACGCACCGTGCGGCGCTTGAGCGCGCCGGTCACACCATGACCCGCGGCGCTGCCTTGGCCTTGGCCGCCACGCTGGCTGCCTGCGGCGGCAGCGAGCCGACCAGCAGCGATGGCGCGCAGGCCGCCCAAGCCGGCCTCACGGCCGCGGCGGTGGGTGACCCGATCTGCTTCTTCGAGCATGTCAACTACCAAGGGCAGAGCTATTGCGCGAGTGCCGACTCGGCCTGGGTGGGCTCGGCCTGGAATGACCGCATCTCCTCGGTGCGCGTGCCCGCCGGCTACCGTGTGGTGCTGTTCGAGCACATCAACTACGGTGGCCGCTCGGTGACCCTGACGGCCGACACCGCCAGCCTTGTGCCGCTGAACAGCAACGACTTCGCCTCCTCGTTCCGCATCACCCCGCCTGTGGCGGCGCCCTCGCCGGTGGCGAGCGTCCAGTTGGCGCAATCGCTGCTCTTCAACAGCGACGACAGCGCGTTGGTGCTGGTCGCCAACAAGGCGGTGCTGGTGAAGGTCAACGTGACCAGCGGTGCCACGCAGGGCGCCAAGCCCAGCGGCGTGCTGCGGGTGGACAACGTGAATGGCGGCGCGAGCCGCGACCTGCTGCTGGCCGTGCCCAGTGGCGCGCTGCCCGCCACGGTGCCACAGGTGCCGAGCTTCAACGATTCGTACACCGTCACCGTGCCGGCCGAGCTGGTGCGCGCGGGCCTGCGCATCAGCGCGCAGATCGGTACCGGCCAGGCCAGCACGCTCACCCCGCGCGTGGGTGGCGGGGTGACGATGAAGTTCATTCCGATCTCGGTGCAGATCGCCGGCACCAGCGGCGTGCTGCCGGCCAACCAAGGCCCCCACGTGCAGGCGCTGTTCCCGGTGTCCAGCGTGGCGGTGCAATCGCACCCGACGTACGTGTCCAGCCGCGTGGGCACGCTGCCCACCACCGATGCCGGTTGGAGCGATGCCTTCGGCAAGATCCTCGGCGAGCTCGCCGACCTCCATTCGATCGAAGGTGCGGCCTCGCACGACCATTACTTCGGCTTCATTCCAAAGCGCAGCTGGGGGCTGGCCGGCCTGGCCTATGTGCGCGGCAACAGTGGCGTGGGCTTCGACATGCCGGGCTCGCCCACCACCGTGCGAGACGTGGTGGCGCACGAGTTGGGCCACAACTTCTCGCTGCCGCACGCGGCCTGCGGCGGCGCCGGCAATCCCGACCCGAACTACCCCTACCCAGACGCCACGCTGGGCAAGCCCGGCCGCTACATCTGGCCCTACCTGGCCGACAGCAACACCTTCTACGACCCGCGGCCCACCGACCGCCACGACATGATGAGCTACTGCGGTGGCCAGGTCTTCTCCGACTACAACTACCGCTTGATGCAAACCTACCTCACGCCGGCCGACCGGCTGGTGGTGACGGAGCAAGCGGCAGCGGTGGCCACCACACAAGAGCTGTTGTTGATCAGCGGCGAGATCGGCGCCGGCACGGCCACGCTGAACCCGGTGAAGTCGCTGGTGGGCCGAGCCCAGGCCCCGGCGGCCGGGGCTTACCTGTTGCGCATCGTCACGACCAACGGCACCACCGTTGAGCTGCCGTTCGCACCGCGCGTGATCGACCACGAGCCCACGCTGCAGCACTTCGGCTTCACCATCCCCAACCCCGGCACGATTCAGAGCCTGAGTATTCTGCAAGGCAGCAAGACGCTGTTGACGTCGCAGGCACGTGCAGCAGCCGGTACCGAGCGGGCGCAAGCCGCGAGCACTGCGCCGCAGGTGCAGGAGGCCAACGGCAGCGTGAGCCTGAGCTGGGATGCTGCGCGCCACCCGTACCTCACGCTCACCTGGGTCAGTGGCAACGGTGAGCGTCGCAACCTGGCGCAAGACCTGCGCGACGGGCGCGCGACGCTCTCGACCGCGGAGCTGCCAGCAGGTGGCAGCTTCGAGATCGTGTTGTCGGATGGCTTGAATGCGGTGCGGCTGACGCGCGCACGATGATGGATGGGCCGAGCGAGCCTGCGAGAGCAGGCTCGCTCACTGAAGCTGCGATTGCCCTTGGCCTCAGGACGAGATGAGCGGCATGCCGGTTTCGTTCAACACCTTCACTGGCACAGCACCGAGGCCGTGGCCACCAGCTCATTGAACAGCGCCATCGACACCGCGCCCGACACCGCATACGGGTCGAGCTTGGCCGTTTCGGAGTACTTGAGCAGCAGCGACGCGTTGAGGTCGGACAAATTCACCTGCCCCATGCCCCAGCCCGCAAAGCGGCGCTCGCCGATCTCTTCGTAGCTGAGCAGCATCACGTCGCGGTGGCGGGGGTCGCATGCGATGCGGTTGTAGAGCTGGCTCACCGGCAGGCGGCCTCCTTCCAGCACCTGCAGAAAGAGCCCGTCGGAAACGCACAGCACACCGGTCACGCCGATGGCGGGGTTGTGCAAGCGGGCTTTCTTGAGAATCGCGCCCAGGGCGTCTGGGTTGACCGAATCGGTCGCGCGGCTGGCGTACATCAGGCGGACAAGCATGGGGCACCTCTTCAGTTCTTCTTGCTCAGCAAGGACAGGAATTCGCGGCGCAAGTTCGCGTCTTTCAGGAACGCCCCGCGCATCACGCTGTTGGTCATCATCGAGTTGTCGTCTTTGACACCGCGCCAGTGCATGCAGAAGTGGTCGGCCTCCATCACGATGGCCAGCCCGTCGGGCTTGACGCGAGACTGCAGCTCGTTGGCGAGCATGGTGACCGCCTCTTCCTGGATTTGCGGGCGCGACATGATCCAGTCGCAGATGCGTGCGTACTTCGACAAGCCGATGAGGTTGGAATGCTCGTTGGGCAAGATGCCCACCCACACCCGGCCCATGATCGGGCACAGGTGGTGCGAGCAGGCGCTGCGCACGGTCACCGGGCCCACGATCATCAGCTCGTTGAGGCGCTCTGCGTTGGGGAACTCGGTCACCGCCGGCATGGGCACGTAGCGCCCGCGGAAGACCTCGGTGAGGTACATCTTGGCCACACGCTTGGCGGTCTCGTGGGTGTTGTGATCGCTCTCGGTGTCGATCACCAGCGACTTGAGCACCTCTTGCATCTTGGTGGCGATTTCATCGCGCAACTCGTCGATCTCGCCATCGCGTATGAAGGCCGAGATGTTGTCGTTGGCGTGGTAGCGCCGCCCGGCGCCGACCACGCGGTAGCGTATGCGCTCAGAGGCGCTCAGCAGGGCAAGCTCTGCCTCGCTTCTGAAAATCGGGGCGGGGGTTTCGCCGGGCATGGCGGTTCCTGGGCGGGTGACGGAAGCGTTGATTGTGACGGCGATGCTCAGGGCCGTGCTCGCGCAGGGGTTGCTCAAGCTGCCACCCTGCGCCGCCCCACCCTCCTGACACAACGCTGTCAGCAGCGGCCGCGCAGCATCACGTCTCCCAACAACCACAGGAGAGACGCAATGGCCCAACACACCCAACACCATGCCGTGAACTGGTTCGAGATTCCGGTCAAAAGCATGGACCGCGCCCAGGCCTTTTACGAGACGCTGCTGGCCGCCAAGCTGCACCGCGAAAACATGGGCGAGCAGACGATGGCTGTCTTCCCTTACGACGACAACGCCGTGGGCGGCTGCCTGCTGGCCGCTGCCGGTGTAGAGCCATCGACCCAAGGCGCGCTTGTGTACCTCAACGCCAAGCCCTCGCTCGACGTCGTGCTGGCCCGGGTAGAGGCCGCCGGCGGGCGCATCACCACACCCAAGGTGCAGCTGCCCGGCGACATGGGCGTGTTTGCCCACATCACCGACACCGAGGGCAACCGCCTCGGCCTGCACGCGCTCGCGTAGCATTCCCTTGACCACCCAGGAGACGTCGCCATGAAGCTCGGCTACACCATCGTCTACGTGAGCGACGTCGCGGGCTCGCTCGATTTTTTCGAGCGAGCCTTCGGCCTGAAGCGACGCTTTCTGCATGAAAGCGGCAGCTACGGTGAGGTCGAGACCGGCCACACCGCGCTCGCCTTTGCCGACCACGCCACCGCACGCGGCAACCTGGGCCACGACTATGTGGCCGCCGGCAGCTCTAAGCAGCCGCTCGGCATGGAGCTAGGCCTCGTCACCTCCAACGTGGCCGCCGCCTGCGAACAAGCCGTGAGCGCCGGCGCCACGCTGCTCTCGCCACCCGTCACCAAACCTTGGGGCCAAACCGTCGCCTACGTGCGCTGCCCCGATGGCACGCTCGTGGAGCTGTGCACTTCCATGGAGGCCTGAGCATGGCGCACACCAACTGGATCGCCGTGGCCTGCGCCGAGCACGTGGCCCATGGCCGCACGCAAGGGATCATGCAGGTTGGCCATGGCAAAGAAGCGCCGCTCAAGCGCGTGCATGCCGACGACCGCATCGCCTACTACTCACCGGTGCAGCGCCTGGGGGAGAAAGAGCCTTGCCAGGCGTTCACCGCCATCGGCACAGTGCGCGACGAGCGCGTCTACCAGGCCGACATGGGCAATGGTTTCAAACCATTTCGCAAAGACGTCAGCTACGACCGCAGCGCCTGTGCAGCACCCATTCGCCCGCTGCTGAGCGAGCTCTCGTTCACACGCGACAAGCTGAAAAACTGGGGCTATGCGTTTCGCTTCGGCCTCATCAAGGTAAGCGATGACGACATGGCTCTGATCGCACAGGCGATGGGTGCCGACATGGCTGCTGAAACGGCCGACCATGCGCCGCGCTGACCGACTGTTCCAGATCGTCCAGCTGATACGCGGGCGCCGCCTGAGCACCGCGCAATTCCTGGCCCAACGCCTGGAGGTGTCTGAGCGCACGGTCTACCGAGACGTGGCTGAGCTGATGACACAGGGCGTGCCCATCGAGGGCGAGGCTGGTGTCGGCTACCGCATGCGCTCGGGCTTCGACCTACCACCGCTCATGTTCACCCACGAAGAAGCCCAAGCCCTGGTCGCCTCGGTGCGCATTGCCCAGCCAAGGCTGGACCCCACGCTTGCCGCCCAGGCCGAAAACGCGCTGTCGAAAATCCTCGCCGTGCTGCCGGTGGCGGCGCGCGCCGCGGCCGAAAGCCTGGCGGTGTATGCGCCGCCCATCGAGTTTGACCCCGGCACGCGCGCGCGCCTGGAGCCGCTGCGCCTGGCCGCCGAGGGGCGCCGCAAAGTCAATCTGCACTACCGCGACCTGAAAGAGAGCGACAGCCAGCGCACCGTGCGCCCGCTGGGTTGTTTCTACTGGGGCGCGGTGTGGACGCTCGCGGCCTGGTGCGAAACACGCGAGGGTTTTCGCAACTTCCGCGTCGACCGCATCCAGACGCTGCAAGTGCTCGAAGAAAACTTTCGCGACGAGCCGGGCAAGACCTTGCCCGACCTGTTTCGACAGACGCAGGCGCAGAGGGACAACCGCAACAGCAAGGGCAGCAGCGTGGGCGCCTAGCGCTGCACCACCCACTGGCCGTTGACGTTCAGCAGATGGCAGGCGCGCGTGTAGGGCTTGCGTTTTTCTTCGCAGCGCGACATGGCCATCACCGCTGCTTGGCGCGGCGTGGTCTGGCCCGCGCCGTAGCCCCAGGCACCGTCGTCCGACGCGGCAAAGGCCTTGTGGTTGAGCTGGTTCCAGTACTCGTCGCGAAAGCCGATGCTGGCCCCCACGGTTTCGATATGGTCCGACAGCTCGCGGTCTGACGGCGCGGGCCCCGAAGCGCTCACACCCTCGAAGGTCTCGGTCTCTTCGTCTTCGTTCAACAGCGCGGTGAAGGCACGCATCGCAGGCCGCCACGAGGCCGCCATGCTGAGCACGAACACCAGCGTCAGCAGGCCGGCCACCCACTTGCTGCCTGGGCGCGGCAGGCCACCGTATTCGTTGTCATCACGCGAGCCGGGAATGAACAGCAGCGCCACACTCACCGCCTGCCCGATGTAGGGCACGATGAACATCGACGCCCACCAGCCGCTGGCGTTGAAGTCGTGCAGTCGCAGCACCGTCACGCGCAGCGACCACAGCGAAACCACGAGCAAGCCCACCAGGAAAAGCAGGATGGTGAACACCCCTGGGCGCGTGAGCGCCGCCATGCCCAGCCACAGCAAAGCGATCCAGCTCACCAGCGTGGAATCGATGTAGGTGAGGCGCGACACCCGGCCGATGAAGCCGAAGCCCATCAGCGGCGGAGCGTCTTCGTCGTAGTGCGGGCTAGCCACAGCCGGGCGCAGGCCACGGCGCGCCCGCGCTGCGTCTAGCCGCTCGGCGCGGGCAATCGCTGCGTCTTCTTTCTTGGCGGCGATGCCGCGCGGCATGTCGGTGGTGCACGAGCGGCACAAGATGCGCATGGGCTGGCGCTCGCCGCAGTTGGGGCATTCGATCTCTTCGATGGCCAAGGCCTGCGCAGGCGGCGCGTGGGCCGCCAGGGCAAGGCCGCTCGCAACAGCAGAAGAAGGAGCCGGCGAAGCAGAAGGCGCAGGTGCGGAAGGGCGAGGCGAAGCCGCTGCTACAGGCTCCATGTGCACGCGCACGCCAAACTTCTGCAGCTGCGCCATGTAACTCACCGCGTCGTCGTACGAGAGCGATCGCTTGAGCACGGTGCGCTCGCCCGAAAACATGGCGGCGAGGCGTTCGCCCTGAACCCTGAACTTCTCGCCGAATCGTTGCTTGACCTCGTCGGCCTGGAAGCCCGGCAACACTTCACCGGCGAACACCAGACACACCTGTGCACTGCTTTCCATGATCCTCCCGACTCTTGTGGCGAAAGGATACAAGAGCCCCGACGCCCCACGTCAAACCAAGGCACGCAGTTCGCCAAGCATTACCGTGTTGTCGAGGTCGAAGTAGTGGGTGTGCGCGTCGGCGCCAAGGCAGAGGTCTCGGTACACGGGTGCCTCTTGAACAGGCTTGCCCTCGTAGGCCTTCTGTTCCACAGCGAGTGCTGGCAGCGCTGCGTCGCGCGCCGGTGACCACAGCCAGCGGCCCACGTAATCGCCCGCACCCCACACGTTGACCCAGCTCGCCACCCCCAGGTCGGCGCGCGGGTCGGGGCCATTGGCACCTTGTTCGTGGCCCTGCTCATTCTCCCGCTCATTCCCCGGCTCATTCCCCTCACCTGGCTTGTTGGCACTCTTGTCGATGACCCAACCGTACTGACAAGGGAAGCGCAGCGCATACAGCTGGCGCAGCGGGCTGCCGCAGGTGAGCAGCCGGATGTTCTTCTCCCCCAGCCACTGGCCCAGCTGCACCAGCCGGTCGGCAGCACCCGCCGCCGGGCGCAGCTGCTTACGGCGCTGAAGGTAGCGCAGCAGGTCGGCGGTGATCACCGTGCCCTGGCTGTGGGCCACGATGACCACGCGGTCGTAGCGCTGCGCCACCACGTGTTCGAGCAGCGCCACGTAGCGCTCGAAAATCATCACCCGGGGGATGGCCTTGCGCGGGAACTCGCGAAAATAATTGTCCACGTCGAGCGCGGCATCGAGCGGCGCACGCAGGGCCTTCAGCCGCTTGAAGGCCACGCCGCCGATGGCCACCAAGCTGACCGCACCGCCCGCCACCAGCACCACCACCGTGCCCAGCAGGTCGCCCGACCAGGTGCCTATGGGCAGCGCCTGCTCGCTGACCCAGGGCAGATAAATGCCGAAGCGAACCAGCTGACTGCCCACCAGCAGCACTGCGACGGCAATCAGCCCCGCGGTGATGAGCCAGCTCCACCAGCGCACCAAACGGTCGAGCGCTCGGTAGCCCGCCGTCAGCCAGTGCCCCAGGCGTGGCGCATCGAGCCAGCGAATCAAGCGCAGCTCGACCAGCACGCTGGGCAGGAAGATCAGCGCCACGAAACCGAGCAAGGCCAGCAGCATCGCGGCCACCAGCGCAAAGGTGTCGGTGCTGGCGCTGAAGCGCAGCGCGAGGTAGCGACCGGCCTGCAGCTTTCCGTCAACCGTCACCTCGGTGAACCACCAGGGCGCGTAGTGCAGGCCTTCGACCAAGGCCTCCAGCGGTTTGGACAAAAGCGCCCACACCGTCATGACGAACGCGACAAAGATGCCCATCGACACGAAGAGCCCCAGCCGCGCCGTGACGATGCTCTGGCGCCGCTCGGCCGAGTTGCCGCGGCCGGTGCAGGCCCACTCGCCCAGCACCACCGCCGCAGTGACCAGCAGCGCCATCGCCACCCAGCTGCTCAGCTGCGCGAGCAGCAGCACCTCGACCGCGCGGAACACCCCCGCCACCAGGCGCGGGCCGGCACCGGGCACATCGTGAGCATGCGCGCCCCAAGCCACCGCGCCAAGCGTGAACGCCATCATCACCAGGCCCACGCCATAGACCGCGCGGAAGCGCTCTTCGCAATAGCCGAGAAAACGCTTGTAGCCCCACAGCAGCAACAACAGCCACGCCAGCAACACCACCCAGGCGCCGGTGGCAGGTGCGCGGTCAGCGCCCCAGGCCAGCAGCCCGCCGCTCGCGAGCCCGGCCCAGAAACCCCAGATCCAGGGACAACGCGACAAGTAGACGCAGGCCACCGCCACGGCAGCGCCCGCCAACACTGCTGCGCCTACGCTGGCCGAGTGTTCATGCCCCACCATCAGCCCGGCCGGCACCAAAATCAGCACACCCACCAGCAACTGCAGGAACAGCAAGGCCAGCACACGCGAGAACACCCAGTTGGCCCAGCGGTGCATGCGCGCCAGCCAGCGCAGCGCCACGCTCGGCGCCAGGGCCACGTCTGCCAGCGAGACAGTGTCAGCCCCGAGCTTGGAGAGGTGAAACAGCAGCGTGAACAGCTCGGCGAGGATGCGCGTGACCCCGCCGCCCAGGCGCGACAGGTCGGCCCAGTGCATCTCGAACACATCGGCCTCGCGGCCCGGCGTGCTCACCCGGTGGCAGGGCATCTCGTAGTGCTGCGGCGTGACCTCGCTTCGGCGCACCGAAGCGGCCTTGGCCAGCAGATAGTCGGTGTAGCGCACGCCGTGGTCGATGTGGCTGCCCTCGGAGCCGCGCGCCGCGCTGTTGCGCATGAGTGGGGTGCCCGCGCCGCCGCCGAGCTTGGGGTCGAGAAAGTCGCTGCGCAACGATTGGCTCAGCGACTTGTCCATGCGCTCTATGTGGCCCTTCGGGTCCCAGCTGTCGAAGGGCACGGCCGGGTCTAGCGCCGTGATTTCGATCGGGATGTCGCTGCGCGTCACCTGCCCGTGGCTGGCGGCGGCGAGCAGCATGGCCACGTCAGCCGAGGTCTCGCCGCGCACCTGGTCGGCAATGCCGTGTACGACGACGACGGCAACGCGTTCGGGGCTAGGGCTCGGGCTGGCGCTGGCACTCATGGCAGGCAGGGTAGGCCTGAGCCGCCGCGGGCGCATCCCTAAGGTGTGGGGCGGCTACTGGCTGGGGGACCTGGGGGACACGCCAAAGCCGGCCAACCGGCGCCGCAGTGAAAGCGCACCCTCTGTTCCAAAAAAGACCATGGCGTTCAGCCCTGCTTGTTCGGCAGCTGCGCCGTTCTCGGCTCTGTCATCGAGAAACAGCACAGCGCTCGCCTCGCAGCCGAGCTTTGCAATGACGTTTGCGAAGAAGCTGACCCGGGGCTTGGCTGCGCCCATGAAGCAGGAATAGAACTCGCTGTCGAACAGAGCCTTGTAGTTCAGGGCCTCTGACATATGCCTCGCGCGAAGCGCTTGCTGGTTGCTGCCGATGTGGCATCGAATGCCCGATCGACGAATGTCCTGAACGGTTTGCATGACGTCGTGATGGACTTCAATGGCGTGAAGTACATCGAATGTTTCTCTGACGAACTGGGAGCGACCCCACTTCGCCAGCTTTGCTTCAAGCCGCTCTGTGAAACCGGTCAATGACTCGAGCACCTCTGTTTCGGCTTCGAGTATGTCTTCGACGACCGCTCTGGCTTGGGATTCGTTTTCGAGCCGTAGCACTGACTGCAGCGCGGGTTGCCAGAGTCTGGCTGGATATTGGAGTACGCCGTCGGCATCGAAGAGGATGTGTTCTATGGCCATGGAAACACCTTGGCTACTGCCCGCTTTATCGCGCTGACGCTCATCGCCAAGCTTGACGCTGCTGACATGACCCACGTGCTGGGCTTCACCGGCAGTTGCTGCGCCACAAAGCAGAAGGCAGTTTGCTAGCGGGCGAGCAACTGCCAGGCCACCGTGGCCTGGGCGAAGAAGCCCACGGTAAAGGCGAGCGTGCGCACCCACGGAATTGCAAATGTGTAGGCCGCCGCGTGTACGACTCGAGCCCAAAAATAGACCACAGCTGCGGTGCCTATGGCAGCGCTTGTGAGGCCAGCAGCGTGGGCCAATAACACGAGAGTTGCGAAAATGATCAGATTTTCGACTGCATTGGCATGCGCTTTCATAAGCCGCTGCGCCCAAAGCGATTGGCGCTTCGGATTTTCGGGGTAGCCCACAGCGTCTATGAGGCCGCGCACAACAACGCGGTCAACGATGTACGGCACCCACAGAAGACCCGTGAATGCGGTAACGAGGGCCAAATACAGCAGTTCGGTTTTCATGGTTGCCACCTGTGTTGTGCGGGCCTAGAGACTAGCAGGCCTGAGAGCCTAACGTTTGAGATGAGAGGCCGATGCCCACGGCAGTTCGCTTGAGAAAGCGAGCAAATCTGACGGGGCCGTCATGCATCCATCGGCCAGGGTCGCTGCACGGGTCGCAGTTGCTCCCACGCACGGGCGATCTGCAGCACGCCCAGGTCGTCATGCCGCTGGCCCACGATCTGCAAACCGATGGGCAGGCCGCTTGCGGTGTAGCCGCAGTTGATGGTGGCGGCCGGTTGCTCGCTCATGTTGTAGGGCAGCGTGAACGCGATGTGCTCGAAGGGCCGCGCCGGGTCGTTGGTGGGGCACGGCAGCTCGGCCGCAAAGGCGGCGATGGGCGCGGTGGGCGTGAAGACGAAGTCGAAGGGCTGGCAGGCCGCGACCGCCGCCTCACGCATCACCCCCATTTGGGCCTGACCCCTGAACACCTGCTCGCCGCTCAGGCCCGCGCCACCGCGCGCCCATTCCACGATGAAGGGCAGCACCTGGGCGCGGCGCTCGGGCGGCAGGGCTGAGATGTCCATCCACGAGCGGCAGCGCCAGAATTGGTCCATGCCATCAGCCATGTCGCGCGTCATGAAGGGCTTGAGCGGCACGACGATGGCGCCGGCCGCTTCGAAGGCCTGGGCCGCGGCCTCAACGGCGGCGCGCACTTCAGGGTCGACCGGCAGGCCCCAGCCGGCCTCCAACATCAGCCCGATCTTCAGGCCACGCAGCGGCCGCACCAGCTCCTGCCACGAGATGGCCTGGTAGGGCAGGCTCATGGCGTCGCGCGCATCGGGCAGTGACAGCACACGCATCATCAGCGCGGCGTCTTGCACGCTGCGCGTCATCGGCCCGGCCACGCGGCCTGCATAGGGCGGGTAGATGGGAATGCGGCCGAGGCTGGGCTTCAAGGCGAAGATGCCGCACCAGCTGGCGGGCAAGCGCACCGAGCCGCCGATGTCGGTGCCAATGTGCAGCGGGCCATAGCCGCCCGCCGCCGCAGCCGCCGCACCCGCGCTGCTACCGCCGGGGTTCTTGCTCAAGTCCCAGGGGTTGCGCGCCAGCGAGTGAAAGCTCGACAGCCCAGACGACAACATGCCGTAGTCGGGCATGGTGGTCTTGCCCAAAATCACCGCACCGGCTTCGCGCAGGCGCGCCGCCGGCGGGGCATCGCGCTCGGCCGGCGTCAGCACGCTGGCGGCCGTGCCCAGCGGCATGGGCACACCACGGGTGGCGATGTTTTCTTTGATGGTGACGGGCACGCCGTCGAGTGCGCCTTGAGGCTCGCCCTTGAGCCAGCGCGCCTGCGACGCTTCGGCCTGCGCAATCGCGCCCGCGGCATCGAGTGCATAAGTGGCACACAGGCGCGGCTCGCAGTGCTCGATGTGCTGCAAGACGGCGCGCGTCACCTCCAGCGGCGACAGCGCCTTGTTGCTGTAAGCAGCGAGCAGCTCGATCGCGCTCAGGGTGTGAAAGGCGGTCATGGCAGCGTCCTCCGCCGGCCAGTGTAGAGCGCGCTCTACTTCGGAACTGCAAGCCCCGCGAGGTAGGCATCGAGCACCTGCCGGCCCACCTTCACCAGATCGAAAGCCTTGGGGGCCAGCATCCAGTTCTGGATCAAGCCGTCGATCAGTGCATGCAGGCCCAGCGCCGCAGCGCGCGCCGGGATGCGCTTGGGCAGCAGCCCGCGGCGCATGGCCAGCTTGATGCCGCGCTCGGCATGCAGCAGGCAGTCGTCTCGCGTGGCCAAGTGGCGGTCGCGCACCGCCTGCAGCTCGCCCACATACTCGACCTTGTGGGTGGCAATTTCAAACACGCGGCGCACCTGTGGGTCGTTGACGGTGAGGTGCAGGGCGCGGGTGAAGTTGTCGCGCATGTAGGCCAGCGGGTCATCGAGTGCGGGGTCGTCGCTGCGCTGGGCGGTTTCTTCCAGCGGCAGCGTTACGCGCTTCATCATCGCGTTGAAGAGGTCGGCCTTGTCTTGAAAGTGCCAGTAGATGGCACCCCGCGTGAGGCCGGCGGCCAGGGCGATGTCGTTCAGCGAGCTGCGCGACACGCCGCGCTCATGGAACACCACTTCGGCCGTGTCAAGGATGAGTTCGCGGGTAGCCTGCGCTTCTTCTTTGGTACGGCGAACCATGGTGGTGCATCTGTTCCGGTTGTCAACATACATTCACATGCGTATGTATACTAACCCAGCACCTTGTGGCGCCCGTGCTTTCTTCAAGCCCCGTCACACGCGTCCCTGACTCCCATCCGGCGCCTTGCATGAGCGCAAATCCGAAGGAATTCGCATGTCCGCGTTGAAAGACGTCTTGGCTGACTCTTCTCTTGTGTGTGCCCTTGTGGCCGCCGCCCTGCTCGCGGCTTGCGGCCAGCAAAGCGGCAAGCCCGCCGGCCCGCCCGGGGGCGGCATGCCGCCGGCCGAGGTGGGTGTTGTCACCGTGGCACCGCATGCCATGGGCGTGACCACCGAGTTGCCAGGCCGGCTTGAAGCCTCGCGCGTGGCGCAGGTGCGTGCACGGGCCGCGGGCATCCTGAAGCAGCGCCTCTTCAAAGAAGGCAGCGAAGTGAAGGCCGGCCAGCCGCTGTTCCAGATCGACGCCTCACCCTACCAGGCCGCCTACGCCAGCGCCCAGGCTGCGCTCGCACGGGCCCAGGCCAATGTGACGCAAGCCTCAGCACAAGCCGAGCGCTTCAAGCCCCTGCTGGAAGCCAACGCGATCAGCAAGCAGGACTACATCAACGCCGTGGCGGCGCAGAAGTCGGCCGAAGCCGATGTGGCCTCGGCCCGCGCCGCCTCGCAGATCGCTCAGATCAACCTGGGCTATGCCTCGGTGGTGTCGCCCATAGCCGGCCGCATCGGCCGCGCACTGGTGACCGAAGGCGCGCTGGTCGGCCAAGGTGAAGCGACCCAGCTCGCGGTGGTGCAGCAGATCAACCCGATGTATGTGAACTTCACCCAGTCGACCACCGAGGTGCTGCGTTTGCGCAGGGGCATCGAGAGCGGCGAGTTCAAGAAGTCAGCCGGTGCTGGCTCGGCCAGCGTGCGCGTGGTGCTGGAAGACGGCAGCGAGTACCCGCAGGCCGGCAAGCTGCTGTTCTCTGATCTCACCGTCGATGCCACCTCGGGGCAGATCACCCTGCGCGCCGAGCTGCCCAACCCGAACGGCCTGCTGCTGCCTGGCATGTACGTGCGCGTGCGGCTGGAGCAAGCCCAGGCCACCGAGGCCATCGCATTGCCGCAGCAGGCTGTCACGCGCGGCACCACCGGCGACACCGTGATGGTGGTCGGCCCTGACGGCAAGGTCTCGCCGCGGCCGGTGAAGGTCGGCTCTGCGCAAAACGGCCAGTGGCTGGTGCTCGACGGCCTGAAGCCGGGTGAGCAGGTGATGGTCGACGGCTTCCAGAAGCTGCGCGGCAACGCGCCAGTGAAGGCCGTGCCTTGGGCGCCTGCCGGGGCTTCCGCACCCGCCGCACCCGCGTCGCAAGCCGCTTCAAAGTAAGGGGCACAACACATGGCCCAGTTTTTCATCGATCGCCCCATATTCGCGTGGGTGATCGCCTTGTTCATCGTGGTGCTGGGTGGTGTGGCCATCAAGCAGCTGCCGATCGCGCAATACCCCTCGGTGGCGCCGCCCTCCATCGTGCTGACCGCCGTCTACCCGGGCGCTTCGGCACAGACGCTCGAAAGCAGCGTGATCAGCGTCATCGAGCAGGAAATGAACGGCTCGCCCGGCCTGCTCTACATGGAGTCGGTCAGCCAGGCCAATGGCGTGGGCACGCTCACGCTGACCTTCGAGACCGGCACCGACCCCGCGCTCGCGCAGGTCGACGTGCAAAACCGCTTGAGCCGGGCCGCGCCGCGCTTGCCCGCGGCGGTCACGCAGCAGGGGGTGCGGGTCGACAAGGCGCGCGCCAATTTCCTGCTGTTCACCATCCTGTCGTCCGACAACCCGGCCTTCGACCCGGTGGCTCTGGGTGACTACGCCTCGCGCAACGTGCTGCCCGAGCTGCAGCGCATTGCCGGGGTGGGCCAGGCCCAGCTCTTCGGCACCGAGCGCTCAATGCGCATCTGGATAGACCCGGGCAAGCTGGTCGGCTTCAACCTCAGCGCCAGCGACGTGACCACCGCCATCCGCGCGCAGAACGCGCAGGTCTCGTCGGGCACCATCGGCGACCTGCCCATCGTGCAGGGCCAGCAGGTCGCCGCCACCGTGGTGGTGCCGGGCCAGCTGACGACGGTTGCACAGTTCGGCAGCATCGTGCTGCGCGCCAATACCGATGGCTCTACGGTGCGGCTGCGCGACGTGGCCCGCATCGAGCTGGGCGCACAGAGCTACAGCACTTCGGCGCGGCTCAACGGCAACCCCTCTACCGGCATCGGCGTGCAGCTCGCACCCACCGGCAACGCGCTGGCCACGGCCGCCGCCATCTACAAGCGCATGGACGAGCTGTCAAAGTATTTCCCGCAGGGCGTGAAGTACGCCATCCCCTACGACAGCTCGCGCTTCATCAAGATTTCGATCAGCCAGGTGATCGAGACGCTGATCGAAGCGGTGATCCTGGTGTTTCTGGTGATGTACCTCTTCTTGCAGAACATCCGCTACACGCTGATCCCGACCATCGTGGTGCCGGTGGCGCTGATGGGTGCTTTTGGGGTGATGTTCACCTTCGGCTACTCGATCAACGTGCTCACCATGTTTGCCATGGTGCTTGCGGTGGGCATCTTGGTAGACGACGCCATCGTGGTGATTGAAAACGTCGAACGCATCATGAGCGAAGAGGGCTTGAGCCCGCGCGACGCCACCAAGAAGGCGATGGGGCAGATCACCGCCGCCCTGGTGGGCATCACCGTCACGCTGGTGTCGGTGTTCGTGCCCATGGCCTTCTTCGGCGGCTCGGTGGGCAACATCTACCGTCAGTTTTCGCTGGTGATGGTGAGCGCCATGCTGTTCTCGGTGTTCCTGGCCATGTCGCTCACGCCCGCGCTGTGCGCCACCTTCTTGAAGCCGGTGGAAGCCGGCCACAAGCATGTGGCGACCGGCTTCTTCGGCTGGTTCAACCGCGGCTTCACGCGCACGACCCGGGGCTATGAGAGCTGGGTGGCGAGCATGCTCAAGCGCACCGGTCGCTTTCTCATCATCTTCGCGGCCATCCTTGGCGTGGTGGGCCTGCTCTACACACGCTTGCCCGCCTCCTTCCTGCCCAGCGAAGACCAGGGCTACATCATCGCCAACGTGCAGCTGCCCCCGGGCGCCACGCAAGAGCGCACGCTGGCGGTGATGAAGAAGGTCGAAGGCTTCATGCTCAAACAGCCCGAGGTCGACAAGATGGTGAGCGTGCTGGGCTTCAGCTTCTCGGGCCAAGGCCAGAACGCGGCGCTCGCCTTCGTCACGCTCAAGCCCTGGGGCGAGCGCCATGGTGCAGAGCACTCGGCGCAGGCCTTGGCCGGCCGCGCTTTCGGTGCACTGATGGGGGTACGCGACGCCTTCATCTTTGCGCTGAGCCCGCCGGCCATCCCGGAGCTGGGCACCGCAACAGGCTTCAACTTCCGTCTGCAAGACCGCGGCGGCAACGGCCATGCCGCCCTGCTCGCCGCGCGCAACCAGATGCTGGGCATGGCCTCGCAAAGCAAGGTGCTCGCGGGCGTGCGGCCCGACGGCCTGGAAGACGCGCCCCAGTTGCAGATCGACATCGACCGCGACCGCGCGGCCGCGCTGGGCGTGTCGTTCGACAGCGTCAACGCGGCCTTCTCCACTGCACTGGGCTCGACCTACGTCAACGATTTCCCCAACGCCGGCCGCCTGCAGCGCGTGATCGTGCAGGCCGACGCGCCGGCGCGCATGCAGCCCGACGACCTGATGCGCATCAACGTGCTCAACGCGCAAGGCAAGCTGGTACCGCTTTCGTCCGTGGCCACCACCCAGTGGATCACCGGGCCCATGCAGACCATCCGCTACAACGGCTACCCGACCATGCGCCTGGCGGGTGATGCAGCCGCCGGCTTCAGCACCGGAGACGCCATGAACGAGATGGAGCGCCTGGCCGGGCAGCTGCCCGCGGGCTTTGCCTTCGAGTGGACGGGGCAATCGCGCGAAGAGCGCCTGGCCGGCTCGCAAGCGCTGATGCTGGTCGCCTTCTCGCTGCTGGCGGTGTTCTTGTGCCTGTCGGCGTTGTACGAGAGCTGGTCGATCCCGGCCTCGGTGCTGCTGGTGGTGCCGCTGGGCATTCTGGGTGTAGTGCTCGCCGCCACGATGCGCGGCCTACCCAACGACGTGTTCTTCAAGGTGGGTTTGATCGCGGTGATCGGGCTCTCGGCGAAGAACGCCATTCTGATCATCGAGTTTGCGAAAGACCTGCATGCGCAAGGCAAGGGCCTGGTCGAGGCCACGCTTGAAGCCTGCCACCTGCGCTTTCGCCCCATCCTGATGACCTCGTTTGCCTTCATCCTGGGCGTGCTGCCGCTGGCACTCAGCAGCGGCGCGGGCTCGGCCAGCCAACGTGCCATCGGCACCGGTGTGGTCGGCGGCATGTTGAGCGCCACGGTGCTTGCGGTGTTCTTCGTGCCGGTGTTCTTTGTCGTCGTGCGCAAGATCTTCAAGGGCAGCGAACGGCAACGCCAGATGTACGCGCATGAACTCGAAAAGAAGGGAGCGCAACATGACTAAGCAACTGACCGCTCTGGCTCTGACCACCGCATTGGCCATGGCCGGCTGCGCCAGCCTCGCCCCCAAGTACGAGCGGCCCGCCGCGCCCGTGGCTGGCGCGTTCAACGGCGAGGCCGCCACGCCCGGACCTAAGGCCGCGAGCGACATCGAGTGGCAAAGCTACTTTGCCGACGAGCGGCTCAAGCGCCTGATCGACTTGGCGCTGAAGAACAATCGCGACCTGCGCATCGCCATGCTCAACATTGAGCAGGCGCGCGCCACCTACGGCGTGCGCCGTGCCGACCTGCTGCCCAGCGTGGGCCTGGGTGCCACCGGGCAGCGCGGGCCATCACCGGTCACCGGCAACATCAGCACGCTTTACACCGTGGGCCTGCAGGTCACCGCCTACGAGGTCGACCTGTGGGGTCGCGTGCGCAGCCTGAGCGATGCAGCATTGGCACAGTACCTGGGCACCGAAGAAGGCCGCAAGGCGGCTCAGATCAGCTTGATCTCATCGGTGGCCAACACCTACCTGGCGCTGATCGCCGACGACGAGCTGCTAGGCCTTACCGGCGAGACGCTCAAGACACGCGAAGAGTCGTTCAAGCTGTCCAAGCTCAAGTTCGACAACGGCGCGTCGTCAGAGCTCGACTTTCGCCAGGCCGAGTCGCTGCTCGAAGGGGCCCGCGTGACGCGGGCGCAGCTCACACGGCAACGCGCGCTCGACGAAAACGCGCTGGCCCTGTTGCTCGGCCAGTCGTTGCCCGCCGACCTGCCGCCGCCGCTGGCCATGAGCGAGCAACGCCTGGCCACCGATTTGCCGGCTGGCCTGCCCTCTGAAGCGTTGGCGCGCCGGCCCGACGTGCGCCAGGCCGAGCAGCAACTCATCGCAGCCAACGCCAACATCGGTGCCGCGCGGGCCAACTTCTTTCCCCGCATCAGCCTGACAGCGAGCGCCGGCACCGCCAGCAGCGAGTTGAACGGCCTCTTCAAAGCCGGTACCGCGGCCTGGACGTTCGCACCGTCCATCGTGCTGCCCCTCTTCGACGCGGGCCGCAACAAGGCCAACCTCGACGTGGCCAAGGTCAACCGCGACATCGCGGTGGCGCAGTACGAAAAGGCCATCCAGGGCGCTTTCCGCGAAGTGCAAGACGCCCTAGCCGGCCGCGCCACGCTGGGCGAACAAGCCCGCGCGCAACTGGCACAGGCCAACGCCGAGCAAACCCGCTTCAGGCTGGCCGACCTGCGCTACAAGAACGGTGCGTCCAGCTACCTCGACGTGCTCGACGCGCAGCGCTCGCTGTTCGCGGCCCAGCAAGCCGTGGTGCAGGTGCAGGCGCAGCAGGTGCAGAACCTGGTCACGCTGTACAAGGTGCTGGGCGGCGGCTGGACGGAGCCGCCGGCGGCGAAGTAAGCATGCCTCGCCCCAACCGCGGCACGCCGTGACACGCCGGCGCATCGTTGCGCTCACGCTGCTCGCGATGCTGGCATTCGCGGGCAACTCGCTGCTTTGCCGGCTGGCGCTGAAGCACACGCAGATCGACGCCGCCAGCTTTACCGCCCTCCGCATCGTGACTGGGGCGCTGGCACTCGCCTGCATCGCGCGCCTGCGTGGCGGCCCAGACGGGCGCCCGGCCGGGAGCTGGTTCTCTGCGTGGGCGCTGTTTGCCTACGCGGCCGCTTTCTCTTTTGCTTACCGCAGCCTGAGCGCCGCCACGGGCGCCTTGATCCTCTTCGGCGCGGTGCAGGCCACGATGATCGGCTACGGCCTCTGGCAGGGCGAACGCCTGCACCGCACGCAGGTACTGGGCTTCGCGCTGGCCCTGGTCGGCCTGGTCGGCCTGCTGCTGCCCGGCCTGTCGGCACCGCCGCTGGCTGGCTCGTCGCTGATGCTGCTGGCAGGCATTGCCTGGGGTGTGTACACGCTGCGCGGCAAAGGTCAACAGAACCCGCTGAACGTCACCGCGGGCAACTTCCTGCGCGCCGCCCTACCCGCTGCAGCCCTGGGCCTGGTCATGTTGCCATGGGCCTCGATCGACACCGCAGGCGCGGTCTACGCCGTGGCATCGGGGGCGCTCGCCTCGGGCGTGGGCTATGCCATCTGGTACACAGCCCTGCCTCACCTCAAAGTAACCAGCGCGGCCACCGTGCAACTCAGCGTGCCACTGCTGGCGGCACTTGGCGGCATCGTCTTCCTCGATGAACAGATGTCGTTGCGCTTGGTGCTCGCCTCGGCCGCCATCCTCGGCGGCATTGCCTGGGTGCTGGCCGGCAAACGGCTCGGGGCACGCTAGCTAGAACACACCCTGGCACGCGGCCACGCGCGCCTTGGGCGGCATCGCCAGGAAGCGGTTGACCTCGTCGTTGTAGATCGACTTGTAGCTCTCGGTTTTGCGCACTGCGGCCAGGTCGAGCTTGTGCTGTGCCCGCAGGCGCTCGAGCATCTCGGTACCGGCCTTCGCGCTCTTCGGGTCGACCGGCCCACAGGCCACCACCACAGCGTCGATGGCACCCACTGTCTGTTCGATGGGTGCGGCCATCGACAGCATGGGCGCGCACAGCAGCCACCGCGGCGCCTGGCGCTTCAGCGTTGAGAACAACATCTTCAGCGGCGCCAAGAGGCTCTCAGGCTCAGCCATGCACATGCCGCAGGGCCTGCGCGAGCGTGTGCGTCGGCGCCAGGGCGGCACCGGCCTCGGCGAGCCGGGTGTTCACTTCGTCTTCGATCTCGGCAGCGGTCTGGCCCTTGGAAGGCCAGGTGCTGTGGCCGTCATGGGCGAGCTGCACGGTGTAGCCAAGCTGCAGTGCCGAGCGTGTGGTGTTGCTCACGCAAAACTCACTCTGCAATCCGCACACCACCAGGTGCTCGATGGCTTTCGCCTTGAGTTGCGCATGGAGGTCGGTGCTTTCGAAAGAACTCGACGCGTACTTTTTCAGCACCACATCACCGGCCGTGGGCACAAGCGATTCGTGCAGCAGCCAGTGCGGCGAGCCTTCCTCGAAAGCCTCACCGGCGCCTTCGGAGTGCTGGACAAACACAATGGGCACCTGGCCCTCGCGCGCCGCTTCGACCAGCGCGCAGGCATTGCTCACCAAGCGCTCGGGTGAGGCGATGGGCGGCAGGTGCGCGCCATCGAAGGCGGCGCGCTGGATGTCGATGACGAGCAAAGCTGTGTTCATGAGGATGGAGGCGTCTTAACGCGAGAGCCGTAGCGTATCAAGCGGGGCCGTTCTCACCCTGTCTCGCGCCAAAGCCCCCACGTTGAAGCGCCACCCGGGCGAAGGCGTGTCCGGTCGACGCAAAAGGAGCGGCCGAGGGTGCCCTGCAATTTTGGGGGCTTCGACCTGGCCGAGGCCAAACTCACGGGCTTGCGCGCTGGCCGCACATGGCGGCAACGGAAAACCTGCCCCCGTCAGCGGGCAGCGCGCAGCCTGCGGTTGAGCAAGAACTCGGTGTGGTGCAGCTGGTTGACCGACATCACGCGGCCGCTTGCCAGCAGCTCGAAGTCGGCGCTCAGCGCCGGCGCCACAACCGCGGGCGAGTAGTAGTAGACGATGTCGGACTTGAGCTGGCCACTGCGGTCGGTCACCACGCGGTGGATGCAGGCGTAACCTTCAGCAGGCCCACTGCCCTGCAGCAGGCGCACGCTGAGCTCGGTGCCATCGGCCTGCTCGCCGTGGTGATGGCGCACGACGGTGGCGTCTTGGTACTCGCTCATCGCTTGCCCGCACTCAGCGGGTGGGCACCGGCCGATGACTGGCGCAGAGCGGCGACGAGTGCACCCAAGCGTTCGCGTTGTGACGGCGTCATGCCGACTTGGCGCAACACGCTGGCAAACCAATCGGCTCTTTGAGTCGCCGGGTCTTGCTGCTTGGGCGCGCGGCCTTCGAGGGCCTCTTTCAGGGCACGCAACTTCATGTCGCGCCGCGCGGCTTGCAGGTCGGCGGAGACGGGCAAGTCGAACACCGCTTCCAGCTGCAGCAGGGCGTCATCACACGCGGTGGCGCTCAAAGGGCCTGCGACGGGCGGCTGCGACCAGCGCTGCGACAAGGGCTTGTCCCAGGGCACGGGCAAGGCCTCGCAGGCGGCCCAGCGGCTGGCCAGGTCGCTTTCATCGGTTGAAGCTGCGCCACGCTCTTCGCGCTCCTCACACAGGGCCAGCTTGGTGGACAAGGCGTCGCACTGCGCATGCCAGCGCTTTTGCGCGCTGTCGGCCACGGCCTGCGCCACGGCGGCGCGGGCATCGTGAAAGCGAACATCGAGCGGCTTGACGGCGGCACGGGGCACTTCCACAGGCTGGCGCCACTCGCGGTCGGCGTCGCCCAAGGCGCGCTGCAGGTCGGCCACGGGCGACGCATCGAGATCGAGCGCGGTCAGGCGGGTGATCAGCGCTTCACGCGCGGCGAGGTTGGCGGCCAGCTCGGCATCACGCGCGCCGAAGGCGGCTTCGCGCTGGGCAAACACGGCATCGGTCGCCGCCTTGAAGCGGCCCCACAGCGCGTTTTCGACCTTGCGCTCCAGCGGCAGCGTGCGCGCGTGCTGCTGCCACTCGTGCTGCAACTCGCGCACGCGCGGCATGGCGTCGCGAGGGTTGCGCGCCATGTCTTGCGCCAGCGCTTCGGCGCGCACGATCAGGCGCTCGCGGTGGGCCTCGGCCGTGCGGCGCGCGGCTTCGATCGGCGCTTCGATGCGGGCCACGCTGTCATTCAAACGCTGCTGCAAGGCCTTGCGCGCACCCGGCGGCACGGTGTGCTCCAGCGGCCCCAGCTGACGCCAAGCGAGCTGAAAGTGGTTCAACGCGCGCAGCGGCTCTTTCCAATGCGCGGCCATGTCTTCGCTCTGAACTGGAGCCTCGGCCATCGGCACGGCATCAAGCGTGGCGAGCAAGGCCTCGCGGGCTTGCAGGTTGTCGGCTCGCGCCGCTTTCAACGCGGTTTGCTGGGCGGCCACGGGCACATGGGCCACCTGTAGTGCAGCGTCGAAGCGCTGCCACAGGCTCTGGTTGACGGGCGCGCCTGCGCGGTCACTCTCTTTCCAACGCGCGCGCATGCCTTGAATGCTCTCCGCGTGCGCCTTGAGGCGCAGCTTGGGCACGTTGGCGATCTCGGGGTTGGAGGCGAGCTGGGTGAGCTTGGCCAGCGCCTCAGCTTCGTCCACCAGCGCTTCAAGCGCGAGGGCGCCGCCCCACTTCTGCCAGCCGGCCAAGCGCGTTCGCTCAGCGTGCAGGGCTTGCACGCGCGCGCGCAAGCTGTCGCCGAGCTTCACGCCGTCCAGCGTTTCGAGGGTGGTGTCCAAGGTTTGCAGGTGTTGCTGCATGTCGGCCAGCTGGCCCTCGGCGAGCGCGGCTTCGGCCTGGACCAGCAGGGCGTCAAGCTGCGAACGCTCTTCGTTGCTGAGATGCCTTGCGGGCGACGGCGCGGCAGCCGCGTCGGCTTCGGGCTCAGGCTCGGGGCTAGCCGACTCCGCCGCCGCCAGAGCCGCCAGCCGCGCTTCTTCTGCGGACTGCGCCAGTTGGGCCTCGTCTATCAGGCGCTGTCGCTCCTGCTGCTCTTCTTGCTGCTGCTTTTCCTGCTGTTCTTGCTGCATCCGCTGCTCCTGCTCGCCTTGCTCGCGCAGCAAGGCGTTGAGCCGCTCGCGCAGCTCGGTGAATTCGGTCAATTGGGAAGATTCGAGCACGCTCACGTCTAGCGCCTGCCAATCGCGGTCGATGGCGACCATGCGGTTGGCGGGCAGCGGCTGCTCGTGGGTCAGGGCCTGAGCCGCGGCAATCACCGCTTGTGCACCGGCGCGGGCCTCGCGCTGCGCCACCGCTGCCACATGGCGCCGCTTGGCGACGCGGTGCACGCGGCTGTCGTGCGTGCGCAGCTCGCGCTCGGCCTGCCTGAGCGCTTCTTCGCTGGCCAGGGCTTCCACCGCCGCGCAGCGGATGTCGAGCACGGGCGAGGTTTCGGCGATGCGCAGCAGCGCCGCGTCGTCACCCAGCGCTGCTTGCAGGCGCGGCTGCCACTCGGCCAGCGCGTCTGCAGCCTGCCGCGCCTTGGCGGCCTTCACAGCTTGGGCGTCGGGTTTGGTGGGCGGGGTGGGGGGCGCGTCGGCGCCTTCGCGTTTTTTGAATAACCGGCTCAACATCGGGGTGGCATGTGAAAGTGAGGGGAGCGCCAAAGCGCGCGACGCAGTGTAGGCCGCGCGCAAACCCCGGAGCCGCCAGAGGCTCGCACTGACGGGCGGCACGCGGGGTGTTTGTCCAACCCAAGTTGCTAAAGTATTCATAGCAAACATGGCTCGCCCGCGACGGAAAGCAAAGCAACATGGCATCCAAGATTCCGACGTTAGGCTCGCCCGTGCGCGGCTCCAAGACCGGGCGGCCCATCATGGTGGTGCTCGATTTGCTGGGACGCCGCGTCGCGCTGCGCATCGTGTGGGAGCTGCGGCGCGGCGACCAGATGACGTTTCGCGCGCTGCAAGACGCCTGCGAAACCAACCCCAGCCTGCTGAACACTCGCCTGAAGGAGCTGCGGGGCGTGGGGCTGGTAGAGCACGCCGAGGGCGGCTACCACCTCACGGTCGAGGGCAAGAAGATGATGGCCTCGCTGATGCCGCTGTGCGACTGGGCGAGCACCTGGGCCGGCCAGTGAAGGACGCCTGTGCGGCAGGTAGGCAATGGCCTACGCCGATTGGCGGCTTGAACTGATCGGCAACGCGGGCGGCGCTTCGTACAGTGACGGCGTCCACACTGCCCAAGGAGTCTCCCCATGTCATTTGCACTGTATTTGCTCGGTTTCGCCGTGCTGACCGGCGGCATCGCCTGGGGCTTGGTGCTGGCCGGGCTGCCGAGCACTTATGTGGGCATTGCCTGCTTGATCATGGTGGGGCTGGGCATCATCACCGGCGTGGCGCGCACCCGCTCAAAAGACCCGTCTTAGGGCCAAGCTCTTAGGCTCAAGCTCTTGGGCTCAATACCGTTTAACCCCGTCGCACTGAAGACGCTGCGCTGCGCCTCAGCGGCGCTTCACGTAGCGGCCATCAAAGGCCACCGCCCAGGTCTTGCCGGCGTCTTCGGTGCTCTCCCACAGCTGGCGCACGCTGCCGTCAGGCTGCGGCGTCCAGCTGATGCGCTGAGTGACGGTGACAGCCGGCCGCTTGGGGTCGAAGCCTGTGGACGACATCACCATGCGGCCTTCGACGAGTCCGCCCGAGAGCTCTAGCCGCCCGCCATGGCTGTCGACCCAGGTCTGGTGCCAGCGCTTGTCGTCGGCGTCCCAGATGTTGAGGCTCTTGCCTGTGACGCTGCCGTTGCCGCTCCAGTTCTCCAGCAGAGCGCAGTTGCCAGCGATGCGCTCGATGATGTTCTCGCCGACCTTCTTGTCGCCAGCACCGTACACGTCCCAGTGGCCGACCCAGAAGTCGAACTGGCGCTGCTCGGGGGCGGCGCATGACGGCGCAGGCGTTTGCGCCGCGACTGCGCCGGCAAATGTGGCCAGCACCAGAGCGAAGAGCCAGTGCCCGCGGGCCCATTGAAAGAACTGATTCATGCGGCGCTCCAACTGGAAGGAATGCCCGGCAGTGTGACACCGGGCAAGCCCGGTTGGCGCGGCCTGGGCTGCTGCCTACACTGCCCGCCATGAATACTCCCCTCACCACGGCCGACGGCCTGAAGCTCCACGTTCAAGACTGGCCGCTGGCCGATGCCACGAATGCACGCGGCACGGTGCTGATCGTGCATGGCCTGGGCGAGCACATCGGCCGCTACGCCCACGTGGCAGCGCACCTCAACAGCTGGGGCTGGCATGCAGTGGGCTACGACCATCGCGGCCATGGCCGTAGCGAAGGCGGCAGAGGGCTGCTAAGCACCAGCGATGACCTGCTGGTCGATCTCGCCACCGTGATCGACGCCGTGGCCAAGCAACGGCCGGGCCCGCTGGTGCTGCTGGGCCACAGCATGGGCGGGGAAATCGCCGCACGCTTCGTGTCCGAAGGCGTGAGCGGGGGGCAGCCAGCAGCGTGGTACCGCCCGCTGCAAGCACTTGTGCTGTCATCTCCCGCGCTCGCGGCCAACACCAATGCCGTGCAGAAGCTGATGCTGGCGGTGTTCGGCACGCTGGCCCCCAATCTGGCTGTCAACAACGGCTTGAAGCCGGAGTGGATCTCGCGCGACCCTAAGGTGGTGGCCGCCTACACCGCCGACCCGCTGGTGCATGACCGCATCAGCCCGCGCCTGGCGCGCTTCATCCTTGAGGGCGGCGCGCGGGTGCGCGAGCGCGCCGCGAAGTGGGCCGTGCCCACGCTCTTGATCTACGCCGGCAGCGACCGCTGCGTGGCGCCACGCGGCAGCCAAGAATTCGCGGGCTCGGCGCCCAAGTCTGTGGTGACCAGCCGGGAGTTTGGGCCGCTCTTCCATGAAATCTTCAACGAGCCGGAGCAAGCCGAGGTGTTCGAGGTGCTGGGGACGTGGCTGCAGGGCCTGAAGACTCGCGCTTAAAATAGCACGACCATCTTTAATTCAGGCAGCGACACCATGATTCAACACGACAAGCTCTACATCGGCGGCCAATGGGTGCCGAGCCTCGGCAAAGAAACGCCCGGTGCGGTGATCTCGCCCGCCACCGGTGACGCCATTGCCAGCGTGGTGCGCGGCAACGCCGACGACGTGAACAGTGCGGTCGCCGCGGCCAAGGCGGCGTTCCCGGCTTGGTCGGCTCTCACACCTGCCGAGCGCGCGGTGTACCTGATGAAGATCCACGAAGGCCTGAAGGCGCGGGCCGGCGAGATCGCCAAGACCATCACCGCGGAGATGGGCATGCCCATCAAGCAGTCGCTGCCCATACAGGCCGGCTCGCCCATCGCCGTCTTCAAGTACTACGCCAAGCTGGTCGAGTCTTTCCACTGGGAAGAGCAGGCCGGCCACTCCACCATCGTGCGCGAGCCGGTCGGTGTGGTGGCAGCCATTACACCGTGGAACTACCCGCTGCATCAGATCGGCGCCAAGGTCGCAGCCGCACTCGCCGCCGGCTGCACCGTGGTGTTGAAGCCAGCCGACGTGACGCCGCTCAACGCGTTCATCCTCGCTGAGGTGATCCATGAAGCCGGCGTGCCTGCCGGTGTGTTCAACCTCGTGACCGGCCGCGGCACCGTGGTCGGCGAAGCCATGGTGGTGCACCCGGACGTCGACATGGTGTCGTTCACCGGCTCCACCGGCGCTGGCCGCCGCATCTCGGCGCAAGCCTCGGCCACCATCAAGCGCGTGGCGCTGGAACTGGGCGGCAAGTCGGCCTCGGTGATTCTGGAAGACGCTGACTTCGCCGCCGCCGTGAAGGGCTCGGTGCAGGCCTGCTTTCTGAACGCTGGCCAGACCTGCACCGCTCACACCCGCATGCTGGTGCCCGAAAGCCGCTACGAAGAAGCCGCCAAGATCGCCGTCGCCGTGACCGCCGCCTACAAGGTCGGCGACCCGATGGAAGAGACCTCGACCATGGGCCCCATGGCCTCAAAGTCGCAGCAAGACACGGTGCAGGAATACATACAGATCGGCCTAGACGAAGGTGCCGAGCTGCTGGCCGGTGGCCTGGGCGCGCCCGAAGGTCTGGGCAACAAGGGCTTCTACGTGAAGCCCACCGTGTTCGGCCGCGTGAAGTCTGACTCGCGCCTGGCGCAAGAAGAAGTGTTCGGCCCGGTGCTGTCGATCATCACCTACAAAGATGAAGCCGACGCCGTGCGCATCGCCAACGACAGCATCTACGGCCTGTCGGGTGGTGTGTGGGCGGCTACCGACGAACGCGCCAAAGAAGTGGCGCGCAAGATGCGCACCGGCATGGTCGACATCAACGGCGGCGGCTTCAACATGCAGGCCGCGTTCGGTGGCTACAAGCAGTCGGGCAACGGGCGTGAGTTCGGCAAGTACGGTCTTGAGGATTTCCTCGAAATCAAGTCGATGCAGTTCAGGCGCACCTGACGTCTCGTCATTCCCGCCCCTCATTCCCGCTTTCGCGGGAATGACTCCTCGTGGGTGCAGCAGCGAAGTTTTAAACTGAGCCGTCCCACCAGGAGCACTCCATGAACGCACGCGACCCGCTGCTACCGATCCAGCCTGACGAAGCCACCGCCATCGCGGCGTTTGCCAACCGCACCTGGGACGAAGAGATCGTCCCAGCCCTCACCCACTACATCGCTGTTCCCGCCAAGAGCCCGATGTTCGATGCCGACTGGGAGAAGAACGGCTACATCGACAAGGTGGTGCGTGACGCCGCCGCCTGGGTCGAAGGCAAGAAGGTGGAGGGCCTCAAACTCGAAGTGATTCGTTTGCCGGGGCGCACACCGGTGATCTTCTTCGAGGTGCCGGCCACCAAGGCTGGCAATGGCGACAAACAAGCGGACACCATCTGCCTCTACGGCCACCTCGACAAACAGCCCGAGTTCAACGGCTGGCGCAACGACCTGGGGCCCTGGACGCCCAAGTACGAAAACGGCCTGCTCTACGGCCGCGGCGGCGCCGACGATGGCTATGCCGTCTATGCCTCGCTCACCGCCATCCTGGCGCTCGACAAGCAAGGCATTCCCCGCCCCCGCTGTGTAGGCTTGATCGAGAGCTGCGAAGAAAGCGGCAGCTTCGATTTGCCCGCGTACGTGGACGCCCTGAAAGACCGCCTCGGCAAGGTGAGCCTGGTGGTCTGCCTGGACAGCGGCGCTGGCAACTACGACCAGCTGTGGCTCACCACCAGCCTGCGCGGCAACGTGACCGGCACGCTCAAGGTCGAGATCCTCACCGAGGGTGTGCACTCGGGCGATTCGAGCGGGCTGGTGCCATCGAGCTTTCGCATCCTGCGCCAGGTGCTCGACCGGCTCGAAGACAGCAAGACAGGCGAGTTGCTGCCGCAGAGCTTTCACAGCGCGATGCCGGCCGACCGCATGGCACAGGCGCGCGCCACCGCGCAGATCCTGGGAGACGAAGCCTGGAAGCGCTTCCCCTGGGCCTGCGGTGCCGACGGCGGCCCCACGCTGCCCACCACCACAGACCCGCTGCAGTCGTTGATCAACCGCAGCTGGAAGCCCACGCTGAGCGTGACCGGCGTTGACGGCTTCCCCGCAATGAAAGACGCCGGCAACGTGCTGCGCCCCTACACCGCCTTCAAGCTCAGCCTGCGCCTGCCACCGCTGGTCGACGGCAACGAGGCCGCGCAGAAGCTGAAGGCCTTGCTCGAAGACAACGCGCCTTACAACGCGAAGGTGACCTTCAACGCCGACGGCCGCGTCGGCGCACAAGGCGCCTCGGGCTGGAACGCACCCACGATCACACCGTGGCTGGAAGACGCACTCAACGCTGCCTCGCAAGCGCACTTCGGCGCGCCCTGCGGCTACATCGGCCAAGGCGGCACCATCCCGCTGATGAGCATGCTGCAAAAGAGCTTCCCCGCCGCCCAGATGATGGTCTGCGGCGTGCTCGGCCCCAAGAGCAACGCTCACGGGCCGAACGAGTTCCTGCACGTGCCGTATGGCAAGAAGCTCACGGCCGCGGTGGCGCAGGTGATGGCGGCTTGCCCCTGAAACTTACCTTCGCGCCGAGGCAAGCTTGAGCGGTGCACCGCGTATGGCCTGGGCTGCAATGTCCAGCGCCTCGCGCGGTGGCTTGCTGCCGGCGTTGATGTCTTTCAGCGCCGTCGTAAAGTGCTGCCAGAAGAGCGTCATTTCCACATTGCTGGGCATGGGTCGGCCCGCGTAGATGGCGTCCATCGAGGTGCGGATGCGCGGGTCGGAGTAGAGCGTCCAGAACATCGACTTCGACGCGGGCACACCCAGCGGCTTGTCGCCGTTCATCGCCGACAGGCCCTTGGGTTTGAGCAGGTGGCCTTCAAGGAACTCAATGGCCGCGGCACGGTTGGGCGAGCCTTGCGTGACCATCGCCCCCAGCACGCCCACGAAGGGCCGTGCCGGCTTGCCGTCGAGCGTGGGCAGCACCGCCACACCGTAGTTGATCTTGGCCTTGGTGAGTGACTCCCAGGCCCAGGGGCCGGTGATCCACAGCGCCTGCTTGCCCGACTTCATCGCCTCTTCGGCTTCGCCATAGGTTTGCCCACCTTCGGGCAGCGCACCCGCTTTCATCAGCTGCATCAGGTACTCGGCACCGCGCACAGCACCTGCGTGGTTGATGCCAGTGTCGCGCGCATCGAAGCTGCCATCGAGCTTGCGTCGGAACACGTAGCCGCCGCCTGCCGACATCAGCGGCCAAGTGAAGTAGGGGCTCTCGGTTTCCCAGCCGATGGCACGCGCGCCGCGGGTCTTGAGCTTGTAGTGCAGCGGGATCAGTTCCTCGAAGGTCTTGGGCGGCTCGGCCACCAGGTCTTTGTTGTAGAGAAGGGCCACCGACTCGACCGACAGCGGGTAGCCCCACACCTTGCCGCCTTGGGTAAAGCCGTCCCAAGCCACCTGCACGATGTCGGCGCGCAGCGCGTCGTGGGGCTGCACCGGGCTCAGCCAGCCTTGCTTGATCCACTCACCCAATCGGTCGTGCGGCCAGATCCAGATGTCGGGGCCTTTGCCCGCTTTCATCGCGTCTTCAAAGTTGCCCACTGCGTTTTCGAAGTGCTCAACCTTGACGCGCATGCCGCTGGCGCGCGCGTACTCGTCGGCCACCTTCTGCAAGCCGTTATAGCCCTTGTCCTTGTTGATCCAGATGGTCAAGGTGCCCTTTTGCGCGGCTTGCGCAGGCACGCTGAACACCGACATCAGCGCGCTGCTGCCCAGCCATGTGTTGACCCGACGACGATCCATTTTTGACCTCTCTTTGCACGGTGGAGCGAATTTAGTTACTCATCGTGCGAGGGAGATTTCATGCCGGCATCGGTGTTCACCCTGGAAAACGGGGCCTTCGTAATTTAGTTTCCTCGTTTGTCGCAATTGACGGGGTGCATGTAGTACATCGAGCCACCTGCCACTACGTAGCGGCTCGTACTACATGCGCTACAAAGTCAGAGCGCGTGGAAACGCGCTCACGTGAACGCATCGGCGGGCCGTAGCATCGACCGAATGCAAACCACGGCACGGACCCTTCGATGACCTTGACCCCCCGCGGCCTGTGCGCACTCGTGCTGTGCGCATTTGCTGCACATGCCTCGGCCCAAGCGCAGGGGGTGGATGGGCTCGCGATGGCATCGCGCGTCGATGCGGTGCAGCCGAAAATGGTGGCCTGGCGGCGCGACATCCACCAACACCCCGAGCTCTCAGGCCAGGAGGTGCGTACGGCCCGGCTGGTGGCCGACCACCTGCGCAAGCTGGGCATGAGCGTGAAGACCGGTGTCGGTGGCCACGGCGTGGTGGCCGTGCTCAAGGGCGGGCGGCCCGGCAAGGTGGTGGCCCTGCGCGCCGACATGGACGCATTGCCCGTGGCCGAAGCCACCGGCCTGCCTTTCGCATCGCAAACGCGCGCCCAATACCTGGGCCAGGAGACGCCGGTGATGCACGCGTGCGGCCACGATGGCCACACCGCCATCCTGATGGGTGTGGCCGAGGTGCTGGCGGGCATGAGGACGCAGATCCCCGGCAGCGTGAAATTCATCTTCCAACCCGCCGAAGAGGGTGTGCCCGAGACCGCCGCCAACGCCAAGACGCTCTGGGGTGCGCATGCCATGGTGGCGCAGGGCGTGCTCGACAACCCGAAGGTCGACGCGGTGTTCGGCCTGCACATCTCGCCCAACATGCCCATGGGCTGGGTGGGCTACCGAAGCGGGCCGATGATGGCCGGCGCCGATACCGTGCACATCACCATCATCGGCGAGCAGACGCACGGTGCCGCACCGTGGACTGGGGTCGACCCCATCGTGGCCGCTGCTCAGGTGATCAACGGCCTGCAGACCATCGTGAGCCGCCAGCTCAACATCACCCAAGAACCGGTGGTGCTGACCATCGCGTCCATCCACGGCGGCAACCGCGAAAACATCGTGCCCGACAGCGTGGAGATGCTGGGCACGCTGCGCACCTTTGACGAAGAGATGCGCGCAGAGGCCAAACAGCGCATCACCACTACCGCGCAAATGATCGCAGCGGCCAGCGGCGCAAAAGCCCTGGTGAGCTTCGGACCTACCGCCTACAGCGTGACGGTCAACCCACCCGACCTGACCGACGCGATGCTGCCGACGCTGCAGCGCGCGAGCGGCGGCAAGGCGATGGCCATTCCCAAGATCACTGCGTCGGAAGATTTCTCCGAGTACCAGAAGGTAGCGCCCGGCTTCTTCTACATCCTCGGTGCGCCGCCCAAAGGCAAAGCGCATGCCGATGCGCCCACCAACCACTCTCCGGCCTTCGACTTCGACGAAGACGCCATGCCGCTGGGCGCGCTGACGCTGAGCATGCTGGCGCTCGACTACCTCTCGTCGGGACGCTGAAGCGAGGCGAGCATGCGCTCGCCCAGCGCCTCGGCCACCTCGATGCCGTCAACACCGGCCGACATGATCCCGCCCGCGTAGCCCGCGCCTTCACCGGCCGGGTAAAGGCCTTTCACGTTGAGGCTTTGAAAGTCTTTGCCGCGTGTGATGCGCAAGGGCGACGAGGTGCGTGTCTCCACGCCGGTGAGCACGGCGTCGGGCAGCGAGTAGCCCTTGATCTGGCGCTCGAACGCAGGCAGCGCTTCGCGCACGGCCTCGATCGCGTAGTCGGGCAGGCTGGTCTTGAGGTCGCCCAGCAGCACACCCGGTTTGTAAGACGGCTCGACCTTGCCCAGCACCGAGGAGCGTTGGCCTTTGATGAAGTCACCCACCAACTGACCCGGCGCTTCGTAGGTGCCGCCGCCTAGCTCGAAAGCGCGCGACTCCCAGACGCGCTGGAAGGCCATGCCGTCTAGCGGGTTCACGGGGCCGGTGGCGTTCTTGTCGAGCCGATAGTCCTGCGGCGACACGCCCACCACAATGCCCGCGTTGGCGTTGCGCTCGTTGCGCGAGTATTGGCTCATGCCGTTGGTGACCACGCGGTTCGGCTCCGACGTGGCCGCCACCACCGTGCCGCCAGGGCACATGCAAAAGCTGTAGACGGCGCGGCCGTTCTTCGCGTGGTGCACGAGCTTGTAGTCGGCCGCACCGAGGATGGGGTTGCCGGCGTTGGGGCCGAAGCGCGCGGCGTCGACCAGGCTTTGCGGGTGCTCGATGCGAAAGCCCACCGAGAAAGGCTTGGCTTCCATGTAAACGCCGCGCTCGTGCAGCATGGTGAAGGTGTCGCGTGCGCTGTGGCCGAGCGCCAGCACCACGTGGTCGGCACGCAGCTCTTCACCCGACGCCAGCGTGACGCCACGGATGTGGCCCGCCTCGATGCGCACATCGGTCAGCCGCTGCTCGAAGCGGATCTCGCCGCCCAGCGCCACGATGTCGGCACGCATCTTCTCCACCATGCTCACCAGACGGAAGGTGCCGATGTGCGGCTTGGCGACGAAGAGGATCTCTTCTGGCGCGCCGGCCTTGACGAATTCGGTGAGCACCTTGCGCGTGAGGTGCCGCGGGTCGCTGATCTGGCTCCACAGCTTGCCGTCGGAAAAGGTGCCGGCCCCGCCCTCGCCGAACTGCACGTTCGACTCGGCGTTGAGCACACCCTGGCGCCACAGGCCCCAGGTGTCCTTGGTGCGTTGGCGCACCTCCTTGCCACGCTCGAGCACGATGGGCCGCAGGCCCATTTGCGCCAAGATCAGCGCGGCGAAGATGCCGCAGGGGCCGAAGCCAATCACCAAGGGGCGCGGCGTTTCGCTGGCCGCAAAGTCAGCCGGCGCATGGCCGATGAACTTGTAGCCCGTGTCGGGGGTGGGCCGAATGTGCGCGTCACCCGCATGCGCTTGCAGCACCGCCGCTTCGTCGGCGAGCGCGCAGTCGACCGTGTAGATCAGCACCACGGCGCTCTTTTTGCGCGCGTCGTAGCTGCGCTTGAACACGGTGTACGCCTTCAGCCCGTCATCGGCTACACCCAGGCGCTTGAGGATGGCGGGACGCAGCTCGTCTTCGGCGTGGCTCAGCGGCAGGCGCAGTTCGGTGATTCGCAACATGGCCGCCATTTTCGGTGCTTTGCGCGGGCATAAAAAAAGCCGCCCGAGGGCGGCTTCTTCAAAAGCGCAACGATCTCAGTGACCGGCCTGCACGCGAGGGGCGCGCGTGGCGGCGATGGCTTCAGCGCGCACTTCTTCGCGGCTGCGGGTCGAGGCCACGGCATTGCTGTTGCTGCCGCCGATGGCGTCGAGCTCGCGCAGGCGGTCCAGGCTGCCGTCGGCACGGGCCTTCAGCACGGCGCTGCGCACTTCAGCGCGGGTGACGCCGGTGGCTTGCGCCTTGGGGAACAGGCCTGCCACGTCGGCTTCCGCCGGGGTCAGCGTTTCGCCGTTGGCGCGAGCGCGGATGACTTCACTGCGCACAGCGGCGCGGGTGGTCACCGACGGCTGGGAGGCGCCGAAGTGCTGCAGCTCGGCTTCGGTTTGGGCAAAAGAGGCCGATGCCACGAGGGAGAGAGCAGCGGCGGCGATGAGGTGCTTGGTGTTCATGATGGGTTCCTTGAAAAGTTCGGATGGGTCAGGTGGATCGCGGCGAATCAGTAGCCGGCGCCGATGCGCGACTTCACGACATCATTGGTGCGGGCGTATTCGCGGGCTTCGGCGCGCACGTCTTGACGGTCACGTGTGGCGGCGGGTTGCTGGGCGAACATCACCACTTCGGTCGGCTGGGCCAGCTCGGCGCGGGCGCTCAGCACATCGGCGCGGGCTTGTGCCAGCGTCCGGCCGTTGAAGCGCACTGCCTTGGCGGGCACCGCTGAGGCCAACACTTCGTTGGGAGTGGTCAACACGCCGGCGATGCGGGCTTGTTGCAGGTCAGCGCGCACTTCAGCGCGGCTGACGGCGGACTGCTGCTGCTCGCCGAAATGTTGCAGCTCGGCTTCGCTCTGGGCGAAAGCGGCGGAGCCCACGAGTGTGATGGCGGCGGCGGCGATGATTTGCTTGGTGTTCATGATGATTTCCTAGGTTTCAAAACAGTGAGGGTGACGTTTCCGGGCAGGGCGGTATTTGTTGTTAGGTGCCGTCTTGTCCAGCCTCGGTGAGTCGCTTGATTTGGGTTCGGCTCATCGATGGATTGAACTGTAGGCATTGCCAAAGAATCAATAAATACCCTATGCTTCAATTGCGCATTGCGTAAATCGAAACAATGGGGGTGTAAGAGATGGATCGACTTCATTCCATGCGGGTGTTTTCCCGGGTCATCGAAGAGGGCAGCTTCGCGGGAGCGGCCCGCCAGCTGAACCTTTCGGCAGCCGTTGTCACCCGCCTGGTGGCCGATCTTGAAGAGCACCTGGGTGCCCGGCTTATCAATCGCACCACGCGCCGACTGGCGCTCACCGACACGGGCGAGCTGTACCTCGAACGGGTGCGGCAGATCCTGACCGAGGTGGAAGAGGCGGAAGCCCTGGCCAGTGCCGCCACGTCGGAGCCGCGCGGCCACCTGCGTGTGTTGGCACCCCCGGCCTTCGCGGTGCACCAGATCGCCAAGCACCTGCCGCGTTTTCGCGAGCTCTACCCGCGCGTCACGCTGGAGCTGGCCGCCCCTGGGCCGGTGGAAACGGTGGACGAGAACTTCGATGTGAGCATCATCCAGGTCGGCCGCCAGCCACTCGATGGCGACTTCGTGGCACGGCTGCTGGCGCACTCGGAGGTCATCACCTGTGCTTCACCCGAGTACCTCGATCGCAAGGGCCGGCCCTTGCACCCCAACGAGCTGCCACAGCACGAGGCCATGCTGCCGAGTTTCACCCGCGAGATCACCTTTCACCGGGGAGAGTGGGGCGATGACGAGCCTTCCGGCGAATCGGTCACGCTGGTGCCTGCCAAGCCGGCGCTGAGCACCATCCACAGCGACACCATGTACGCCGCCGCTCTGGCCGGCATGGGTATCTCGGGCCTGCCGTCGTATGTGGTGGAAGACGCGCTGCTGGAGCACGCATTGGAGCGCGTGCTGCCCGAGTGGCGGGTGCTGACGCTGCGCATCTACGCGGCCATGCCCACGCGCAAGTACGTGCCTGCGCGCACCCGGGCGTTCATCGACTTTCTGGTGCAAAGCTTTGGCGGGGCCGAGCACGACCCGTGGCTGCAGGCCGCGGGCTGTGAGACACCGCGCACCGTGGGGGGCAAGGCGCAGGTGCTTCAGTAGGGCCGCTTCGTCAATAGAAGGCGTCGCTACGCGACGTGCCCATCAGCGGCTCCAGCAGATGGGCCAGAGGGCCGAGACCGTTGTAGCGCGTAGCCACCTTGTGGGCATAGGCAAAGAAACGCGGCAGGTCTTCGGTGTATTTGGGCTTGCCGTCGCGGTGCTTCAAGCGGCAGAAGATGCCCAGCACCTTCAGGTGCCGCTGCAGCCCCATCCATTCGAGCTGCTTCCAGAATGCGCCGAAATCATCGGGCAAGGGCAGCCCGGCCTTGCGGGCCTGCTGCCAGTAGCGCACGGCCCAGTCGATCTCCTGGTCTTCTTCCCACGAGATGAAGGCGTCGCGCAGCATCGACGCCACGTCGTAGCTGATGGGGCCGCGCACGGCATCTTGAAAGTCGAGGATGCCGGGGTTGCCGCCTTGCTCGGGCCCGCACACCATCAGGTTGCGCGGCATGTAGTCGCGGTGCACGGCGACTGTAGGCTGGGCGAGCGCACTGGCGACCAGCAGGTCGCAGGTCTTGTGCCACTTGGCCTGCTGGTCTGGCGACCAGGTGACGCCATATTCGCGGGTCACGCACCAGTCGGGGAACAGCGCCAGCTCGCGGCGCAGCAACACGTCGTCGTAAGGCGGCAGCTGGCTGGCGTCGGCCCGGGTTTGCCATTGCACCAGCGCGCTCGTGGCGTCGCCCATCAATGACGCGATGCTGTGCCGATCGCCTGCCGCCTTGGCCTCTTGCAGGGCCTGCAAGAAGAGGCGCGAGCCGAGGTCGCTGAGCAAGAGGAAGCCATGCTCCACATCTTGCTCAAGCACCTGGGGTGCATTCAAGCCCGCGGCCACGAACATGCCGGCCAGTGTGATGAAGGGGCGTACGTCTTCTTGCGGTGGCGGGGCGTCCATCACGATGAAGGTTTGGCCGCCTGCGCCCTCGATGCGCAGGTAGCGGCGAAAGCTCGCGTCCGCACTGGCCGCTTGGAAGGTGTCGGGCTTCAGCCCGTGTCGGCCGGCGATGCCACCCAGCCACTGTGTGAACAGCGCTCTGCGCGCGTCATCGGCCCAAGCAACGGAAGATGAGCTGGCGGTCGGTGTGGGCATGAAGTGGCGCAGGGGCGTGTAGGGGAAGTGACGTCTGTGGGCAAGCGCCCTCGCTGATAATCGATTCTACAAATCGCCTCGCCTCCGTTGCACCTCTTTCCCCTCTCACCTTCTCGTGTCGCTCTTGCGCGCTGCCTCGCTGTCGGGTGGCTGGTGGGCGGCGGCTTGACACCGGCCTGGTCGCAGACCAGGCCGCCGGTCGTCATAGAGGCTGCCGACATTCGCGCGCGGCCCGACGTGGACCTGGTGGCCGAAGGCGATGCGGTGTTTCGCCAGGGCAAGATCGAGATCCGCGCCGACCGCTTGAGCTACGACCAGCTGGGCGACTTGGCCCGCGGCAAAGGCCATGTGAGCGTGCTGCGCGACGGCAACCAGTACAGCGGTCCCGAGTTGCAGCTGCAAGTGCAGAGATTCGAGGGCTACTTCATCAGCCCCACCTACTTCTTCTCTCGCACCCAGGCCGGCGGCGACGCCACGCGCATCGACTTCCTCGGCGAGAACACCGCCGTGGCGAGTGGCGCCACCTACACCAGCTGCCCGCGCGACGGCTCGGGCGACCCGGCCTGGCTGCTGTCGACCCGCCGGGTGACGCTGAACTTTGCCGAGAACGAGGGCGTGGCCGAGGGTGCGGTGCTGCGCTTCTACGGCGTGCCCGTCCTGGCCGCGCCGGTGCTCAGCTTTCCGCTGACCGATGCGCGCAAGTCGGGCTGGCTGCCACCCACGATCGGCCTGGACAACAAGAGCGGCCTGCGGCTTTCGGTGCCCTACTACTGGAACATCGCACCCAACCGCGACGCCACGCTCACGCCCGTCGTCATTTCAAAGCGTGGGGCGGGCCTGAACAGCGAGTTCCGCTACCTGGAGCCTGACTACGAAGGCACGCTGAATCTCAATGTGCTGGCCCATGATCGGTTGACCGGGCACTCGCGCAGCTCGCTCGGGCTGGTGCACAACGGCGGGCTGCTTAGCGATGGCTACTACAAGGCCAGCGTTTCCCGCGTGTCCGACGACGACTACTGGAAAGACTTTTCGCTCGACCTGCCCAGCATCACCCCGCGCCTGCTGGCCGCCGACCTGCAGGCCAGCAAGCCGCTCTTTGGTGACTGGAATGCCTACGCACGGGTGCTGCGCTGGCAGGTGCTGCAAGAGGCCACTGCCCTGATCGACAAAGCGCCCTACGACCGCTTGCCACAACTCGGTGTGCGCGGGTCGCAGCGCATGCTCGGGGGTGTGCAGTTCGCAGTCGAAACGGAGTTCAACCGCTTCACCCAACCCGACGGCAACATCGAGCCGGCCCGCGTCACCGGCTCGCGCGTGCACGCTCTCGGCTCGCTGAGCTGGCCTTACATCACACCGGGCTGGACACTCGTGCCCAAGGTGTCGCTGAATGCCGCCGCGTACTCGCTAGACCAGCCGCTCACCAGTGGCGAGCGCGCTGGGCGCAGCCGCTTCAGCCGCACCATCCCAAGCGTGAGCGTCGACAGCGCCTGGGTGCTGGAGCGCGACGCTCAATGGTTTGGCCGGACCATGCGGCAGACGCTTGAGCCTCGCCTGCTCTATGTGAAGACACCGTTCACCGCCCAGGAAGACCTGCCCAATTTCGACTCGGCCGGCAAAGACTTCAACTTCGACTCGATCTACACCGACAACGCCTTCTCGGGCATAGATCGTGTGTCGGATGCCCACCAAGTGACGGCCGGGGTGACCACCCGCATGCTCGACGCCCAGACTGGCGCCGAAGCGCTGCGCCTGGGCGTGGCGCAGCGGTTCTTGCTGGCCGACCAGCGCATCACGCCCGATGGCACGCCCTTCACGCAGCGGGTGTCCGACCTGCTGCTGTTGGGCTCCAGCAGCCTGTGGCCCCGCTGGAAGCTCGATGCCGGGCTGCAGTACAGCCCCGACATCCAGCGCACGGTGCGCTCGGTGCTGGGCGTGCGCTATTCGCCCGGCCCCTACCGCACCCTCAGTGCGGCTTACCGATTGAAGCGCGACGAAAGCGAGCAGGCGGAACTCGGCTGGCAGTGGCCACTCTATGGACAAGTGCGCGATGCAACACGCCAGCGCAGCCAGGGCCATTGCTCGGGCACCTGGTACAGCGTGGGCCGCGTGAGCTACAGCTTGCGCGACAGCCGCATCACCGACTCGGTGCTGGGCCTTGAGTACGACGCGGGCTGCTGGATCGGCCGCGTGGTGGCCAAGCGCCTGTCTACCAACCAGGTCGAGGCCACGACCCAGCTGGGCTTCGAAATCGAGTTCGTTGGCCTGTCTCGCCTGGGAACCAACCCGCTCAAGGTCTTGAAGGACAATATCCCTGGCTACCGCCTGCTGCGTGACGACACCCCTTTTGACGGCAATCGGCCGATCGCCCCCTGAACACCCCATGACACTGACCCGTATCTGGCTTCGCCTATCCACGCACACCGCGTTTGGCACGCTGCTCGTACTCCTGCTCGCAGGCGTGGCGCCCGTCGCCGTGGCGCAGCGCTCGGCCGCGCCCCGCTCCGCCGACTACATCGTGGCCATCGTCAACCAGGAGCTGGTGACCAATGCAGAAGTGCAGCTGCGGCTGAACCAGGTGCGCGAAGACGCTCGGCGCGCCGGCGGCCGCCTGCCGCCCGATGACGAGCTGCACAAGCAGGTCCTCGACGCCCTGATCAACGACCGTGTGCAGATCACCAACGCACGCGATAGCGGCCAGAAGCTCGACGACGTCGAAGTGGAGCGCGCCATGGCCAACGTGGCAGCGCAGAACCAGCTCACGCCCGATCAACTGCGCGAGCGGCTTAAGCGCGAGGGCATTGACTACGCGCGCTTTCGCAAGAACGTGCGCGACCAGCTCCTGGTCGAACGTACCCGCGAGCGCGAAGTGCAAAGCCGCATCCGGGTGACCGACGGCGAGATCGATGCCTGGCTCGACAAACAGCGTAGCGCCGCCGGTGAGGCCACCGAATACAACATTGCCCAGGTGCTCGTGGCAGTGACCGAAGGCGCGTCTGTCAGTGCCGTGGCCGAGCGTCGTGCGCGTGCGGAAAGCGCGCTGGCCCGCATTCGCGGCGGCGAGGCTTTCGATGCCGTGACCCGCGACCTGTCGGACGACAGCAACCGCGCCAAGGGCGGCGAAATCGGCCTGCGCCCGGCCAGCCGGCTGCCCGATCTGTTCGTCGATGCCGTGCGCCCGCTGAAGGCTGGCGAGGTGTCGCCCGCGCTGGTGCGCAGCAGCGCAGGCTTTCACGTGCTCAAGCTGCTGGAGCGCAATGAGGGCGGCGCGCTGTCCGTCACCCAGACACGGGCGCGCCACATCTTGCTGCGCCCGTCACCCCAGCTCAGCCAGGAGGCCGCCGCCCGCCGCCTGCTGGAGTTCAAACGCCAGATCACCGCCAACACGCGCAGCTTTGAGCAGATCGCACGTGACAACTCCGAAGACGGCAGTGCGCCTACGGGTGGCGACCTGGGCTGGGTGTCGCCTGGTAGCTTCGTGCCCGAGTTCGAGGAAGCCATGAACGCGCTGCCGATCAACGGGCTGTCCGAACCCGTGGTGTCGCGCTTCGGCGTGCACTTGATTCAGGTGCTCGAGCGCCGCAAGACGGCGCTTGACGCCAAGCAGCAGCGGGAGCAGGCGCGCGCCGCCCTGCGCGAGCAGAAGTTCGAAGACGCCTATGCCGAGTGGGTGGGCGACCTGCGCGCCCGCGCCTACGTGGAGATGCGCGAGCCTCCGCAGTAAGCAGGCCGTGAAACATATTCCGCGTAAGCGCTTCGGTCAGCATTTTCTGGCTGACAAGGTCGTGCTCGGTGCGATCGTCGATGTGATTGCACCGCAGCCGGGGCAGGCTCTTGTAGAAATCGGCCCTGGATTGGGCGCGATGACCGACCCTCTGGTCGAGCGCTGTGAGCGGCTCACCGTCATTGAGCTCGACCGTGACTTGGCTGCGCGGCTGCGCAAACGCCCCGAGCTGAACGTGGTCGAGTCCGATGTGCTGAGGGTCGACTTCACCGCCCTCGCCACCCTGGCCGGGCAGAAGCTGCGGGTGGTGGGCAACCTGCCCTACAACATCTCGACGCCCATCCTCTTCCACCTGCTGGAGTCGGTGGCCCAAGTCGAAGACCAGCACTTCATGCTGCAAAAAGAAGTGGTCGAGCGCATGGCCGCGGCCCCAGGCAACAAGGACTACGGCCGCCTGTCGGTGATGCTGCAGTGGCGCTATGCCATCGAGTCGGTGCTCGATGTGCCGCCCGAAGCCTTTGACCCACCGCCGCGGGTCGACTCGGCCGTGGTGCGCATGCGCCCCCTGCCGCTGGCCGCGGGGGTCAATGCGGCCCTGCTCGGCGAGTTGGTGACCGTGGCCTTCTCGCAGCGGCGCAAGATCCTGCGCAACACACTGGGCCGCTGGCTCGACGAACGCGGGTTCAGCGGTGAGTTCAACACCCAGCGACGCGCCGAAGAAGTGCCGGTGGGCGAATACCTCGATCTGGTGCGCGGGCTTCAGTAGCCGCCGCCCCAAAGACAAAGGGCAGCGCTAAGGCTGCCCTTTGAATCAAACGCGACAGTCAATCACATCACGCAGCGCTGAGCCACATGGAGGTATCGAAGGCACTGCTCATCATCGGCATGTTCATGCCGAAGTTGTTGCTGGCTGCTGTCTTGGCGGCCGCTTTGGCCGGCTTCTCAGTAACGCTCGGGGCCGTTTCCGTAGCCCGCTCCCATGACCCTTGTTCTTGGGAGCGGGCTACTGAAAAGAATAGAAGCACCTGAAGGGAATCTTTCGCTCGGCCCAAAAGTCGGCCGCATCGCGAAAAACATCCAGTAGCTGCTCACGCGCTTCGCGGTCGAAGCGTGGGTTGTCGGGCAACTGCTCCAGTACCACCACGAAACCAGGCTGTGCGCCCGACTTGTGCACCAGGTCGGTCATGCAGTCGAAGAGCGCATCCAGGTTTTTACCGAAGTGCGAAGGGAAGAGAAACGACTCGGCGATCGCCTCCATCACGTCTTGCTTGGTCTGGGCCGAAGTCAGGTTGGCGTAGAGGAAATGCTGGCTTGCGCCTTGCGCCGCCTCGTGCAGTTCATCGACGCGATAGGCGCGTATCGACTGGACAATGTTTGGACGGACTGTCTGCAAAAGCATGGTCGCGTTCCTCCTTAGGTCAAAAAAAATCTGCCGGGGCGCTCACTGCACGATGCGGCGAAAGCTCGTGTAGTGGTCGCCTGTGTAAAAACAAGCCTCGGGCGTGGTGGCTTGCGGGCCTCCACACACGATGCGGCGCGCGCCTCGGTTGCGCGATCCTGGTGTGTTCACGGTGTACTCGCGGTAGTAGCCACGGCGTTCTGCCGGGAGCAAGCGCTCACGGTTACCAAAGCTCCTGCCGTCTTGCGTGTAAGGGAATGGCCCGCCCGCGCGGATCAGGCGCTCGGTACTCTGGGCTTCACTCGGCAGGCTGGCCAGTGCAACCGTTTCCAGCTGCGGCTTGGTCGCCTTTGCATGGGCGACGTTGCCTAAGACCGCGGCACCTGCCAGAACGATAGCGAGCCCCAACTTGCAAAGGGGTGGCCACGCAGGCTGCCGACCGAGGAGAAACACGGGTTATCCCTAAAATAACAAACCGCGATGGTACAGAATCGGGCAAAAAATCTCAAGACACTGCCTCAATTTAGGGCAACGCCCGCACGCAAGTAGTGTGTACCAACATTCACCAAATGACATGAGTGGCGGGTTGTCGCGACGCTAAAAGTGCTCCGCAGATTTGCAAAAAGAGTTGTGACGTGGGTGTCACATGCCCGTGCACAAGCCTGGGCCTTAGCCGCACTTACCCTGGGTTTAGCGCACGGCGTTGGCATCGGCCACCGTCAGCGCCGTCATGTTGACGATGCGCCGCACGGTGGTGGAAGGCGTCAGTATGTGCACCGGTTTGGCCGCGCCCAGGAGCACCGGGCCGATCGCAATGCCACCGCCCGCCGCCGTCTTGAGCAGGTTGTAGCTGATGTTTGCAGCGTCAATGTTGGGCATGACCAGCAAATTGGCCTCGCCGCTGAGGGTGGTGCTGGGCATCAGCTGGTTGCGGTAGCCGGCATCGAGCGCGGCATCCCCGTGCATCTCGCCGTCCACCTCAAGCCAAGGCGCCTGCTCTCGCAGCAAGGCCAAGGTCTCGCGCATCTTCACGGCCGAAGGTTGGTTGCTCGATCCGAAGCTGCTGTGTGACAGCAAGGCTGCCTTGGGCAGCAGGCCAAAGCGTTTCATCTCTTCGGCCGCCATGACCGTGATCTCGGCCAGTTGCTGGGCGGTGGGGTCGTAGTTGACGTGGGTGTCGACCAGCATCACCTGGCGGCCGGGCAGGATCAGCCCATTCATGCAGGCGTAGGTCTTGGCGCCTTTGCGCAGGCCGATCACCTGGTCGATGTAATGCAGGTGCAGCGCCGTGGTGGCCCAGGTGCCGCACAGCAGGCCATCGACCTCGCCCTTGTGCAGCAACATGGCGCCGATCAGCGTGAGGCGGCGCCGCATCTCGATCTTGGCGTGCTGCGCCGTGATGCCCTTGCGTGCATTCATGCGGTGGTAGGTCTGCCAGTAGTCGCGGTAGCGGTCGTCTTGCTCCACGTTGACGACTTCGTAGTCGCGCTCGGCCTTCAGCCGCAGGCCAAATTTCTCGCAGCGCTGGGCGATCACGGCCGGTCGGCCGATCAGCGTGGGCCGGGCCAGGCCTTCGTCGACCACCACTTGCACCGCACGCAGCACACGCTCCTCTTCACCCTCGGCATAGGCCACGCGCTTGTTCTTGGCGCCCTTGGCCAGCGTGAAGATGGGCTTCATCGTCGTGCCCGAGGCGTAGACGAAGCTCTGCAGCTTCTCGCGATAAGCGTCGAGGTCTTGCACCGGCCGGGTGGCCACGCCCGAATCAGCCGCGGCCTGGGCTACGGCGGGCGCGATCTTCATCATCAGCCGCGGATCGAAAGGCTTCGGAATGAGGTACTCCGGCCCGAAGCTCAGCGTGACACCGGCATACGCCGCGGCCACCACGTCGTTCTGCTCCACCTGGGCCAGCTCGGCGATGGCATGCACCGCGGCAATCTCCATCTCGGCGGTGATGGTGGTGGCACCGCTGTCGAGCGCGCCGCGAAAGATGTACGGGAAGCAGAGTACGTTGTTGACCTGGTTCGGGTAGTCGGTGCGGCCGGTGGCGATGATGGCGTCGCTGCGCACTTCTTTCACTTCTTCCGGAAGGATCTCGGGCGTCGGGTTGGCCAGTGCCAGGATCACCGGCTGCTTGCGCATCTTGGCGACCATGTCTTTCTTGAGCACACCACCCGCCGACAGGCCGAGGAAGATGTCGGCGCCGTCCATCACCTCGCTCAGCGTGCGCAGCGTGGTCTTCTGCGCGAAGACGATCTTGTCTTCGTCCATCAGCTCGGTACGGCCCTCGTAGACCACGCCCGCCAGGTCGGTGACCCAGATGTTTTCTCGCGGCACGCCGAGCTTTACCAGCAGGCTCAGGCAGGCCAAGGCAGCTGCCCCAGCACCCGATGCCACCAGCTTCACTTCGGTGATCTTCTTGCCCGTGACCTTGAGTGCATTGAGCACCGCGGCACCCACCACGATGGCCGTGCCGTGCTGGTCGTCGTGGAACACCGGGATGTTCATGCGGCTGCGCAGTGCACGCTCCACATAGAAGCAGTCGGGCGCCTTGATGTCTTCGAGGTTGATGCCGCCGAAGGTGGGCTCGAGCGCGGCGATGATGTCGACCAGCTTGTCGAGGTCACGCTCGGCCAGTTCGAGGTCGAAGACGTCGATGCCGGCGAACTTCTTGAAGAGCACTGCCTTGCCTTCCATCACCGGCTTGGCTGCCAGGGGGCCGATGTCGCCCAGGCCCAGCACCGCCGTGCCGTTGGTGATGACGGCCACCAGGTTGCCACGCGCGGTGTAGCGGTGCGCGTTGCGCTCGTCCCGGACGATCTCCTCGCAGGCGGCGGCCACGCCGGGCGAGTACGCCAGCGACAGGTCGTGCTGGTTGACCAGCTGCTTGGTCGGGGCGATGGCAATCTTGCCTGGCGTCGGGAACTCGTGGTATTCCAGCGCGGCTTGCCGCAATTCAGCGCGTTTGGCTTCCTGATTCAGCATGGTGGGCAACGGAGTTGAGGTGCAGCGCAGCGAACGATGATGCCGCAGGGGCGCGGCCGACACCATAGCCGCCGACCCGATGACCACCCATGCGCGAAAGTGCGTAGCGGCTTTGCGCAGGGGTTACGCAATACTGCGCCGCAGCATGGCCGACGCGCTGCACCGAAG
>NZ_JBKJOQ010000088.1:0-14468 GCF_046595475.1 Rhizobacter sp.
GCACAGCGCCAGTGGCTACAACCCCGTCGTGGCCACGCCCATGACCTGGCTGATCAACATCGTGCGCAACAAGGCGATCGACGCCCTGCGCTCGGGCAAGACCGAGCGCGGCTCCACGGTGGCGCTAGACGACGAGGCCATGGCGGTGGCCGGCGACGAGGCCCTGGAGCCGCAGCGCCTGCTCGACGAGAGCTTGACCAAGGCGCACATCGATACCTGCATGAGTTCGTTGAACGCGTCGCAGCGGCAGGCACTGGCGCTGGCGTATTACCGCGGCATGGTGCACACCGACATTGCTGAAACCATGAACGCACCGCTGGGCACCGCCAAGGCCTGGGTACGGCGTGGGCTGGACAAGTTGAAGGACTGCCTGCAGTCCGCAGGGGTCACTGCATGAACTACCTGCTACCTGAACGCCTGGAACGGTTGGCACGCGAATACGCGCTGGGCACGCTGACCGGCGGCGCGCGGCGCCGCTTCGAGCGCGTGCTGGCGCAAGCCCCCGCCGCCGTGCGCGCGGTGGCCGCGTGGCAAGAGCGCTTCACGGTCTTGTCGGCCAGCCTGCCCCCCCTGGCCCCACGCCAAGCGGTGTGGCAAGGCCTGGAGCAACGCCTCTTCGCACCGCCGCGCCGCGCAAGCGGCGGTTGGTGGCGCCTGCTCTCGGGTGCCTTGGCTGGCGTGCTTGTGTGCACTGTGGTGCTGCGCCTGCAACCCGGGCTGATCGGCCTGGAGCAGCGCAACGAAGCGCTGCCTGCGAGCTATGTGGGCCTGCTCACCGATGTGGAAGGCAAGCCCACCGTGCTGGCCAGCTCACGTCGCCAAGGCAGGCAACTCACGGTGAAGCTGCTGCAGCCGGTGGCGATACCCGCCGATCGCGTGGCCCAGCTGTGGGCTTTGCCACAAGATGGCAGCGCGCCTTTCCCGCTCGGCGTGGTGCCAGGCAAGGGCAGCGCCGTGCTGGCCTTGAGCGAAAGCTCGGAGAAGCTTTTCTTCAAGGTGTCGCGCCTGGCGGTGAGCCTGGAGCCGGCTGCCGCGAAGCCGGGCGACAAGCCGACCCAGCCCTTCATCTTGAGTGGCCACTGCGTCAAGCTCTGGTAACAATGGTTGAGGCGAGTGGAATTTTTTGCATCCGGCTGCGTCCACCTGAGGCGCTCACTCCGTAAGTCCATTCAAGACGCCAATGTCGGTGTCTGAATATCAAGCCCAAGAGGACACACACCATGAACCGCACCTTGCTCGCCACCGCCCTGCTGGCCCTGACTCTGAATACCGCCTTCGCCGCTGACACGTCGCCGGCCCCGGCAGACAATCTGGCCGGCGCCCGCGCACAGATCGCCGCCAAGAACTGGTCTGGCGCCATCGACGAACTCAAGCGCGTCAACGACACCGCCAGCGCCGACTGGAACAACCTGATGGGCTACAGCCTGCGCAAGGCCAAGACGCCCGACCTCGCCGGCTCGGAGAAGTTTTACAACGACGCGCTGCGCATCGACCCCAACCACCGCGGCACGCTTGAGTACTCGGGCGAGCTGTACCTGATGAAGGGTGACCTGCCCATGGCCGAGAAGCGCCTGGCCGCACTCGACAAGGCCTGCACCCTGCCGTGCTCGGAATACACCGACCTGAAGAACGCGATCGCGCGCTACAAGGCCAACGGCAACAAGAGCGCTTCGAGCGACTACTGATCGATCACGCGGCAGCCACGCGCAATGCGTGGCCCTGCGTGTCGCCGCAGAAGCCGAAATTGAGCGCTGGTTGCACGCCGCTCATCAGCTCGGCCAGGGCGCGGCCCGAGCCGGCTCCGTGCGTCCAGCCCAGCGTGCCATGGCCGGCGTTGACCCACAGGTTGGCCAGCTTGCTGCGGCCTATGTACGGAATGTTGTTGGGCGTGCTGGGGCGCAAGCCGGCCCAAAAATGCGGCTCACTCGTGTCGGCCACACCCGGAAACAGCTCTTCGTAGCGGCGCACCAGGGCCTGGCAACGCACCTTTGAGGTGGTGCTGTCCAAGCCTGTGTCGTAGCCCGCCATCTCGGCGGTGCCGGCCACACGGATCGTGTCGCCCAGGCGGCTCACGGCGATCTTGCGGGTGTCGTCGATCATGCTGACAACGCTTGCGCGCTCGGGGTGCTTGAGCCTGAAGGTGGCCGAGTAGCCCTTGGCCGGGTAGATGTTCAGGTAGATGCCGAGCGGGCGCAGCAAGGGCGCCGTAAAACTGCCCATAGCCGCCACGAAGGCGTCGGCCTGCAGCAGGCGTTTTTGCCCGCTGAGCCTGTCGTCTACGTGCACGCCTTGCAGGGCGCCACCTGCGGCATCGAAACGCACGATCTCATGCTCGTAGAGAAAGGTCGCGCCACGCTTCTGGCACAGCCGAGCGAGCTTCTGGGTGAAGACGCGGGCGTCGCCCGACTCGTCACTCGCGGTGTAGGTGCCACCGGCAATGTGCTCGCCGAAGCTGCGCAGCGCAGGCTCGACCTGTAGCACTTCGTCGCGCGACAACACCTGCCGGTCTACCCCGTGGCGGCGCATCAGCTCCACACCTGCAGCGGCCGCGGCCAAGTCTTCAGCGTTGGAGAAGAAGTGCAGGATGCCGCGCTCCAGTCGGTCGTACTCGATGCCCGTCTGCGCCACCAGGCTCTTCAGCGACTCGTGACTGTAGCGCCCGAGCGCCACCAGCTGCGCCACGTTGCGCTCGAAGGCGGCGTGCGTGCACTGCGTGAGAAAGCTCAAGCCCCAGCGCCACTGGTGCGGATCGAGCTTGGGGCGAAACAAGAGCGGCGAGTCGTCGCGCGACAGCCATTTCAGCACCTTGAACGGCGCAGCCGGGTGAGCCCAGGGCTCGCAGAAGCTTACCGAGATCTGCGCGCCGTTGGCAAAGCTGGTTTCGAGCGCGGCGTCTGGCTGACGGTCGACCACCGTCACCTCGTGGCCCTGCTCCAGCAGGTACCAGGCGGTGCTCACGCCCATGATCCCGGCGCCCATCACCAAAACTCTCATCACACGCCCTTTCAGCGACAGCTACGCTGCCACGCCGAACATCACCAACGCCACGCATGCGCCGAGCTACCCCCGCCCAGCGGGGCTGGATCGGGCGAGGCCGCCAACACGAAAGCGCTCAGCAGCGCCGCCAGCAGGGTACCCCAGGTGAGTGTTCGTATCGACAGGCGGTTCACGGCAAGCTCCTTCAATAACTGCCAAATCATTTCGAGACCCTTATGGTGATCGCACTGCACAAAACCAAGCGCAGTGCTGTGCGAACACCATCCGGTATGCATGGGTAAACCCGCGTGGGGCCAAATGCGCCACAAGCCCGGTTCATCTCCGTGCATTGCCTGCTGCGGGGCAGCGTCACACTTTCACCCAAGAGGTGGACAAACAGCGGAGGTGCGCAATGAACCTGATCCCTGGATTCGGCTGGCTGAAAACAGTGACCACGCAGCGTGACGTCGCCGAGCCGACGCCCGACGCGGGCGACATGGGCACCGCCTTCGGGCTCGACGCCTGCATCGAGCCGCTCAGCGAGCAGCGCGCGGCGCCAGTGCCGGGGCACAAAGCCGTTGCACCCTGGAACCAGCGCCTGGTGCGCCGCCCACAGCGCTGAGGCGCCGCCCGCACCGCGCAAGGCGATGCGGGCGGAGGCATCAGCTGCACTCCATCACTTGGGCATCAGCACGGTGTCGATCACGTGGATGACGCCGTTGTCGGCCACCACATCGGCCGCCACCACCTTGGCGTTGTCGACCATGACCCCGCCGCTGGTCGCCAGCGTCAGCTCTGAGCCCTGAACGGTCTTGACCTTGCCGGCCATCACGTCCTTGGCCATCACCTTGCCGGGGACCACGTGGTACGTCAGCACCGCGGTCAGCTTGGCCTTGTCTTTCAGCAAGGCGTCGAGCTGGTTCTTGGGGATCTTGGCAAACGCCGCGTCAGTGGGGGCAAACACAGTGAATGGGCCGGCGCCTTTGAGGGTGTCGATCAGGCCGGCGGCCTGCAGGGCGGTGGCCAAGGTCTTGAAGTTGCCCGCCGCGACGGCGGTGTCAACGATGTCCTTGGCCTGAGCCGAGAAAGCAGCCAGAGAAAGGGCGGCAACAGCAAACAGCTTCTTCATGAAATAGCTCCTGGGTGGTTGGGGGAAGAGGTGGTGGAACAGGGAACGGAAATAATCGCGGCGCCGTGTGAAATTTGAACTTATGAGTTCACATTGTCAACTGTGTGGTATTTTATTAAACCAAAAGGTTTGTTTGTGACTTGTTCGTCCCTTTTTGGTGCCTTGTGGCTAAAATGACGGCTATGGCCAAGATTTCATTCAAAGAACAGGTGCTCCGCGCCCGTGAGGACGCGATCGTCGTGTCGGTCAACCGGCTCTTGGCCGAAAAAGGCTTTGACGTGATGACGGTCGACGAGGTGGCTGCCGACGTGGGCATCGCCAAGGCCAGCCTGTACAAGCACTTCAGCTCCAAGGAAGAGCTGGCCGGCGCGGCCATGATCCGGGTGCTGGAACGGGCCCAGGCCTTCATGGCCAGCCTGCCGGTGAGCGCCAACGCGATTGATCAGCTCAAGGCCGTGGCCCGCTGGACCATGCAGGTGCAGCTGGCCGGCGAGATGCCCTCGTTGCCGGCCCAAAACTCCACGCTACGGGCCGCGTTGATGGCCAACAAGCCCTACCTCGACCGCCTGATGGAGGTGAGCGAGCAACTCGGCGCATGGATTGACGCCGCCCAGATGGACAGCGCCCTCAACCCGCGCCTCGCCCCCGAGGTGGTGCTCTACACCCTGTTTGCCCGCGCCTGTGACCCGGTGCTGAGTCTGCTAAAGGTGAGTGGCCAGCACAGCGACGAGCAGATCATCGAGATGCTGCTGAGCACCTGCTTCGACGGCTTGTCCGGTCAGACCTCGACGACGAACAAGCCGTTGTAGCCATCCGCCTCGCCCTTGCGGCCATGGCCGCGCGCGTTGCATACCACCCGCGTGGCGCGGCCGTCGTCATGCCTGACGGTGTAGTCGTGCCGGCAATGCAGGTGGCCGTGTATCCACAGGTCGGCGAGCGGCAGCAGGTCGTCGTCAGCGTTGCAAAAGCTCGCGGTGCCCGACTGGCTGCCGTAGCGCGGGTCGCCACTGCGCAGGGTGGGGCCGAAGTGGGTGAGGGCGACGGTCGCGTGCCAGTCGCCCCTGCGGGCCAGCTCTTCGGCCAGCCAGGCGCGGCAGCTCAGCGCCTCTTCACGCACGGCATCGGCGCCGAAGGATGTACCGTGTTGGGTAGAGCGCATCACACGCATGAAATAGCTGGCGGCGCGCATGGCCTTGTCGCGCCCGCGCTCGCCGAAAAGGTCGAAGTCGCACCAACGCACGGTCGCCACAAGGCGGATGCGCCGGCCTGATCGATCGGTGATGACGCTGCTCTCGCGCTCCAGCAGCGTGATGCCGAGTTGACTGCAACGTTCGCGCAACTCGGGCCATGCGGTGTCGAGCTCTCGGTTGTCAAACTCGTGATTGCCCGCAACCAGAATCACCGGCACGGGCCAATCGCGAAACAGCGACAGCCCTTGCCAGGTGCTGTCGATGTCGCCGCCCAGTACGAGCAGCTCTGCATCAGGGGCAGGCTGCGGCTCGAAAGTTTCGGTTTCGAGGTGAAGGTCCGAGAGCAGCTGCAAGCGCACAGATCAGGTGGCGCCGTGGCACTGCTTGAACTTTTTGCCGCTGCCGCAGGGACAGGGGTCGTTGCGCCCCACCTTGGGCGCTTCGCGGCGCACGGTGTCGACCTTGTAGCGCAGCTCACCGGTCAGGTCGTAAAGATCGGCCACGGTGACAACCAGCTCTTCGATCGCCTCTTCCATGTCTTTCAGCGGGTGCTCGCGCTCGAGTGTGGCCACGACTTCGCGCTCTTCGTCGGTCTCGGCCGGCAGGTGGCGATACAGGCGGGCCAGCGCGGCCATCACCGCGTCGTCGGGCATCTCGGCCAGGTCGGGGAAGCACAGCGTGGCATGCTGGAAGCCCGCCACCCAGGGCATCAGCGCCTGCGAAATCTCGCTGAGGCCGGCCAGGGGGTCGATCTCGCCCTCGGCGGGCGGCTGCAACGGGTGCTCTTCATCGAATTCAAGGATCAACGGGTTGAACCAGCCGTCTTCTGCCATCGCACGGTTGAGTGAAGCGTGGCGACGCAGGATGAGCGCGGTCGTGCGCGCTTGCCAGGCAGCATCTACGTCATCAGGCAGTGGAGTGGCATCAAAGTCGAACACGTGTGGCAGCCAGGCGGCAGGCTCCAGCAGCAGCGGCTGCACCAGCACACCGCACAAAAAGCCGTCGAGCATGACGGAGTCGACGGGTTGCAGGGGCTCGGGCGTGGCGGCGAGCAGGTCGTCGAGCTCGGCGAACTCGGCGTCGGTCAGATCGGAATGGGCAGACATGTCGGGCCTTGAGAATTGCGGTCAGCCGACATTGTCATCCGGCGCGCCGGTGCGGGGCTTCATTGCCTCTGCCAGGCGCGCTCGCAGCCACTGGTGCGCACTGACGCGGTCGTGGCGCATGTGCCACATGGCTTCGACGTGGATGCGCGCCATGCGCATAGGCAGCGGCCGCTCGACCAGCTGCGCGGCGTAGCCGGTGGCGTCGACAAAGGAGGCCGGTAACACCGTCAGCAGGTCGCTGCGCGCCACCACCCGGCCGGCAGTGAAGAACTGGTTGACCGTTAACACGATGCGGCGCGACCGGTTGAGCGCGGCCAGCGCCTGGTCGACGAAACCGTGCGGCCGGCCTGAAAAGCTCACCAGAAGGTGGTGCGCAGCGCAGAAGTCGTCCAGCGTCAACTCGCTGCCTTCGGCCAAAGGGTGGCCGCGTCGCATCACACACACGTATTCGCTTTCTGAAAGCCGCTGGTGGTGCAGCGCACTCTGCTGGCCCCCGGCCGCCAGCTCGGCCACCGCTTCCGGGAAGTAGCCCACCGCCACGTCGGCGTCGCCCCGCTCGAGCAAGGCGCGCGGGTCGCGGGTCGTGAGCGGCAACACCCTCAGGTTCACCAATGCGTGCTGGGCTTCGATGTGGTCGACGAGCGGCGGCAACAGCACGGCCGCAGTGGCGTCGGCCATGGCCAGGCGGAAGCTAACCGCATCGCGTTGGGGGTCGAAATCACCGGGGTCGAGCGCAGCACGCAGCTGGCCCAGGGCAGCCCTCACTTCAGGCCACAGCTTCTCTGCATACGGGGTTGGCACCACGCCGTGGGTCACGCGAGTAAGTAGTTCCTCACCCAGTGACTCTCGAAACCTGCGCAGAGCGTTGCTCACGGCGGGCTGCGTCAGCGCCAGTCGCACGGCAGCTCGGGTGAGGTTGCGCTCGGCCATCACCGCGTCGAACACCCGCAGCAGGTTGAGATCCAGGGTTTGGAAGTTCACGCTGACATTGTTACTGTGAATATCACGGATTCACAAACTTGATTTGTCAGACACTAGTGCAAACCCTTATTATTGGCCTCAATGCGGCACCCCTTGGCGCTGCAGAGATGCCCCGAAGGAGCACACCATGACCACCACCACCATCAGCATTCAAATCCCGCAAGTCCGCACGGCACCCCGTTTGGCCGCCCGCATTGGCGAACTCGTAGCCTCGGCCATCGCCCTGCTCAGCCACCCCGGCACACCGGCACCCCGTTATCCCTCACGTGAAGCAGCTCGCGTGCGCGCCATGGCTCACCGCTACGAAATGGCTGACCCGCGTTTCGCATCGGAGCTGTACGCAGCCGCCGACCGGCACGAGATGATGTACGGCAACTGATCGCCGCCTTGCTGCTGTTTTGCAGCACGCAACAAAAAGCCCGCACTTGGCGGGCTTTTTTGTGGGCGCTTGAGGTTTGATCAGGCGGCCAGACGCGCTTCCAGTTTCGCCTTGGTGGCCGTCAACTCGGCCGGCAGGTGGTACGCCAGCTGATTGAACAGCTCGGTGTGCAGGTCAAGCTCGGCACGCCAAGCCGCCTTGTCGATGCTGGTGACCTGCTCGAACTGAGCCTGCGAAAAGTCCAGCCCCTTCCAGCTCAGGTCCTGGTACTGAGGGCTGATGCCGAAGATGTTTTCGACGCCTTGGCCCTTGCCTTCCACGCGCTCAAGCATCCACTTCAGTACGCGCATGTTTTCGCCGTAGCCAGGCCACACGAACTTGCCATCATCGCCCTTGCGGAACCAGTTGACGCAGTAGACCTTGGGCAGCTTGCCACCTTCCGCTTGCAACTTCTGCCCCAGGTTGAGCCAGTGCTGGAAGTAGTCGCTCATGTTGTAGCCCATGAAGGGCAGCATGGCGAACGGGTCGCGGCGCACCACGCCTTGCTGGCCGGCAGCGGCAGCGGTGGTCTCGGAGCCCATGGTCGCGGCCATGTAAACGCCTTCGACCCAGCTGCGCGCTTCGGTCACCAGCGGCACGGTGGTCGAGCGGCGGCCACCGAAGATGATGGCGTCAATCGGCACACCGGCGGGGTTGTCCCACTCAGCGTCGAGTGCCGGGTTGTTCATCGCGCCGACCGTGAAGCGAGCGTTGGGGTGCGAGGCCTTGGCGCCGGTTTCCTTGGCGATCTTGGGCGTCCAGTCTTTGCCTTGCCAATCGGTCAGGTGCGCGGGCGGCGTTTCGGTCATGCCTTCCCACCACACGTCGCCATCATCGGTGAGCGCCACGTTGGTGAAGATCACGTCGCGCTTCAAACTGTCCATGCAGTTGGAATTGGTCTTGGTGTTGGTACCCGGAGCCACACCGAAATAGCCGGCTTCGGGGTTGATGGCGTACAGGCGGCCGTCCTTGCCGGGCTTGATCCAGGCGATGTCGTCACCGACGGTGGTGACCTTCCAGCCTTCGAAGCCAGCCGGCGGGATCAGCATCGCGAAGTTGGTTTTGCCGCAGGCGCTGGGGAACGCGGCTGCCACGTGGTGTTTCTTCCCTTCGGGGCTGGTGACGCCCAGGAGCAGCATGTGCTCGGCGAGCCAACCTTGGTCACGGCCCATGGTGGAGGCGATGCGCAAGGCCAGGCACTTCTTGCCCAGCAGCGCGTTGCCGCCGTAGCCGGAGCCATAGCTCCAGATTTCGCGGGTCTCGGGGTAGTGGACGATGTACTTGGTGGTGTTGCACGGCCAGGCCACGTCTTTTTGGCCAGCTTCGAGCGGTGCGCCCACGGTGTGCACGCAGGGCACGAACACGCCGTCTTCGCCCAGCACGTCGAGTACCGCGCGGCCCATGCGCGTCATGATCTTCATGTTGACGGCCACGTAGGGGCTGTCGGAAAGCTCCACACCGATGTGTGCGATGGGCGAGCCGAGCGGGCCCATGCTGAACGGCACCACGTACATCGTGCGGCCCTTCATGGAACCCTTGAACAGCGCCTTGTCACCGGTTTGCAGCAGCTCGCGCATCTCGGCCGGGGCCATCCAGTTATTGGTGGGGCCGGCATCTTCTTTCTGCTCGCTGCAGATATAGGTGCGGTCTTCCACGCGCGCCACGTCGCTCGGGCTGCTGCAAGCCAAGTAGCTGTTGGGGCGCAACTCGGGGTTGAGCTTCTTGAAGGTACCTGCCGCAACCAGCTGAGCGCACAGGCGGTCGTACTCTTCCTTGCTGCCATCACACCAATACACGTCTCGGGCCTCGGTGAGTGCGGCAATTTCGGCCACCCACTCCACCAGGCGTGCATGTTTGACATAGGCCGGCACGTTCAAGCGCAAGCCCTCCAAAATGGGTCGGTTCATGGTCAATCCAATCATCAAAGTTAAAGCGGAATCGGGCGAGCCTCACTCAATCTGAAACGCAGATTTCGAGGGGCTCGCCCCATGCCGCACGCACATTCGAAAAGATTGTCATGCCAATGTAATCGTGCCGTAACCACCGAGTCCCAGGGGGTCATGCAACTTTTGCATGACACCATGCCGTCGCTCTGTGAACTTGTTCCGCAGCGCGGGCAAAGGCTGTGCCTACTCCTTGTTTTTCACCGCATAAGATCAGCTTCATGACCTTCGACCGCCGCTCCCTGCTGGCCTGGATGGCCGCTTCAGCCGCGCCTTGGGCGCACGCCGCCCAACGCAAATCCCTGGCCGACCCGATGCGCCTGGGGGCCGAAAAAGCCCTGATCGATGCGGGTTTGGCGAAGCAGCTTCAGAAAGCCTTCGGCCGCGACACAGGGGTGGCCGTGCAACTCGTGCCCGGCAACAGCGCGGCCCTGCTGCAGGCGTTGGAGCAAGGCGAGATCGACGCCGCCATGACCAATGCGCCTGAGCAGGAGGCCGCGCTGGAAAAGCAAGGCCTGGCGCACGACCGCCGCCTGATCGCGGTCGGCGACTTCGTGCTGGTCGGCCCGCTGGAAGGCAAGGGCAAGAAAGCCAAGGACCCGGTGGGCATTGCCGGTGAGCGTGACATCACGGTGGCGCTGGCGAAACTCGCCCAGGCCCAGGCGCGCGTGATAGGCCCCATCAACGGCAGCGGTGCCGACCTCGGCACGCTGGCCTTGTGGCGGGCGGCGAAGGTCTCGCCTGTTGCGCCCTGGTATGTGGAAACCAAAACCAACGCGCTGGACCAGGCGCAGGCCGAAAACGCCTACACCCTGGTCGAGCGCGGGCTGTGGCTTGCGCGCGCACGCAAGCCGCTGGCCGTGATGGTCGAAGGCGATCCGCGCATGGCGAGCGAGGTGCACGTGATGCGCTCCTTCCGCGTCAACCACCCTGCAGCCAAGCTCTTCGGCCAATGGGTGACGGGCCCGCAAGGCCGTCGGGTGGTCGGCAGCTTGCGCGGCTGGCGCCCGGCTCCTCGCTGACAAAGCCCGAGATGCCGCACACCCTGCTCAGCGTCAACGTCAGCCTCGCACGAGAAATCGAGATCAACGGCCAAAAGGTCATGACCGGCATCGGCAAGCAGCCCACGCCACACGCCGTGCCCGCAAGGCCGCTGGGCCTGGAGGGCGACGAGCAAGCCGACCAGTCGGTGCACGGCGGCCTGTCGAAAGCGGTCTACGCCTACCCGAGCGAGCACTACCCGTTCTGGCAAACCGTGCGCTCGCAGGCCAAGGTGGCGTTATGGGACGAAATACTGCCGCCGGGGTCGATAGGCGAAAACCTCACGCTCGCCGGCCTGCTCGAAAACCAGGTGTGGATAGGCGACGTGCTGCGCTTTCCTCACTGCGAGCTGGCGATCAGCGAGCCGCGCTTCCCCTGCTTCAAGTTCAACGCCGCGATGGGCTTCAACCAGGCCAGCAAGCTGATGGTGGCCAATGGCTGGTGCGGCTATTACCTCGCGGTGCGCGTGGCCGGCACGCTGCAGGCCGGCGAGTCGTTCGAGCTGATCCCGGGCCCACGCGAGGTGGGCATCCTGGAGCTGTTTCGCTCACGGCTCGCGGCGCACAAGCGCTGAAACACGCGCCGCCTGATTAAGCAAGCGCCGGGTAGTCGGTATAGCCCTCGGCGCCACCTCCGTAGAGCAATGCCGGCTTCAGCGCGTTCAACGGCGCGTCTTGCTGCAACCGGCGCACGAGGTCGGGGTTGCTGATGAACGGGCGGCCAAAAGCCACCAAATCGGCCGCGCCTGAGGAAACCGCATCCATCGCCATCTGGCGGTTGTAGCCGTTGTTGACCATCCACGCGCCCGCGGCGTGGCCGGCCTTGTAGCGCTGGTGCAAAGCCTCGTAGTCGAAAGGCGCGATGTCGCGCGCGCCGCCGGTCTGGCCTTCGATGATGTGCAGGAAGGCGAGCTGCATCGGCGCCAGCTGCTCCACCACGTAGTTGAAGAGCGTTTGCGCCTGGCTGTCTTGCCCGGCATCGTTGCTGGGCGTGACAGGGCTCAGCCGCAAGCCGGTGCGGCCTGCGCCGATCTCGCTGATGACGGCCTGCATCACCTGCAGCAGCAGGCGCGCACGGTTCTCCATGGAGCCGCCGTAAGCATCGGTGCGGTCGTTGATACTGTCGCGCAAGAACTGGTCCAGCAGGTAGCCGTTGGCACCGTGTACTTCCACGCCGTCGAAGCCGGCATCAATGGCGTTGCGCGCGGCTTGCCCGTAGCTGGCGACCAGGCCGGGGATTTCATCGAGTCGCAGCGCACGCGGCTGAGAGGTGTCGGCGAAACCGCCTTCTATGAAGGTCTTGCCCTTGGCGACGCGCGCCGTCGACGACACCGGCGCCTGGCCGCCTGGCAGCAGCGACACGTGCGAGATGCGGCCCACATGCCAGAGCTGGATCACGATGCGCCCGCCTCGGGCATGCACTGCGTCGGTCACCTTCTTCCAGGCCGCAATCTGCTCGGGGCTGTAGATGCCCGGCGTGTCGAGGTAGCCCTGGCCTTCGGGGCTGATCTGGCTGGCCTCGGTGACGATGAGGCCGGCGTCGGCGCGCTGGGCGTAGTAAGTGATGGCCAGCTCAGAGGGCACGCGGTTGGCAGCGGCGCGGTTGCGCGTGAGCGGGGCCATGACGATGCGGTTGGCCACCGGGATGTCGCCGATGCGGGCGGGGTCGAAGAGTGAAGTCATGAAAGTCCGTCGAGTCGTGAAAGGGATGGCGCGATGCTACGGAGGCCGGCAAAAACTTGCCGGCACCAGGCCAAAACCCTCCAGCACCGCCCACCGAACTGTGATCGACCCGCCCTGGCAGAACGGGTGCGGCAGTTCGCCCACTGCGATGAAGAAGACAATACGGCTCTCCCCTGACCAGCGCCACACCATGCTCGCCTACCGACACGCCTTCCATGCGGGCAACCACGCCGACGTGCTCAAGCATGTGATGCTCATGCGCGTGCTGCGCTACATGAATCAGAAAGACAAGCCCTACCGCCTGATCGACACCCACGCCGGCGCGGGCGGCTACTCGCTCGAAGGCCAGTACGCGCAGAAGAAGGGCGAATACGTGAACGGCATCGGCCGGCTGTGGGGGCGCGACGACCTGCCCGAGGCCATCGCCGAGTACGTGGCGCTGGTCAAGCAATTCAACCCCGAAGGGCGCATGGAGCAGTACCCGGGCTCGCCGGCGTTCGGCCAGATGATGCTGCGCTCGCAAGACCAGCTGCGCATGTTCGAGCTGCACAACACCGACCACCGCATCCTCGCCGCTTACCTTGGTGAAACCAAAGGCGCCGAGGTCTACAACGCCGACGGTTTCGAGGGGCTCAAAGGCCAGGTGCCGCCCTCGTCACGCCGTGGCGTGGTGCTGATGGACCCGTCGTACGAAGGCCATGGCGACTACCCGCGTGTGATCGCCGCGCTGCGCGAAGCGCTGCTGCGTTTTGCCGAAGGTGTGTACATGGTCTGGTACCCGCAGGTCAGCAAGGTCGAAGCGGCGCAGTTGCCGCGGCGGCTGGAGGCCGTCGCGCCCAAAGGCTTCTTGCATGTGCGCATGACGACACAGCAGCCCGACCAGCAAGGCTTTGGCCTGGCGGGCAGCGGCGTGTTCATCATCAACCCGCCGTACACACTGCACGACGAGATGCAGGCGGTGATGCCTTATCTGATTGAGGTGCTCGGGCAGTACGACGGCGCCAACTACAGCATCGAACAACGGGCGGCGTAGCGCCCGTTCGGCAAGCAGCGCGCCATGCCGCCTCAAGCCACCTCTGCCGTGAATGCTGCACAGGCTGTGAACGGCCCGCTGTCGGGCCTCAAGGTACTGGAGCTGGGCCAGTTGATCGCCGGCCCCTTCGCTGCCAAAACATTGGCCGACTTCGGCGCCGAGGTCATCAAGATCGAACCGCCCGGCAGTGGCGACCCGCTGCGCCAGTGGCGGCTGCTGCACAACGGCACCAGCGTGTGGTGGCAGGTGCAGTCGCGCAACAAAAAGAGTGTGGCGCTCGACCTGAAGCAGCCCGAAGCACGCGACATCGTGCGGCGGCTGGCCAACGAGTGCGACGTGCTGGTGGAGAACTTCAAACCCGGCGTGATGGAAGCCTGGGGCCTGGGCTACGACGAGCTGGCGCGCGACAACCCGGGCCTGATCATGTTGCGCATCAGCGGCTATGGCCAAACCGGGCCGTACAAAGATCGCCCCGGCTTCGGCGTGGTGGCCGAGGCCATGGGCGGCCTGCGCCACCTGACTGGCGAGCCAGGCCGTGTGCCGGTGCGGGTGGGGGTGAGCATCGGCGACACGCTGGCGTCATTGCACGGGGTCATCGGCATCCTGATGGCGCTGCACCACCGCCACAACTCCGCGTCACCGACCACGCCCAAAGGGCGCGGGCAGGTGATCGACGTCGCGCTGTACGAAGCCGTCTTCAACTGCATGGAAAGCCTGTTGCCCGAGTACAGCGCGTTTGGTGCAGTGCGTGAAGCTGCCGGCAGTGCGCTGCCGGGCATTGCGCCGAGCAATGCGTATCGCTGCAACGACGGTGGCTATGCGTTGATCGCCGGCAATGGCGACAGCATCTTCAAGCGGCTGATGACGGCGATCGGCCGCGCTGACCTGGGCAGTGACCCTGCGCTTTGCGACAACGCGGGTCGGGTCAAGCGTGTGGACGAGATTGATGCGGCCATCGGCCAATGGACG